>JBKCXY010000035.1:0-19853 GCA_046315835.1 Pseudobdellovibrionaceae bacterium | reverse complement strand
CTTGTTTCTGCCGCAGAACTACAAAGAGCAAAGAACAAATATCTGAAAGGTTTTGTCGATAAGCTTCAGACCATTGATGGAAAGGCTCAAACCTTAGCTGTGAATGAAATTCTGTTTGGTGATTACCGAGAAATCTATCGTGAGCTTGAAAGGATCAAAGCTGTAACTGCTGAGGATATTCGTCGGGTCATGAAACAATATTTTCAAAACCAACAAAGTGTGACGGCAACATTACTTCCTAAGAAAAATTGAGGATCTATGAAGAACGTATTGATTCTACTGAGCTCTCTTGTTCTGTCGTGTTCGCATCTCTCTTCGAAGCAAGGGCAATTTCAATTAAGACCCTACGAAGAAGTAAAATTGGAAAATGGCCTCACTGTTCTCTTCATCCCCAATTCTTCGTTGCCCCGACTGGGAATTCAACTTCTCCTCAAGAAAGGAGCAGCTCTGGATCCTCAAGGAAAAGAGGGGGTCTCTCTCCTGATGACTCAGATGCTCGAGATGGGAACGACCACTCGCTCAGCACCAAAGCTCGCTGCTGAGCTCGAAAATTTGGGAAGTGAGCTCAATCAAAGTGTCACTTCGGATTATATAACAGTTTCAACAAGTGGTCTCACTCAGTACGAGAAAGAACTCACTTCCTTGTTTGCAGATGTTATTTTGAATCCAGCTTTTGAAGCCAAAGAGATCACGAAGAAGAAGTCCGAGCAGATTGCTTCCCTACAAAGAATGAAAGATGATCCTTCATCTTGGACAGATGTTCTCACGGACCGAGAGCTCTTTGGAAGTCATCCTTATGGTCAGGTCGCAGCGGGGACAGAGAAATCAGTTCAAGAACTTCAGAGAGCCGATGTGATCCGCCAATACTTTAGAATCTTTAGACCCAACGAAGCCTTGCTCGCTGTAACAGGGCAATACAGTGCCGCAACTCGCGAGTCTCTTCTTCAGCAATTTAAGAAATGGCAATATCGGGAATCTGATCAATTAGCTTCAGCGCCGGAGGTCAAGAATCAAAGTCAGAGAGTGATCTTGTTTCATCAAAAAGGTCTCCAGCAAACTCAAATTCGGATGTCGAGAATTGGAATTCAGAGGACTGATCCCAATTTTCTGAAGTATCGTTTGGCAAACATGACCTTGGGGGGAGCTTTTGCTTCCCGGCTGAATCAGAAAGTTCGTGACGACAAAGGGTTGACCTATTCCATTTATTCTCAGGTTGATGCTCGGCGGGAGCCAGGTCTCTTCGAAGTGAGCACTTTTACTCGTCATGAAAAAGTCAAAGAAACCATTGAGACAACTCTTCAGGCTTTGCAGGAGTATCGGACTGAGGGGATGACCTCCCGGGAGCTCTCGGCGGCAAAGTCAGTCTTGATTGGTCAATTTCCTGCAGCTCTGGAGACCACAGACCGGATGGCTTTTAATATGATGCTCCTTCGACTTTACGGGATTAGTGACGACTATCTGAAAAACTTTAATCAGAATGTGAATTCCATCTCAAAGTCCCAGGTTCATGAGGCGATTCAGAAGCTCATCGTGCCGAGCGAGCTGCAGATTGTGGTGTATTCAGATCGTGAGGCTGTGGAGGAGCAGCTCAAGGCCTTAGCAATTCCTCTGACCATCAAAGAGGCCCGTTAAGACCTCTTTGATTTCATCAGGATGTAACCGCCGACAGCGGCGAGAACCAGCGCTAAGCCAATCATCAAATTTTGGGTGCCGCCGGCAGATCCTCCTTCGCCAACAGCCTCGTTGAGTCCGCTCTCATCGAGCTCTGAGGGCATGGCCGCTCCAATCGAGCCACCGATCATTTCACCCCCGGGTCTCAAGGGTCCCAACTCAGGTTTTGCGAGCAGGTTGCTCGTGGCGATCACACGAAGGCTCATCACGGCTTTGTAAAAATCCTGACTGTATTTCGTGTAAAAATCTTTATGAGCACTCAAAGTCACAAGCACTGCGATACGATCCTTGATAGTGGCCAAGTAACGAGTGAAATAGTTGACCACCTCTGAGCTCTGCTGAAGACCATCAATCCAAACTTGATCGTTGATCTTCACCTGTTTGGGCGCGTAAACAACTCGCGAAGAAACTTGGCCACCAACCCGAGTTTTGATCGTCTGACTTTGGCTTAAATGCTGGGTGTAGGAATCAAAACTATCCGTGGGGCCGACTTCCTTCGCCGTCAGAATGATAATGGCCTCTTTGGATTCTTTTGTTTGTTCACTGCGGCACACCCATTCTGTGTGCTGAAGGGCGCACTTCCAAGAATCGGGAAGCTCAAAAGAGACATAGGCATTTCGAAATACTTTGGCATCAGCGGACCAAGTCGTTAAGATCATGGCGAGGATTAAAGTTGGATAGAATAGTGGTCTCATGACTGCCCCTTTTTACAAAATTCTAACCACGAATGAAGGGGAACAACAAGGGAGAATCCATGCTGAACCTTTATCAATTACAATCTTTTGTGACCGTGATCAGCGAAGGAAGCATGACAGGAGCGGCTGATAAGCTCTTCTTGACCCAGCCTGCGATCAGCCAACAGATTCGAAACCTCGAAGAAGATCTAGGTGTGGATCTTTTGGTGAGAGGGGTGCGGCAGATTCGTCCCACTCTTCAAGGGGAAGTGCTCTTTGACTATGCCAAGAAGATCCTTCAAATGGCTCAGCAGGCAGAGACCTCCATCAAGACCATGGGCGCTGAGCTCAAGGGAAATCTTCGGGTGGGGACTTTGAACTCTTTGGGGGTGCAGCTCATGAGTCCTATTGTCGGTCGGCTCTTGAAGTATAATCCTGACCTGAACATTAAAATTGATTACTCCAAGGGCGAAGACCTCATTGAAGATTTTAAAAAAGGCCTTCTCGATGTGTTGATTCTTCCAGACACACAGTCTGAGTACTCGACTGTGCTTGGTGAAGCTGAGAAGAAGTTTTTGTTCAAAGAAGAGATGTGGTTGGTGGGCACCGGAAAAGATACCGATATGCCCAAACAAATCAGTCTGCCTCAGTACACCACATATCCAGTGATTCTTTTTACCGGTGAGTATCCCAACTTCAATCACGCTCTCGATAAAGCACTTTCGCAAGCAGGTGTCGATTCAACGCCGACTTTTGAGTCAACGAATGTGGGCACTCTCAAGCGAGTGATTGAATCTGGATTGGGATGGGGATTTTTGCCGGCGACAAGCATTAAAAAGCAGGTGCGCATGGGGCGTCTGAATCATGTCCTCATCAAAGAGTTCTCTTACAATGTGGAGTTTTTCTATTACTACCGAAAGGGCGGAGATCTTGCAAAAATGTCTGAAGTGCTTTACCAGGCGCTGATGCAGCAAGAAAGAGCCTAAAAAAGAGCTGACTCGGGCCAACCCATTCGTGCAGCAACGATTCTGACAATTTCAGCTGCGGTCTCTTCAAGGGCTCGGTCGGTCACATTAAAAACGGGCCATTTGCGATTTTGTTTGAAGACCTCATGGGCGTATTCAATTTCTTTTTGAATATTTGCTAAGGAAGCGTATTCGCCTCCAGGATCTTGACCAAACTTTTCAAGGCGATTCTTTCGAATTCTTTGCAAAGAATCCATATCAATCATGAGACCTACAATTTTTCGTTGATCGACTTTGAAAAGCTGTTCGGGAAGTGGAGTGTGAAGGACCATGGGGATATTGGCCACTTTCCAACCCTTGTGGCTGAGAAAGATCGAGAGCGGAGTTTTGCTCGTGCGGCTAATTCCGACAAGAATGATGTCAGCTTTATCGAGTTCTTGAAGAGTTTTACCGTCATCATTTTTAACGGTGTATTCGATCGCTTCAATTCTGCGAAAGTACTGTTCATCCACAGCTCGCAGAAGGCCGGCCTTTGGAGCTTCGTGGCTTCCTCCGAAAAATTTATCCAAAGTGTTAAGGACGGGGCCCATCAAATCAATGGCGGGAATTCCTCGGGAGCTGGCGCGTTCAAAAATTTTGGACCTTAACTGCGCTGAAACAACGGTGTAGACGACCATCGCTCTTCGATCAGCAGCTTCATCAATCAAGGGAAGAACTTGATCTTCCGTTCTAATATTTTTACAGCGAACGATTTGAATTTCTTGATCCGAGTATTGCACAAGAGCAGCACGGATCATGGTCGCGGCAGTTTCGCCGGTTCCATCGGAAATGATGTAGATTGTGCTCGTGCTCATCAGAGATCCCGGCGATAAATACTGCTCAATTCACGATGAACGGCACTGATCACCGTCTTTAGCCAAGGATCTGGCATCTCTGAAGTGAATAAATAGATCAGGCCAGCCTGAGGGCTGATGGTGAGTACCTTAGTTTCAGAATTCTTGATCAGGCCAAAAGTGGCAAGATTCTTCCGAAAAGATTCTTGGGTGACCTGGCGAATCTCGTGAGTTCCCATGTCTGGAAAGGGAAAAACAATTTCAGCATCTTCGAGGGAAAGAGGAAAAA
This sequence comes from Pseudobdellovibrionaceae bacterium, assembly GCA_046315835.1. Lineage (GTDB taxonomy): Bacteria > Bdellovibrionota > Bdellovibrionia > Bdellovibrionales > Bdellovibrionaceae > JAJTIC01. Next base: position 15,421 of record JBKCXY010000035.1, on the reverse strand, counting down.
ATTGCCCGCGTTTAAATGCCGCAACCGCGACCCATCTTTTATCTTGGTATTTCGACAACATCATGCCGGCTTCAAAGTAAGGATGAAGTCTCGAGAACGTAACGACCCAGCGTTCCTGAGGATCTTGGGGGAGATCATCACCCAAGTACTCGAGCTGGCTGATGTCTGAGCTCACTTCAAAAGATCGCAGTTCCTGATTCAGCTGAGGGGTGAGGGTCTTGGGTTCGAGGAGCCTTTGGAGTTTCAGTTGAAACCGTTGAATTTGACTCCACAGTAGGCGTGAGATTTTTTCCATCCAGCTCCTCCTATTCTGAGACGAGGGAATAGTCCTTTATTTGACTGAGCTGATTCCATTTTCGCTGAAATTCCTGAGAAGTCACGGATTCCGGTAAGAAAATTCGCAAAGAAGGCTTTCCGAGCGAGATCCAGACTTGCTCCACTTGGCGACTCAACTCGGGAGTCATATCTGCAAAATCAAAGTACACAATCCATCGCGCAGATAAAGAGGAGCGAGGCGCAATCATGAGCGGAGTCTCTGGTGTTCTATTTTCATAAAAAGGAAGATCTGTTTCTTTGAGAAGCTCTGCCAATTCAGAATCGATTCTTTCCGGAGTGTAAGTTTCAGCGCGAGCTCTTTGAAAATTCATGAGCCAGTCGACCCGCAACGCCGATGAATTTCTCGAATTCAAAGGAAGAATCCAGAGGTCATGACCAGGATTATGAGCATTGATTTGAGTCAGGACTTGAACAGACATTAGACTTGAGTCACTTGGTCAAGCACACCGTTCACAAATCCCGCGCTCTCGGTGGTTGAGAACTTCTTTGCGAGTTCGATGGCTTCGTTAATGGCGATTGAGGGCTTGCTGGGATCAGGCATAATTTTAGTTTCAAAAATAGCGATTCGCAAAATGTTGCGATCGACAATGGCCATACGATTCAGCGACCAATGTGATCCTGAAGAAGTGATCATCGCATCAATTTGCTCTTTGTGGGACTTCACTCCAGTGATCAGGAGATCCGCAAAATCCAAAGTCTCTTGGTCGTAGGACTGCTCGAAAACTTCGAGGAACTCGGAATATTCAATTTGAGGAGCAAACTCAATTTGAAACAGAATCTGCAGGGCGATTTCTCTCGACTGGCGACGCATCTTGATCTTCCTCTTTAAAGTCGGTCTTCAATTCAGGTTTTAACAGCAGCTGAGCATTAGGATCATAGAGCTCTTCATTTTCGCCTTCAAGAGTTTCAACAAACTCCTGAACATCTTTAAATGTACGGTAGACACTGGCAAAACGGACGTAAGCCACATCATCCAGTAAACGAAGTTCTCGCATCAGCTTTTGCCCCAGAAGACGCGCAGAAACTTCCTTTTCGCCTCGATTAATCACCCACACAGAGAGCCGATCAACGACTGATTCCATTTGTGACAGGCTCACGGGCCGTTTTTGACAAGCGGCTTGGAGGCCTCGAAGAATTTTCTCTTTGCTAAAGGGTTCTCGGCGGCCATCTTTTTTAATGACTAAAGGAAATGATAAACTCAAGGTTTCAGTCGTTGAGAATCGAGCTTTGCATTTAAGACACTCTCGACGACGTCGGATAACTTCGCCTTCTTTGTGCTCTCGGGTATCTAAGACTCGATCTTCGTTGTGGCCGCAATAGGGGCATTTCATTGGTCTGGTCCTGCCTCTCTCAAAAACACCGTAGTTTGGTTGAGAACTGGGGTCAAGCGCGTTGACCAGAGCCACTTTTCGCGTATAGTCATAAGTATGAAAAGAGCCATAACCACAGCGATTTTCCTGTCATTTTTTTCACTGGCTTCTGTGTATGCCCAGGATCCTGTCGTTGGGCGAAAAGCCGCCGCAAAATACTTTGAAAAAGGAGTCGATCCAGACACCGTGACAGCTCGAGAAGTCGCTTCCGATGGAGGAGTTCCCACGGATTATCTCCTGATGCTTCATTTAGGGAGCTTCGTCGGCTCTTCAGCCTACAATTGGAAAGGTGGCTCAAAACGTGAAAATTTGGGCAAATCCACTTTCGGAGTCACTTATGTTACGGATCAATGGGGGGCTCTGGATGTGGCCTTGCGCTTAGATTTTACCGAGTACAAGCTCGATGATCAGCGTGCGCAGAAGATCTCACTTTTACCGCTCTTGACCTTCCCTCTGGGGCAAAGTCGATTTCCGTTTTATTTTGGTTTTGGCGCTGGATTGGGTATTTTTTCAAAGCAAGTTCCCGAAGAGTCGAACTTGAGTTTTGATTATCAATTGGTGGCGGGCCTTCGCATGATGGATCTTGCTGAGACCAATGCGGGTTTCTTTGTCGAGTTTGGAATGAAAAACCATATTCTTTTGTTGTCCAGTGGGCAATTCAATGGCACATCTCTCGCTGCCGGAGCTGTTTGGTCTTTCTAAGAGAGAGTTTTCTTGTCACGAATCCATCGTCCCTTATTTTTAGTCCTTGTTTCTTGTCTTGAGCAGGTTTTTCTTGAGCACCACTATGCTGATAAAGTGCTTGAGAAAACATTCAAAGCGCAAAGAAAACTCGGAGCACGCGATCGCAAGTGGGTGGCCGAGAATTTCTATGATATCGTCAGGTGGTGGCGACGACTGGGGAAACAAGCTCAGATTCAAGAGAACGATTTGCTGAGCCGCCGATCCATTTGTTGGCGAGTCGGGGCCCACTTTGCAGGGCACGGAGATCTTCCGGCCTTCGAAGAATTTGCAGGTTTTCATTTTCACCCCCAGAGTTCGATGACCGAGGCCGAGAAGAACTCTGTCCCGGATTGGCTTTATGAATTAGGGCAGTCTGAGCTGGGAGAGCGGTGGTTACCGCTGCTGAAATCTTTGAATCAGCAAGCTCCTGTGGATCTCAGAGTGAACACTTTGAAAGGTGATCTCCAGCACCTGCGAGAAATGTTGAAAGGCGAAAATATTGCCACCTCAGAGGTGCCGGGAGTTCCCGGGGCGCTCACGTTAGATGAAAGAAAGAATATTTTTTCAACGAAAGCTTTTCAGAGCGGTTTCTTCGAAGTTCAAGATCGGAGCTCTCAGAAAGTCGCAAAGCTTGTGGATCCTCAACCAGGTGAGCGGATCATTGATGCCTGCGCGGGAGGCGGCGGAAAAACGCTTCATTTAGCTGCACTCATGAAGAATAAGGGAAAGCTCATTTCCATGGACATTCACGAATGGAAGCTCGAGGAGCTCAAAAGAAGAGCTCGCCGGAATGGCATTGATATTGTGGAAACCAAAGTCATTGAATCTAAGAAGGTGATTAAACGGCAGGAGGGGATGGCGGACCGAGTGCTATTGGATGTGCCCTGCTCGGGCCTGGGAGTGCTCCGCCGAAATCCAGATGCAAAATGGAAGCTGAGTCTCCAGCAAATACAAGATTTACGAAGTCTTCAAAAGCAAATCTTGGAAGACTATTCGATGATGGTGAAGCCTGGTGGTGTGCTTGTTTATGCGACTTGCAGTGTTCTGCCGTCCGAGAATGAGCTCCAGGTCCAAGCGTTTCTGAAGCAGAATCCCGACTGGACCTTGGCTCAGCAGCTCAGGCTGGATCCCGATCAAGTGGCCGGTGACGGTTTTTTCGCTGCTAGATTGTTAAAGCCAAGTTAATCCCAGACTCGGTTTTGTCTCAAAAAATGCCGAACACAACGCTATGGGTAGGTGGATCTTTATCCTCATTGGCTTCTTTCCGACCTGTGTCTTTGCCGATCTCAGTGCTGAGGTGGGTGGCTATTACTATCAATCTTCATTTAACCCTGATGAAGCTCAGTCCGAGTCTCAAACCTTTTTTCATCTCGACCTTCTCGCCGGTCTCGATAGCAAGTCTCGTTGGTATGGAGGATTTCACTTTCATCAAAACTCAAAGGTCATCGATGCGGAGACGGATTCTAACTATTCGGCCACAGAGATGGGACCCGTTGTCTTTTGGATGCTGGATTCGAAAAAGAGATTCTCACTTTTTGCAGGCTATAACTTGAAGTCAGACGCTCAGTACACCAGTGGGGGAATCACCGCAGACTGGCAGGGTTCCGGTTTTTTTGGGGGCTTCAGCTTAAATTTAGAGCTGAAAGGGGCCTGGAGTTTGGGTGTCCGAGGCACATGGAACTCCGTGACTTATGATCAAGAGACGATTTCAGGCACGGCAGAAAATGTCACTCGCACACGGTCTGAGTTTCTCCCCAGCCTTGTTCTTATTTGGCGGAAATAGCCTGGTTTCCTTTTAACCCTACCTCTTGTAAAAAAGTTCAAAGTGTAATTGTCAGTTGTTTCCGAGGTGTAGGTCTCTGTAAGACTGCAAGGAAAATCAACTCAAAGGGGATTGCGAATGATCCAGTTATTTGCACTTGTTATCATGATGGGTTCTGTTTCTTGGGCACAAACTGAAAGCCCGAATTATCTTCAAATCACTGAAGTTCGAACGGAAGAGGTTTCCCATCCAGAAACCCTGCTGGCAAATGGTGGCATTGGCTCGGTGGATTGTCGGGGCTTAACACCTCTGTCTGGGACAGATCTCGCTGACAATGCTGCAGGGGCCGTTGCCGGAGAAGTGAATCCTCTCGATCAGCTGGATATGATGGTGGATAAGATTATTAATATCGGCAAGAAGATTTGGAAAATTGTTGAAGCTGGAAAACCTGTTGTAAACTTCAAAACTGATGTTGCCACAGCAATGCCTGCGGGCGCTCAATGCTGGGATGATCTTGAAGGCTGGCAGTTTCCAACTTCGAAAGCCTATCGCTCAACCTTCAAAAACGTTTATGGAATTACGGTTGTCGACTTCACTTACCGTGTGACTTATCTCTACGGTGGCTCAGCGGATGGGGTTGGAAAGTACATCGGTTACGCAACAGTGAGTCCAGTGAATTTGGATGTTTTGTGGGGGTTCACATTTAATGCAACGGCCACTGTGCCGACCATTTACAACATGGGTTCCAAAGCGAAGCCAGTTGCTGGAATGCAAGTTCTGGTGCAATGGAAAGTTGAAAGTGCCATTTCTAGCATTGAACAATCCCAAGCGTTTGCACTCAATGGACTCGGTGCTTTTCAAGAGCTGAAGTAAACTGAGCTTAAAAGAAAAAGAGAAGACCGGCTTCCGAGCCGGTCCTTTTGTTTTGAGAAACAGAGCCATTTAAATCAGTTTTCTGTTGGGTCTCATAAAAATGACCGAAAACTCTCACAAATGAAAAATCAATAAACAAACCCCCGCGAGTGTTTGTCTCAGAGAGCTCTCCGAGGCTTGGAATATTCTTCTTCACATAAGAAAGGTATTTCCCTGAAAGCCCGATATGACGATTGAGATAGAGATTGAGTTCTGCTCCCCAAAAACTTTGCTTCAGTTCCTTCGGATTGGCACCTTCATCTTTCAGGGTTCTTAAGCCGTAGAGAAGATTCAAATGAGTCCCCTGCTGAGCATTTCCAGCAATTCGCAATGCCAGATTTCCTGAGATCGAGTTCTGATCATCTCCCGATTTCTTTTGGTAATCTGCCTCAAGTCCTAGAACAGTTGCAAAAGCTCCAAATTGAGCGGCACTGAACGTTTCAGATCCCAGGCTGTCCTCGAGCTCACGATGGCTCCCTCCCACATAGAACTCGTAGGGGGATGGCGCATTCATCGCCAACCAAAGATCCATCATGCGATTGCGATCTTTTTGTTCGAGCCACTGCTGAAGCGTCCAGCGAGATTCTGACTTGGATTGTGCCTTTCCTCGAAAATCAAACTTTCCTGAACTATCTGCAAGGGCCTCGGGCAGAGGTGAGCAGGAAATGAAACTCAAAAAGATGACAGAGAGCAAAGACTGATGAAGTCGATTCATGAGGTAAAGGCTCCAGACTTGGCATCCAAATAGATTCTCCATTGTTTCAGAGCAAACTCAAACTCGAGTCTTTTTTCTTCCATTTGCAGTTTGAGTTGTTCCAGTCGAGCTTGAGAGGATTCGTTCATAGAGACTTTCAAGCTCTCATAGTCTCTGCGGAGCTGTCGAAGGGCCTCACCGGCTGTGAGAATTCGCTCTTTAATGGGAAGAAGTTTATCTTGGGAAACGCCTTTGAGAAGAAGTCGTCGTTCTTCAATTTGTAAACGAGCCTTCAAAATTTCTTGTTTAGAGATTGTCCTTAGTCTTTGAGCAAGACCAAAAAGTGCCAGCAGTTGGATGGTCCACTTGGTCGGATCCCAGTGATACCAGCGAATTCCGTTACGATAATCCGTCTGAAAGCGGTGGTGATAGTTGTGATATCCCTCACCATGAGTGATCACAGCCACCCAAAAACTGTCTCGTGCAGAAACTTCCTCGCTGTAAGGGCGCTTTCCAAAGGTGTGAGTGAGAGAATTCACACAGAAAGTTGACTGCTGTGTGAGAACAATACGAAGTGCGCCTGCAAAAAGAAATCCAGCAAAGGGGGCTCCCATCAACCATCCCACAAAAGCCGGCACCGCAAATCCCATCAAGATCGCAAAAGCTACATAGTAGCGATGCTGAAGCACGACCATCCAATCCTTTTCGAGATCAGCTGCTGTGGGATGGGGATCCGTAGAATCTTTGAGGAAGAGCCATCCCATGTGGGCATACCAAAATCCCTTATTGATCGAATAAGGATCATCTTCGCTATCCACTTTGTTGTGGTGCTTTCGATGATCTGCGGACCACTTTAAAGCTGAACCTTGAAACGCGGAAGCGCCGACGAGAAGCCAAAAGGCACGGACCCAAGGGTGTGCTTCATAGGCTCGGTGCGAGAAAAGACGATGATAACCAGCAGTGATCGAAAGATTCGTGAGTGCTGCAAAAATCAAACTGAAGGAAATCATCGCCCAAGAAAGATCCCAGTACCAAAGGTAAAGGGGAACAAGGACGAAGCAAACCACGGGAGTGATTGTCAAAAACAATGTGGTCGTCCAATCAATGCGTTGCCATTGAATTCTATTTTGATTCTGCATATGACCTCTCAAAACATCTGCTTTCATTGTCTCAACTCAAAGGAACGAGGACCACTTTTTTTTTGAGAAAAGTCTCTTTTTGTCCCCCCAAGTCTAAAATGATGAGTTGCAGAATCAGAGATCTCGATTTTATGATGAACGCATGATTCATCAATTTGATCCGTTTATCTATAGAATAAGTGGAGAGTTTGGGTTGCGTTGGTACGGCTTCTCTTATCTCTTGGGTTTTCTCTTTGCATACATTTTTATTTCCTGGATGTGTTCCCGGCAAAAAGTTGGACTGCACGTAAAGCAAGTCAGTGATTTTATCACTTGGGGTGCTGTGGGAATTCTCCTCGGCGGACGTTTAGGGTATTGTTTGTTTTACGATCCCAGTTTGTTTGTGCAATTTAAAGGCACTCTCCCATTCTGGGGAGTCTTTGCACTGAATGAAGGCGGAATGTCAGCTCATGGTGGAATCTTAGGGTTGATTCTTGCGTGTATTCTCTTCGCAGCAAAAACAGGAGTTTCTCAACTTTATCTTTTTGATCTTGTCGCCGTCACAGCTCCTGTGGGGATCTTTTTCGGACGAATCGCCAATTTTTTCAATGGCGAGCTGGTGGGGAGAGCTGCCCCTGCGGATTATACTTTTGGTATCAAGTTTCCCCACGATATTTTAAATTGGCCAGCCTATGAGTTTTCAAAACTGGCCTCTTTGTCCAATGTGACCTCACAGCTGGGTGTTTCCAATGAAGATTGGTTACGCTGGGTCGATCAGTATCGAACACAACCTGAAGCGCAAAATCAAGTGACCTCGATGCTGTATCAGATTATCGATCAAGTTCAGCAGGGTAATGTGGTCGTCATTCAGGCTTTGAGCCCCTTGCTTGAGCTCAGACATCCTTCGCAACTTTATGCAGCTGCGGGTGAAGGTCTTTTTATTTTTCTGATTCTTTTCCTATTTTGGCGATCGCCACGAACTCCTGGAGTTGTTGGTGCTCTGTTTCTTGTTCTTTACGGAATCGCTCGTTTCGTGGGTGAGTTCTTTAGAATGCCAGATCCTCATGTGGGGTATCAATGGTTGGATTTGACGCGAGGACAATGGCTTTCGCTGGTGGTGATGGCGATCGGACTTGGTCTGCTTTTTGTTTGGGGAAGACGAGAAGCTCTGCCATTTCCAGGTTGGGGCAAAGCTCAGTCCGTCAAAATCCACCGAAGAATTTAGTTCTCAGTGAGGTTCAAATTTTTAAGTGAGAGAGCAGTTCATCCCGCGGGACTGTTTTCTGCTCGCCAGTTCCTAGGTTTTTCAGAGTGACGGCCCTTTGATCCAATTCACTTGAGCCAAGAATCAATGCAAAGTGTGCACCGATTTTATTGGCTCTTTTCAGTTTCTTTCCCACGTTACCACCAAAGAGTGTCTCTGAGCGAATATTGTGGTTTCTCAGTTCATGAGAAATTTTGAGACATTCCGCTTCGCTGGCCTCTTCAGCAGAGATCACCGCCACTTGAAGAGAGGGTCTTTGGCCGAAGTTGGGCTCTGTGAGAAGTGCCAGTCGCTCAAGTCCACAAGCCCAACCGACTCCTGGCGTCTTTTGGCCCCCCATGATTTCAATAAGGCCGTCATAGCGACCTCCGCCAAGAACAGTGGCCTGCGCTCCGAGATGGGTGGTGGTGAACTCGAAAACAGAGTGCACGTAGTAATCAAGACCGCGCACTAAATTTTTCTGATGAAGGTAGGGGATTTTTAAAGTCTCTAAACCCTGAAGGACTTTTTCAAAAAACATTTGGGACTCAGGGCTGAGAAATTCATGCAGAGCCGGAGCGCCGACGAGAATCTCTTGATCTTTTTTGTCTTTAGAGTCCAAAATTCTCAAAGGATTTTTTTCAAGACGGATCTGAGAGTCCGGAGAGAGATCGGCTTGATATTTTTTTAAATATTCAACCAGTTTCTCGCGATGCTTGGAGCGCGATTCACTATCACCCAGAGTGTTGATCTCGAGCTGAATTTTGTCCGCGAGTCCAAGGCCGATCAGAAGGTCATGAGCTAAAGCAATACACTCAATATCGGTTTCAGGAGTTTCTAGTCCAAGGACTTCAACGCCAATTTGGTGAAACTGTCGATAGCGACCCTTCTGGGGACGTTCATAGCGAAACATGGGACCCGAGTAGTAAAGGCGCAAGGGTAAATTTTGTGCGAGCCCATTTGAGATAAAGGCCCGAGCGACGCCTGCGGTCCCCTCAGGTCTCAAGGTGAGCGATTCGCCACCACGATCCGTAAAAGTATAAGTCTCTTTGGAAACGACATCCGAGCTTTCGCCGAGGGTGCGATGAAACACTTCAGAGAACTCGAAAATGGGCGTGGAGATGGGTTCAAAGCCATAAGTTTGAGCTTTCTGAAAGGCGAAATCATCGATGGCGCGAAAGACTTTAGCAGTGTCAGGAAGGAGATCTTGGGTGCCTCGGGCTGGTTGTAATTTCATAGGACATACATATCGCTTTTAACGAGGTGTTTCAACGATATCCTTTCAGCTCTGATGAACCTAGGATTGGGCTATGCAACGAACTAAAGTGCTCATTTTTCTGGCCGCTTTTGTGGCTTCCGCAGCCTTGGGGTACCTTTTGTTCAAAGGGGGATCGGCCTTATCTCTGGGGGGAGCTGTCGAAGTGGATTGGCGACTGCTCGGGGAGCTTGATTACATAACGGGGAAAGCTCCCAGCGAGCTCGAAACTTTGGACGGTCAACTCGTCAGGATTCCAGGGTTTATGGTCCCCTTAGAAGATAACATGAGATCAGTGGCTGAGTTTCTGCTCGTTCCAAGCCCTCAAGCGTGTATCCATGTGCCGCCACCTCCGCCCAATCAGATGGTACTTGTTGAAATGCCTTCTGGGAAAGAAGTGGAAGTTCAGTGGGGTCCCATTTGGATCTACGGAAAGCTGAATCTCAAGAGCAAACGCCATCTTTATGGGGAAACTTCTTTCACCATGGTGGGAGAGAGAGTGGAGTCTTACAAGTAATCATGGCGACTGTCACGTTGAAGAACCTCCAATTTCGATACCCGTCCTCAACCTCTTGGGTGGTGAATATCCCAGACTGGGAAATTCCCGCTGGAAAAATGTGTTTTCTCTCTGGCCCGAGTGGTTGCGGGAAGAGCACCTTGCTCGAAATTCTTGCTGGGATTCAAAAAGAGAATGCAGGAGAAGTTCGAATTGGCGAAACCTTGGTTTCAGCTTTGGGTCCCTTGGAGAGAGATCGCTTCCGAGCTGATCACTTGGGTTATGTTTTTCAGTCTTTCAATTTAATCCCCTACTTAAATGTCCAAGAGAACGTGCAGCTGGCCCTTGAAATGAGTGAGGTCAAGCGAAAGAAAGTCGGCGACAGTTCTCAAAAAATCTCTGAGCTCCTCGAATCGTTGGGAATGGGGGAGCTTCAACACCGACCGGTCACGGAGCTCTCGATCGGACAACAGCAAAGAGTGGCTCTGGCGAGAGCTCTCATTGGTGAACCCGAATTAATCCTCGCCGATGAGCCGACAAGTGCGCTGGACTATGATCACCGAGAGAAATTTCTGAAATTGCTTTTTCAAGAAGCACGAAAGGTCAAAAGCACAGTTCTTTTTGTGAGCCATGATCGTTCCTTAGAAAAGCTCTTTGATCAAAGCATTGCTTTCTCTGAGCTTTCACGAGGGAGAAGTTAATGTTTTTTCTTCGACTTGCGGGGAAAAGTTTATGGAATCGGCGAGTGACCTCCGCCCTAACCGTGCTCTCGGTGGCCCTGTCCATCGCTCTTGTTCTATCAGTCGATCGTGCGAAACGTGCTAGCGAGGAAGGGTTTACTTCGACTATTTCTGGGACTGATTTGATTGTTGGGGCGCGAAGTGGACCACTGAACCTCTTGCTCTACACGGTTTTCAATATGGGAAATGCCACCAATAACATTTCCATGGAGACTTATCAGTTTTTCAAAGGGCATCCAGCTGTCGAGTGGACAATTCCCTACAGTCTTGGTGATAGCCATCGGGGATTTCGAGTGGTGGGGACGGATGACAATTTTTATGAGCACTATCGTTTTCGCAAAGATCGAACGATCGAACTCGCCGAGGGCCAAAGAGCGCAGGGGATTTGGGATGTGGTCTTGGGAGCTGATGTTGCGAAGAAATTGAACTATCAGCTGGGTCAAAAAGTAGTGATTGCTCACGGTGTGACCAAAGGGGAGGGGATTCTTTTTCACGATGATAAGCCTTTCCGCGTTTCAGGAATATTGAAAAAGACAGGGACAGCACTGGATCGATCCCTGTATATCACCCTTGCGGGGCTCGAGGCCGTTCACATTGATTGGCAAAGTGGTGCTCAACCCACCAGAGAGTCTGCAATTCCTCAAGATCAAGTTCGAGCCGAGGATTTAAAGACGACTCAAATCACTTCCTTTTTTTTAAGAACGAAATCTCGCATTGAAACTTTGCGGTTGCAGCGAGAGATCAACACTTACGAGAATGAAGCTCTTCTTGCGATCATTCCTGGAGTGACTTTGGGGGAACTGTGGCGAGGTTTAGAATTTGTGGAAGCAGTTCTTTTTTCAATTGGATGGCTTGTCATCTTTGTGGGGCTGATCTCGTTATTGATTGCACTGCTGACGTCATTGAATGAACGGCGTCGCGAAATGGCGATTCTTCGCAGTCTTGGGGCATCGCCCCTGAAGCTGGCCAGTTTACTGGTGGCTGAGTCCTTTTTGCTGAGTGTTTTGGGTGTGATTGCAGGTGTTGTTTTGCATGTTCTCAGCTTTTGGCTATTGAAAGGTTTCTTGGAAAATCAACTGGGGCTCTACCTCACAGGTGCTTGGATTGGACCGCAAGGGTGGATGGCAATGACTTTGACGGTGATCTTAGGGGCTCTCATTGGATTGCTGCCTGCGATGCAAGCTCAGAAGAGGGCCTTGAAGGATGGGCTTTCTGTGAAAGTCTAAAACTGACTCAAATTACTGTCCCTTCAGTAGAACTCCGTCCTCTAACTACCTACCTCACTCGAGACAACAAGGAAATCGGACGGAATTTCTGTTTCTTGTTTTACAAGAAACAGAAATCACCAACGAACACGCAGATTTCATCAGGAAATGTTGGCTCCACTGAGGCGGTAGCATTGACCAGGGACAGGAATTTGAGTCAGTTTTTGATGTTCTTGTCCCCTGAGGACAAAGTGGTGGATATTCACACCTCCCTTGAAACGGTGGAACGTAACTTTCTGGATCGTCAAATTGTTCTCTATAAAGATCGAAAGGGACCCCGAGTCCCCCATCACCTGATGGCTCGCAGTGTGAGCCCTGTGGCAAAAGATGTTGAAAATCGAATGAAAAAGTTTATTTCTTCTCACTGATTGATACACTGTTCGCAGGAGTCAAATTGGGAAGTTTAACTTTAGTGGCCACGCCTCTCGGCAATAAGGATGATATTGGGCTGAGGGCCCTCGAAATTTTAAAAAAATCCGAAGTGATCATTCTTGAGGAAAGAAAAGAGAGCTCTGCGTTTCTGCGCAGCCATGGAATCTCGGGGAAAGAATATCCCCTTCTCAATGAGCACACCACAAGTGAAGAGCTCCAGGCGTTAAAAAAGATCTGCGCTGAGAAGGATGTGGCCCTCATCACCGACTGCGGAACACCAGGCTTCTGTGATCCGGGGGCTGATCTTGTGAGAGTGTGCCGGCAAGCCAAGATTCCCGTGTACTCCGTGCCTGGCCCCTCCTCATTGATGATGCTCCTTTCACTCTCGGGACGAAGAATTGATCAATTTCACTTTGCTGGATTTATTCCCCAAGAAACCGAAGAACGAGTTCAATTCTGGAAAAAGCTCAGCTCTGAAAAAACTCCCGTCGTTTTTATGGATACACCCTATCGTTTTCGAAAAACATTGGAAGAATGGAAGACTCTCGCTCCAGAATCTCAAGGCTTGCTGGGTCTTGATTTTACCCAAAGCACAGAAAGGGTGTGGGAAGGCTCGGGAGCGCAGCTTTCCATCGACTCTTACCCTAAGAAAGCTGAATTTCTTTTGATGATTTTTCCCGCCCAAGGAAAATTCCGTTGAGCTTGATTCCGCTTCCCATTGATCCTCACTTAGCAAAGATCACTGAACTTGTACTCAAAGGTTCCACCACGATTTTGTCAGCAGCGCCTGGGTCGGGAAAAACCACTCGTTTACCTTGGCCCCTGACTCAAGCTTTGAAGGGAAAAGTGCTGGTCTTAGAACCTCGACGAGTCGCTGCCCAAGCCGCAGCGGCCCGAATTGCTGAAGAAAACCATCTCGAGCTTGGGAATGAAGTGGGCTATCAAGTTCGCTTCGAAAAGAAGTGGAACCATCATACGCGTTTGATTTTTATGACCGAAGCCACGCTTCAGCAGCATCTGATCCGTGATCCACAACTGAGTGGTGTGAGTCTAGTGATACTCGATGAATTTCATGAGCGATCGATTCACACAGATCTTGCGCTGGGACTGCTGCGGGAATTGCAGCAGCTGGAACGCACGGATCTCAAAATTCTTGTCATGAGTGCAACTCTCAACACAGAAAGCTTAAAAAAATTTCTACCTGACGCTGAAGTCATCGATGTCCCGGGCCAAGTGCAAGAACTGCAAATTCAGTTTGCCCCGCATTCTCAAATACTGCACACCCGGGATGAGTTTTTTGACCGTGCCCAAGAGACTTTGAAAAGAGCGCTCTCAATTCCTCGGGCCCAACGGGACCTTCTGTTTTTCCTTCCCGGAGTTGGAGAGATCCAAAAACTCAAAACCATTCTGGAAAATTCATCCTTGGGTTCTCAGCTCTTGATCGAGGTTTTGCACGGGCAGCTCAATTTTGAGGAACAGAAAAAAGTGCTGCTGCCAAAGAAACAAAGACGTTTGATTTTAGCCACCAATGTGGCTGAATCGGCCATCACCCTGGATGGCGTTGACACCGTGATTGATTCAGGACTGGCTCGAGTTTCTGATTATGATCCGAACTTAGATTTGGTGTCTCTGGAGCTCAAACGAATTTCCAAAGCTTCAGCAACTCAACGAGCCGGACGCTCTGCCCGTCAATTTCCTGGCACCACATTGAGAATGTGGTCACAGCTGGAACACTCCGCTTTTCAAGATCATGAAATCGCCGAGATTCATCGGACTGAGCTCTCTCAAGTCATGCTGCTCTTGGCCTTTTTAGGAATTCAAGACGCTGTCAACTTCACATGGTTCGATCAACCATCAAAGCCTGCCTTGCAAAGCGCTCTCAAGTATTTAAAAGTGATCAAAGCTCTGGGGCCCAGTGGCGAAATCACAGCCCTTGGGAAGCGAATTCTCCAATTTCCACTTCCTACCAGAATCTCTCATTTGCTGACCATTGCGGAAACTAAAAAGCAATTCGAATTGGGCGCCATCCTCGGGACTCTGCTCTCAGAGAAGGACTTGGGCTATCCCGCGGGATCAGAAGAGTGTGATCTCAGTGAGCGAATTCATCATTTTGAAGATCTTCTTCGAAGAAAAAGCCTTCCCTTCCAGCACCGAAAAACCTATGAGCAATTGAAATCTCTCCTGACTGCCAATGAATCCGGCGAGAAGAAAAACCTAGAATCAAATCTCAATGAAATTTTGATTCCCGCTTTCGGAGATCAACTGTGTCGACGAAGAAAACCACAGGAAAGATCTTTGCTTCGCCGGGATGGCTATGGATTAGATCTTTCCCCCACCAGCCAAGTGAGAACCCTGGACTTTCTGCTCCCTCTGAAAAGTGCTCTGATCCAACGTGAAGCACGCATTGATTGGGCCCGGGGACTCACGCCAAAGGAAGTCTTGAACTATTTTGGGTCTGAATTTCAAATAAAATCTCGACTGATCTTTGATGAAAAGACCATGAGTTTGAAATATGAAGAAGGTCAGTTTCTTGATGCTCTTCCCATTGAAAATCCAAGACAGCGAAAACCGACCGCTGAAGAAGTTCAAGATCTTTTACCTCAGTTGGTGCAAGAGCACTGGTCTTTGCTTTTGGATCGTAATGAAAAAGCAAAAAATCTTTTTCAACGACTCGGCTACTATTACAAAACCGATAGCTTCTTAAGTTCAGAGCAAACTCGGGAGCTCAGAGAAAATTTTTGTTACGGCGAATCTTCGTTTCAAGCCTTGCTTGATAAAGACATGAGCTATTTTATTTTTCAAATCTTGGGATCCGAAGAGCAAAATAAAGTAAATCATCTTTGTCCTGAAAGCTTTAAAGCCCCTACTGGCAATCATTTTAAAATTCACTACAGCTTAAGCTCGGATCCTTATGTGGAAGTTCGCATTCAAGAACTCTTTGGCTTGGATACCCATCCCACGGTAGGACCAGAGAAAGAAAATCTTGTCTTTCATCTTCTAGCACCTAACTTTAGACCGACTCAGATCACGAAGGATATCGTTGGATTTTGGAAGAACTCTTATTTTGAAGTGAAGAAAGACCTCAAAGCGCGCTATCCCAAACACTCGTGGCCAGACAATCCGATGGAAGCTAAG
>JBKCXY010000034.1:0-11223 GCA_046315835.1 Pseudobdellovibrionaceae bacterium | reverse complement strand
TGGGTGGAAAGGCCGAAAGCTTGAAAGATTGGTTTTTGGAGTTCGATTTTAAGAGGGGATAGTCATGGTTAAAGTTCCTGTGAAAGTAAAAAAATTATCTCATTTTAAAGGTGACCTCCCTCAGTACCAATCAGAACTGGCTAGCGGTTTTGATGTCCGTGCTCAACTCGATCAGCCCTTGACCCTCAAAAAGGGGGAGCGGGCTCTGATTCCCACAGCGCTGAGTTTTGAGATCCCTGCCGGATATGAAATTCAAGCACGGCCACGTTCAGGCTTGGCCATTAAACACGGGATTTCTTTGGTGAACACTCCCGGAACCATCGATGCGGATTACCGGGGAGAAGTTAAAATTATTCTTATCAATTTAGGCCAAGAAGATTTTCTGATTCAAGATCAGGACCGAGTCGCACAACTTGTGATTGCACCGGTTTTTCAAGCTGATTTTCAGTTGGTGGAAGAATTGGGAGAAACCCACCGAGGAGCCGGTGGGTTTGGATCCACAGGCAAAAATTAGAGTCCTCTCAATTTTTTGAGAGCGTCGATGATGTCTCCTTTCAATTTATTAAATTAAATTTTAAACACCTTAAACTGTCACAAGACACCATATCTCAGGATACTGGTGAGCCTAGAGGCAAGTTAGATGCCAATCGATTATTGACCCAAGTGAACTTCGGGGGCTTCGAAATCATCTTTCTGAAGCGACTTGATCAGTCTTGAAGATTCAATCATTTGAACAATCCAGATGAAAGCAATCACTAAATAAAGTGCTGCCATGAAACGGACGACAACTTTTCTGGGGATTTGAAAATTTTCTGTGAAACCCACAATTAACAGTAAGGCGGTGAACGCAAAGCCGACAAGAATCAGAGGAGGAATTAGGCTTGCGCCAATTTGAAAAATAAAAAACGGGATGTTTGCAAAAATCAGGAGAAGAAAAATTTGACGGACAGAGATCGTCTTGCCGGCAAAAATTTGGAATCCATAATAGAAAAAGAGTGCGGCGACTCCTGTTAAAATCAAAGTTAGCAAAGGAAATGAAATCACCATGAAGACATTTTTTTCAACGATTCCGGCGAGAAGTCCTACCGCAGCGGTGATAAGTCCTGTGAACAGCAGAATATCGTTCCAGCTCCACTGGGGAACATTTTTTATTTCTTGAATGGGATTTCTAAGAAAGCGAACCAATTGGCTTCGATAGACTTCAAGCTGATGTTTCAATTCCATGTCTTATGGCATCAAAGATTCGAGGAAGATTCAAGGAAATCTTTTTCTGCTTGAATTTGAATGTGCTGAAGAAGTGCATGATAGTCCTGAGGTTGAGATCTCAAACCCAGGGGAGGAGGCGGGTTCCTTTTTTGTCCTGTCAACCAAAGGTGAAAACTGTAAAAAAGAGGAGGGGCTTCAGCGGGGAGGGCAATGTGATGGACTGGTAAAGGTGGACTTTTTAGGCCTTTCCATTCGAAGTCCTGGGGGCCCAGATAGTTCAGAGACGCCACACTGCTTGGGAGCTCTAACAGAAGGAGTTCTCGAAGTACATCCGACTGAGATTGTTCGAAGAAGAGATGAAACTTAAAAGATTGTTGAGAAAGCTCTTTGAGGGACAGAAGCAAAGCCTTGGTGCGCTCCGAAGTTTGAGAGGATGGAGGGAGGCTTCTTTCGAAAGTTTCATAGCCATGGGCGGAGAGGTAGGTGGGAATTTGATTCCAAGGGTGACTCCAGTAAAACAGGGATCTTCTGGGGTTCACAAACAGCAGGGGATGCTTGGTCATCAAAAGATTATTCGTGAGTTCGAAGTTAATCTTCTGTTGCGCTCTTCGGAGGTTTGTCCAAAGAGCAAGTCCGAACAAAGTTAAGAGTGTGAAAAATGAGATGGAAAGCATTTAAAAGGCAGAGTTCATTTTCAATGCGAGATCAACGCCATTTCTGTCAATATTGGAATTATCAATCGCTGTTCTCACAGAGGCATCAAAACCCAAGGAAATTGTGGGGCTCGGAAAATACTCCATGCCCGTGTAAACCAGAAAATGAGGTGTGAGATCGTTCTTCTGCAGATTTTTCGAAGAGTTAGAGATATTCCAATTGCGAAGAGCCATGCCCAGTCCCGACCGCAATCCAACTTCAGGGGAAATTCTTGGGCGGTAAGCGAAGTTTCCGGAAATTTCCATCAAATATATTCTCTCAATGCCATTGGATTGAGGGGCGAAGTAAGTCAAATGAGAGTCAAATAAAGTGTTGGCCGATCCCATCTCTTTCGCCATCCCCAGGTGAAATCCATTTTGGTACTTTGTTGTGCTTTGGCCATCCAAGTTAAGACCCGCCATGCCTGTCACAAAACCAAAACTCATCCAGGATTTAGTCGCTTGCTGTCGCAGGTTGTATTGTTCAACTTTGGCTTTCTTTTCACTGAGCTCTTGGACGAGATCATCGTAGGTCATCTCGCGATAGGTGGTCTCAGCCCCCAAATGAAGAGGCAGGACTAAGGTCATAAGGCACAAGAGTGATGAGGAAAGTAAAAATTGTTTCATAAGATGATTTTGCCAAAAAAAGACAAGAATTGAAAATGAGACCTTTCCGACTGGACTCCTTTTTTGTCATAATAAGGGTATGGGTCTCTTTAAATCTCAAAGAACAGATTGCTATTGTGCATTTTGCAAGACACCGCGGTCTGTTTATCAAAAGAAACGCCTTGGTGCGTTCAATATTTTTGCGAGTGCGGCTTGTTCGTTGGCTTTAATGTTTACCATCTGGCAGAGATTTGATCCCCGCGTCTTTGTGTTCTTTGGAATATTTCTCGCTTTTGCAGAAGTTTTTGTGCAGCTTCGCTGGAGAGTGAATATTGTTTGTCATCATTGTGGGTTTGATCCTGTATTGTATGTTCGCAATCCAGATAGAGCCGCCGAGAAAGTGAATCTCAAACTGCAGGAGAGAAAGAATAATCCTGCGGCAGTTTTGGCTCGGCCAATACAGCTTCCCAAAATTTCAAAGCAACGCAAGGAAGAGCTTGAAAAGCTGAAGGTTGTTCAAAGCGGCAAGACCGTTTCTCGTCAAGTTTAACTACCTTCCTCTGGCGGCATTTGCTATCTTTAGGTCATGTCAAGTAGCGGTTCTCAGACATTAATCATTGTTCCCACCTACAATGAAATCGAAAATATTCGAGTTCTGATCCCGCAGCTCATGGCTTTGCCTGAGCAAGTTCATGTTTTGGTGGTGGACGATAATTCTCCGGATCAGACGGGTGCTGAAGTGAAGAAGCTGCAGCAGGCTTATCAGACAAGGCTCCATCTGCTGGAGAGGGCGGGCAAAGAGGGATTGGGAAGAGCTTATTTGGCTGGCTTTTCTTGGGCTCTTCGCCAAAACTATTCTTGGATTGTGGAAATGGATGCTGACTTTTCCCATCGGCCACAGGATCTCCAAAAAATTATTCAGAGTTTTTCCCAAGCCGATTTTATTGTAGGTTCACGGTACGTGTCGGGCGGGGGCACTGTGAATTGGGGACTTCTCAGAAAAATAATTTCTCGGGGTGGATCGATTTACAGTCGTTTGATTTTGGGTGTCCCTATCAATGATTGGACGGGGGGCTTCAATGCCTGGTCACGCAAAGCGCTTGAGAAAATGGACCTCGAAGAAGTCAGAAGCAATGGCTATAGCTTTCAAATTGAACTCAAATATCGCGCAAGTCGACGGGGTTTTATTGGGAAGGAAGTGCCCATTCTGTTCGAGGACCGTCGAGTGGGTCAGAGTAAGATGTCCTTCAAAATTGTTTTGGAAGCTCTCTACAAAGTTTGGTTGATGAAATGGGAAATAAAGTAAAGTCATTCCTGATCTCGACTCTTTTATTGGTGAGTGGTGGAGCTTTTGCGCAGACCGCAGGAAAAGCAAAATCACCGCAAGCGGTGATCAAAACAGATTTGGCTTTTGTTTATAAAGAAGCAAGTTTTGATGCCCCGGTTTTGACTCAAGTTCGAGCAGGAAAGCGATACGAAGTTTCTCAGAAAAAGTTTAACGGGATTTTTCATCGGATTCGCATTAAGCCCGGTGTGGTGGGCTTCATTGCTGATTCTGATCTCATTCTTCGCGGAGCTCGCAATCAAGAAGCTAAGGCACGAGATGAGGAGGCTGTTGATCGACGTCGAAAGTCATCTTCCAATAGACCGTTTGCTTACTCTCAATACGCAGGTCTGAGTTACAACTATTTGGCTTACCAAGAAAAAACCATGGGAAGCACTCAGAAGGAAAACTTGGGAGTCTACGGAGTGAAGCTCTTCGGGCCTGATCTTGTGATTGATGGTCCTTTGATCACTGAGCTTCATTTGCAGATTTTTCCAGGAGCGCCCAACTATTACCGAAAGAAAACGGGCAATCCGGCTTCAGGTTTTCTCTTTTTAACAGATATGAAATTCATTTCCCCATTGATGACTCGGAAAGAGTCCCTGACCTGGTTTGGTTTTGGTCCGATGATGAGATGGAATGCTTTTAATGTTCAGCTCACTGAGGCTGGTGGAAAGAAGAATTCATTCAGTCTGAATGATATGGCCCTTGGAGTCGTTTTTAGTCTTGGGGCTGGAGTTAAATTCGACAAATTAGCGCTCCGCATCGAGGGCGCCTATTACTGGGAAGAAAAGACCTATCTCGGTTTAGTCAGTAGCTTGCAATTCGGTTTTTGACAAAGCCGGACTTCTTCGTCAAACCATGTCCATGACAGAAATCTTAAAGCTGAATCCCTCAGTGGTGGATCAAATTGCAGCGGGCGAAGTTGTCGAGCGACCAGCTCATCTGGTGAAAGAGCTTGTTGAGAACTCTTTGGATGCAGCTGCGACGAAGGTGCGAGTCTCGGTTTCCAATGGAGCTCGTAATATTCAAGTTTCTGACAATGGCCGCGGGATTCGCACCGAAGACATCGAGCTTGCTCTTGAAAGATTTGCGACTTCTAAAATTCGCAGTACTGAAGATCTTTGGAGGCTTAGCTCCTATGGTTTTCGAGGAGAGGCTCTGGCGAGTATCTCTGCAGTTTCGGATTTAACTCTCACGACTCGAATGAAAAATGCAGAATCAGCGCAGAGCATTCGATCTCAATTTGGCCAGAGGGAAAAGTCCGTGGTTCGGGGTGGATCTTTTGGAACGACCGTCATCATTGAAAATCTTTTTGAGAATTTGCCAGCGCGTCTTAAGTTCATGAAATCGTCAGCTTCGGAAGTGGCGCAGATTAAGAATGTCATCAAAGCTTTTGCCCTCAGTCATCCCGAAGTTGAGTTTTCTTTACTCGTCAATTCCGAAGTGATTCTCGATTTTCCCGTGGTGAAAGAGTCCCTTCGAGCGCAAATGGTTTTGGGGTTAGAGGAACTCTACAGGGGCGAAGCTGAGAGATCAGGTTACAAAGCTCGAGCTTATTTTTCTTCACCCCACGAGGTTCAAAAAACATCAAAAAATATTTGGATTTTTGTTCAGAAAAGATGGGTGCAAGATCGCGGTCTTCAGGCCGCCGTCATGGAAGCTTATCGGAATCTACTCATGCATGGAGAATATCCGTCCGTAGCTGTAGAGCTTGAAGTTCCTGCCGATCAGATTGATGTGAATATTCACCCGACCAAATCCCAAGTGAAGTTTTTGGATCCGAGCCTTGCCTTTCGAGCGGTTCAAGGGGCTTTGAGAGCGGCTTTGGAAAAAGCGCCTTGGATCAAGAGTCCAGCTCGAGAATCTGTTCCGAGTTCTCTTTTGTTCAATGAAAATAATGAGGCACAGCCTTCAGTGCAAAATTTAAGTTTTGATGGAGCAAGTCTTGGTGGTTTTCAGTTCAAACAAAAAAGAGATTATTTAGCAGAGCCAACGGCGAGTTATCCATCAGCTTCTGGGGGATTCCCAGCCGAGAAGCCACTTCAAGGCTACTGGTCAAGTTTGCAGCCTATCGGGCAAGTGGCTTTGACGTATTTAGTGGTGCAGTCTTCAAGTTCTATGATTTTGATTGATCAGCACGCAGCCCACGAAAGAGTGATGTTTGAACGACTTCTGAAGGCGCTGAAGTCTGGTGGTCTTGAGGTTCAAGAGTTTCTTTTTCCGCTCGCCATCGATCTCAGTGAGGAAAAATGTGAAGTGCTGTTGAAGTATCAAGAAAGTTTCTCAAAACTGGGAATTCACTTCGAACAATTAGGACCTTCAACTTTGGGAGTGAGGAGTTCGCCTGTGTTCATTAAGGATTCAGCGCTCAGTCAGAGCTTGGAAGTGGCAAGTTCTCAGCTGCTGGAATTTGGCGGTTCTGGCAAAGTCGAAGAAGTGATTAAAGATGCTTGTGCAAGAATGGCTTGCCATTCTTCGGTGCGAGCTGGGCAGGCGATGACTCTGCCTGAAATTAAATCTTTACTGGAATCCATGGATGAATTTCCACTGTCGAGTTTTTGTCCCCACGGTCGGCCAGTGAGCCAGGAGATTTCTTTTTATCAACTGGATAAAGATTTTGGTCGTTTGGGATCGTAGGTCTTTATGAAGGTCGTTTTTGTCATGGGGCCCACAGGCTCTGGCAAATCAAGTCTCGCTCATCGTCTGGCAAAGCGCTTTCCCGGAGCTATTTTGAATTGTGATTCTGTTCAGTGCTATTCACGAGTGGATATTGGCTCCGCCAAGCCCTCTGTGCAAGAGATGAGAGAGGTGCCTCACTCTCTCTATTCTTTCGTAAGTCCACCTGAAAAACTGACGGCGGGGGAGTATCGTAACAAAGCACTCGAGGCGCTTCGTGAGTCTGCTGTGAAAGTGCCCGTGGTTTTTGTCGTGGGTGGAACTGGGTTTTATTTTCAGGCTTTGGAAAAAGGGATGCTGGATGTGCCAGCGGCGGATCCAGAAATCAGATCTCATCTCGAGAGCGAGCTTGCTGCAAAAGGCTCTGGCGAAATGTGGGAAAAACTCAAAAGTGTGGATCCAGCCACGGCGGTGCAAGTGAAACCTCAGGATAGTTATCGCATTTTACGTGCGCTGGAAGTTTTTGAATCGACCGGGGTTGGTCTTGCTGAGTGGAAAGAGAAGCAAGCTTTTAAAGGTGAGCCGTTTCCGTATCCTCTGTTGAAGCTGGGGACTTCGATTTCGCGAGATGAGTTGAGGGAGCGCTTGAGGAAGAGGCTTGCGCAAATGTTTCAAGCAGGTTTTGTGGAAGAGGTGCGAGAGCTCTTGAAGGAAGGTTTGTCTGAGTGGGCGCCCTTAGAGAGTGTGGGCTATCAAGAGATCAAGCAGAAGTTGCAGAGCGGAGGGGATCTCAAATCTTTGCCGGAAGAAATTCTCACTTCTCATATGCAGCTCGCAAAAAAACAAAAGACTTGGTTTCAAAGGGATCCGAAAATAAACTGGTTGGTCATGGAAGATCCAGACAAAGCCTTCAGCGAAGCGCAGCTGAAAGTGGATGATTTTTTACGGAATGGGGATGTCGGATGAGAAGTATGACAGGTTTTGGGAGCAGCAAGCTGCTCACGGGGCAGAGCCAGATTGAAGTGAGTGTTCGGTCAGTGAATGGCCGCTTTCTTGAGAATAGATATCATCTGCCCCGAGAGTTTGTGGGCTTTGAGTCTGAAATTAAAAAGGTGCTCGAAAAGTACTTTGAGCGGGGAACAGTGGATGTTTTTGTGAGCCGGAAAGCGCGGCCGGGAAAATTCTCCCACAAGCTGTATGTGAATCGCCCTTTGGTGCAAGAGTACGCAAAAGCCCTCAAGGAGATCTCAAAAGAGCTCGGAGTGCCTGCTCACTTGCATGTGGAATCTGTGGCGCGGATGCCTGAAGTCCTTAAGATTGAAGAGGTTTCTGAAGTGACGGGGAGTGAGAAGAAGGGTTTTCTCGGCACACTCGAAAAAGCCTGTAAAGCTAATGATTTAGAGAGAAAACGTGAAGGATTCAGTTTACGTAAAGACTTGGACTCTTTGCTGAAGAGATTGGAAAAAGAGCTCGAGCAAATTCAGTCAGTGCGCGAGGAAGTGAATCAGAGCCTGCTCCAAAAATTTGAACAGAAGCTCAAGTCTCGCCTCACGGGAGTGGAGATTGATTCGGCTCGGATCAGCCAGGAAGTTGTCATTCAACTCGAAAAATCGGACATCAATGAAGAGCTCACGAGGCTCAAAGAGCATATCAAAAACTATAAGCATTTAGTTCAAAGCCAAGAGCCCCAGGGGAAGAAACTTGATTTTTATACTCAAGAATTGCTGCGGGAAGTGAATACGATCGGGTCTAAATCCAGCGTTTCTTTGCTGACTCAAAGTGTGGTAGAAGCTAAAACATTAATTGAAAGGCTCAGGGAACAAGTCCAAAACGTCGAATGAAGACCAAAATGATCATTGTGGCAGCCCCCAGTGGTGCCGGAAAAAGTAGTTTCGTCGAAAAGATCTGCCAAGAAAATAGCAGGCTTGAGGACACTATTACTTACACAACAAGATCTATGCGGGCCGGAGAGAGCCAGAAGAAGCCCTACTATTTTATCTCCAAAGAAGAGTTCCAGCGGTTGGTTGAAAAAGCTTTTTTCGTTGAGTGGGCGGTTGTCCATAATAACCTGTATGGAACGCCTCTCGAGCAATTAGAAAATGCTTGGGCGAAAGGTAAGACCATCATCATGGATGTGGATGTCCAGGGGGCTGAGACGTTTAAGCGCAAGTACCCTGATGCGGTGTCGGTTTTTATTCTCCCCCCAAGTATTGACGAATTGCGTCGGAGAATCGTAAAGAGGGATGGAAAGACGCCGGCGGACTTGGAAGTGCGGATGCAAAATGCTGAAAAGGAGCTCGCTCTCGCTCATTTGTTTGATTACCGGATTGTGAATGATGAATTTGATAAGTCTTTTCAACAATTCAAGAAAATCGTTGAAGAATTGATAGGATAGGGTTATTTTTTCGCCCTAGTTCTTGTCGCAAGGGAGGCCCATGGCTCGCGTTACCGTCGAAGATTGCTTAGATAAAGTTCCAAATCGTTTTTCTTTGGTCCTGTTGGTTGCCAAGAGAACTAAGCAGTTGATGAAGGGTTCTGAGCTGACTGTTCCTGTCAAGGGGAACAAAATGGTTGTGAGCTCCCTCAGAGAAGTCGCAGCTGGCAATGTGATTTTCGAACATGACCTCAGTCGAGGAACTCCTGAAGAGCAAATTCAGCGAGATCTGAACAAGTAAGAAATATCCTTTATTTTTCATGAATTAGGACTCGCTGGACTACAGGGTTTTTCCGACAAGAGCTCGAGGAGACTGGACGAGCAGCTATGTCGGAATTTGCAGCTTCTGAGCGCCTTAACGAAAGACAACTCAAGTCTTTGGATGAACTGATCGAAAAAGTTCGATCCTATTATCCCACTGTGGATGCTTCCATTATCGAGCGCGCCTATCACTTTAGTGAACAAGCTCATGAAGGACAGATCCGGCGAAGTGGTGAGCCCTATATCTCTCATCCGCTGAATGTGGCAGCCATTCTTGCTGACTTAAAGCTCGATGTGGATTCCATTATCACAGGTCTCTTGCATGACACGGTCGAAGACACCCATGCCACCATTGACGATATCAAAACACAATTTGGCGAATCCGTCGCTCATCTGGTGGATGGGGTGACAAAAATTTCAAAGATGCAGTTCAAGACCTCCACTGAGCGCCAAGGCGAAAATATTCGTAAGATGATCGTCGCCATGGGGAAAGATGTCCGCGTCATCCTTGTGAAGCTGGCCGATCGCTTACACAACATGCGGACGCTCAGTCATATGCCTTATGAAAAGCAAGCTCGGATCGCGACAGAGACTCTGGAGATTTATTGTCCTCTCGCAAGTCGTTTGGGTATCAGCTCACTGAAAATTGAACTCGAAGATTTAAGTTTTAGGTTCTACCGCCCAGACATGTATTACCAACTGGTTCAAAAAGTTCAGAAAACAGAAAAAGATCAAGCTCACTACATCGATGATGTGAAAAAAATGATCACCAAAGAACTCGCGGAAAAGAGCTCTTTGCGTGGGATGGAAATTCAAGGCAGATCCAAACATCTGTGGTCCATTTACCGAAAGATGGCTTCGAGAAATATTGACTATGAACAAGTTTATGACGTTCTCGCCTTTCGATTGTTAGTCGATTCGGTCACTCAGTGCTACGAAGTGCTGGGTTTGATTCACTCGATCTGGAAGCCGATCCCGGGCCGCTTCAAAGATTTCATTGCCATGCCGAAAGCCAATAATTATCAATCATTGCACACCACTGTGGTGGGACCTGGTGGGGAGCGGATTGAAATTCAAATCCGCACGAAAGAAATGCATCTCATCGCTGAACGAGGGATCGCAGCCCACTGGAAATACAAAGAGGGCGGAAAAGTCGCTGAGCAAACTTCGCAGCATTTTGAGTGGCTCAAAGATCTCGTTTCTTTACATCAGACGGTGCGCAATTCCGACGAGTTTTTAGATACTGTCAAAACAGATCTCTTTGAAGGCGAGATCTATGTGTTCACACCCAAAGGGGATGTGCGAGAGCTTCCTGAGGGGGCGACGCCCATCGACTTTGCTTACGCGATTCATACCGAGCTGGGGAATCGCATTGTGGGCGCTCGTGTGAATGGTCGCATGGTGCCCTTGAAGCATGCGCTGAGCAATGGTGACACCATTGAGATCATTCAAAGTAAGACACAGGTTCCCAGCAAAGACTGGCTGAAAATGTGTGTGACCAACAAGGCGAAAACAAAGATTCGTGCTTTCGTGAAAGAAGAGCAGAGAAAGCGCTCTTTCATCCTTGGAAAAGAATTGATTGAAAGAGAGTTTCGTAAGTTCGGAGCCAATGCTTCGAAGTACATGCAAGGCGAACTCTTTGAGAAGTTTAAAAAAGATCACGGCATCCATCAGGATGACGAGATCTGGGTGCGCGTGGGTTACGGGAAACTAGAGCCAAAGCTTTTGGTTGAAAAATTAGGAGCAGAACTGATCAGGGGCGTGGACGCCACACCAGCTCCAACAGAGAAAAAAGAATCTTTCATGCAAACCGTGATGAAAGGGGCTCAGCAGAAAGCGCGCCGAACAGGATCCATGATCTCGGTTTCGGGGATGGATGATGTTCTCGTTCACTATGCTAAATGCTGTAATCCCATTCCTGGCGATAGTATCGTGGGATTTATCACGCGTGGTCGTGGGATCACTGTGCATCGATCTGACTGTCGGAAAGCTTTTGAGTTTGATCAGCTGAGAAAAGTGGATGTGGATTGGACAACGTCATCGGCCGATGGCTTTGAACGCTCAGTGGGTCTTCGAGTGTT
>JBKCXY010000033.1:0-20198 GCA_046315835.1 Pseudobdellovibrionaceae bacterium | reverse complement strand
ATATGGGAGTGGTTCCGATTCGCACCGTGCCCTTTGCCTTGCGCGCCCAATCAGCGGCTTCTGCAGATACATCGAGCCGGATTTCGGGATTTCCGGTTTCGCCAGCGGCACCAGCCATTAATCAAGTACTTTCATATAGCGGAAGCCAATGGGTACCTGTGACTTTAAGTGCTTCAAGTATTTTAACAGGGGTTTTGCCGGCTACTGTGTCGATTGATGCAAGTTCGATCACCACAGGAACGGTTCCCCTCGCACGGTTGCCAACGCCTATTCCCGCTGGAAGCATTTCGGGATTAGGAGCATTGGCCACTATGAGTGTGTCTGGGACTGCGAGTGGAAGTAACTACCTGAGAGGCGATGGTGTGTGGAGTGCGGCACCCGGCGTGACCCCCGCCGATGTTGCCACTGCATTGGGCTCTGCCAGCGGCAACGTGGGAGTTGGAACTTTGTCGCCCTCGGCAAAGCTTGAAGTCGCTGGAGACATGCGGGCGCTTAACTTTGATTCTTCAGTCCCATGGACAAGTTTGCCAACTTTGAACTTTTCTTCTCCCACGGCTTCAATTAACCCTGGAGACTGTCGAAAGGATTCAGGTTGGGTTCATCTCAGAGGAGATTGGACCATCACGGCGGGATCCATTTCCACGGCAGGCAATACAATCGCTACGGCGATCATTCCTGCGGCCTGTCGCCCAACCGTAGACCGGACAGTGGGAGTCATTTGTTTCACAACTGGAGATGAACCTGGTTCTTGCTCAGTAACCTTCTTCGCCTCTGGTGCTCTCCGCGTGATTCCGAGAAATAGTGTTTCATCAGGTGATGTGATTTTGCTCGATGGCCATAGATTCTCGCAATAGGCGTCCTAAAAACAACAAAGGCTCCTTCCGGAGCCTTGTATGATTGTTTAAAACTGACTCATAATCCTGTCCCTTCAGCAGAACGCCGTCCTCTAACTACCTAACTCTATAAAGAAAAATGGGAATCGGACGGAATTTCTGTTTCTTGTTTTACAAGAAACAGAAATCACCAACGAACACGCTGATTTCATTGATATTTGTTGGATTCATTGAGGCGGTCGCCGAGACCAGGGACAGTATTTTGAGTCAGTTTGTGATTGTTTTGATTTGAACGCATGTGCGACACCACTTTTGGGGCCGCACCTTTTGTTTGCTTTTGTTAGAGGACGAGGATGCGAACGTGGTTGCCGCGGAGGACGCGGAGGGTGTTGGTGCCCTGCTTGAGCTTGCGGATCACGTCGCGGGAGTTTTTCACTTCGGAGCGATTCACATCCAAGATCACGTCACCGGGCGCAAGACCCACACTGGCTGCGCGACTGCGCGGCGTCACTTCGATCACGAGGGCCCCTGTTGAAAGTTCGGGATTGAGATTAAACTCTTTCACATTGTCTGTGGTCACATCAATCATCGAAAAGCCGAGGTCAAAAGGAGCTTTGTTGCCTTGAGGGCGTTCTGTATTTCGCTTTTCAGCTTGGCGAAAATCAGGACGCTCGCCGATGTTGATGGTGAGTTCTAACTGTTTTCCTTCTCGAATCACTTTAGCTTTGATGCCTTTGCCAACAGGCGCATCTGCGACAGTGTTCACAAGATCTGTGGCGCTTTGGATTTTCTTACCGTTCAGTTCCACGATCACGTCATAAATTTTCACGCCTGCCTTTGCCGCAGGACCATTTTTTTCCATCCCAAGAACGATGGCGCCATCCAAGTCTTTCAATCCCAACTGTTGAGCGGCATTGGGATCCAGATCGCCTGGGTTAATTCCTAAATAGCCTTTACGAATTCGACCTGATTGCTCGAGCTGAGGAAGAATGGACTTCACTTCATCAATGGGAATCACAAAGCCAATCCCTTGAGCGCGGGGATCAATCGCTGCATTCACACCGATCACTTGTCCACGCAAATTGACAAGAGGTCCGCCTGAATTTCCTGGATTAATCGGAGTGTCCGTTTGAATCAGAGGAAAGCGATTGATCTCATTGATGTCGCGGCCTTTGGCAGAGATGATTCCTTTGGTCATGGTGTGACCTTGACCAAAGGGATTTCCGAACGCGGCCACCCATTCGCCGACTTGCAAATCCGTAGAGCTTCCCATCGCAAGGGCCGGAAGTTTTTTCTTTGCATCAATTTTAATCAAAGCAATATCCGTGCGATCATCACTGCCAACGAGGCGCGCTTCATAAAAAGTTTTATCATCTTCAGCGAGTTGTACTTGAATCACATCAGCACCGGCAATAACGTGGTTATTGGTCACAATCAATCCGTCTTCACGAATGATAAAACCTGTCCCTAAAGACTGTTGAGGTCTTCGTTGCTGGGGCATCATCTGAAAGCCAAAAAACTGTTCGAGCATATCGAAATAGGGATCGCGCTGGCCTCCAAAGCCACCGGGCCCACCGCGGCCCCCGCCGCGTGGAAGAGTGCTCGTGGAAATATTCACGACACCTGGGTTGATCGCTTTCGCCAGTTCTACGAAAGCATTGGCAGGAAGTGCTTCGCCAAATTTCAAATTTGGCGGAGTTGTATTGTAGCCTGAATTTTTGGGAACATCTGTTTTTTGTGCACTGGAATTTTGAGTCGCAAAAGTACAGCCAATCAGAACACCAATGATCGTTGAGACAATCAATTTTTTCATAGTCACCCTCGCTTATTCCTTAACGAATTTTAACTGAAGATCAGTGATAACGGTTTCTAAAAATTTCTGTTCGTCAGCATTGAGATTGCCTTTGGTTTTGTCTTTCAGCATGACAAGCAAGTCGATATTGAACTTTGCCATATTTTTGTCTTTCTCGGTCTTTCCTGTTTGAGGATCCGGAGCCAGACCGAGGGCCATGGCGGCACTGGAGGCGAGCGACATTGTCAGCACAGAAAAATTAGCTTCCATAGAAATTCATCCTTTCAATTTAAAGGGGAAAATAACCAATCAATCTTTTAATTCTTTTTTCTAAAGGCGGGTGAGTCAGAAAAAACCAATTTTTTTCTTCCTGGCCTAGCGGGTTCACCACAAAGAGGTGGGCGGTACAGGGTGGAAGTTTGAGAGGTTTTGCTTTGGTGGCATTCTCGAGTTTCCACAGAGTTTCAGCCAAAGTTTTTCTGTCATGTAAAAAGCTGGCAGCGAGATCGTCATTTTCAAAGTAGTTTTTCTCTGAAACGGTGGTGCGAATGACCAGCCACGCTAAAGGAGATAACAAGCTTGAAAAGACTTTCAGTCGAGGAATCGCAAAATCCATCCAGCGACCAAGGCCCACAAAACTATTGGCAATGGTGCTGGTGACTCCGAAAGCAAAAGTGTCTTGGCGTTGAATGTGACAGACTTGGTGAGCGAGCAGGGCCTCAAGCTCCTTATCATTTAATTTTTCAAGTGCTGCCGTAGAGAGACAGATCGCTGATTTTCGCCAAGGCTGTCCCAAAGAAAAAGCCGTCGCAGAAGCGGAGGTCATGACGTACACATCAGGAGCCGTGATTCCCATATGTTCCGAAAACTTTTCGATTCGCTCGATCAGATTCCATGGATCTTGCCCTTTGAGCTGTCGAGCTCCGGTGAACTTCAAGAGATGAACTTCACCAAAAAAGAAAACTGATAAGTTGAAAAGGACGGCCAGAAAAAATCCCAGCAAAAGCCCTGCTCGATCACCGACTTGGTAGCCAATAAACAGGTGAGCGAGGCTGACAATGAAGAGAAATATCCAGACCTTTGTCGTGTTTTTCATAGGACTCTCATCAGATCTTAAAAGCCTTCAAACATCAAGGTTGTTTCTGCTTTGCGTAAGTCCGTGTAACAGTTCACATATCAAAGCAAAATCAGAAGGTTAGACAATGGAGGTCAACAGTGACAGTGGACATCATGGCCCTGAATGCGGCGATTAAACAAGAAAGTCAATTTGTCGACAAGATGATCGTAGAAGTCGGCAAAGTCGTTGTCGGTCAGAAAGAGATGGTCGAAGGAATTTTGATGGGTCTTCTCACCGGAGGGCACGTTCTTCTAGAAGGGGTTCCGGGACTCGCGAAGACCCTCACCATTTCCTCAGTCTCAAAATCGATTTCTCTCGATTTTCAGAGAATTCAATTCACACCTGATCTGCTTCCGACGGATCTGATCGGGACGATGATCTTTAATCCCAAGTCCGGTGAGTTTGCTCCCAAAAAAGGACCGATCTTTACCAATATTGTTTTGGCTGACGAGATCAACCGTGCCCCGGCCAAAGTTCAATCCGCACTGTTGGAAGCCATGGCCGAAAAGCAAGTCACCATTGGTGAGCAGTCTTACAAATTAGAAGCTCCTTTTTTGGTCCTTGCGACTCAGAACCCGCTAGAGCAAGAGGGGACTTATCCACTGCCAGAAGCACAAATGGATCGTTTCATGTTCAAGATCACTGTGGGTTACCCCACGAAAGCGGATGAGCTCGAGATCGTGAATCGAATGGGAGTTAACGAAAATCCTCAAATCCAATCAGTCATCACCAAAGATGATTTACTGAGAGCCTCTCAACGAGTGGACGAAATCTATGTCGATCAGAAAGTAAAAAACTACATTGTTGAACTTGTGATGGCGACAAGAAAACCAACAGACTATGGCTTAGGACAGATTGCGGGTCTTCTGGCTGTGGGGGGATCGCCGCGCGCGAGTATTAGCTTGATCCGAGCGGCAAAAGCTCATGCTTTTCTGAGAGGGCGAGGCTATGTCACCGCGGAAGACGTGAAAGCAATTGCTTACAACGTTCTTCGCCATCGTTTGATTCTCACTTACGAAGCTGAAGCCGAGAACGTAAAATCTGACGAAGTGATTAAAGAAATTCTCTCGAATATTGAGGTGCCTTAAATTTCATGAGTATTCCTGATGAGGTCCTCAAAAAAGTGAAGCTCCTTGAGATCTCGACGCGAAAGCTTGTGAACAACACTTTTGCAGGAGAGTATCATACGGCTTTTAAAGGCCAAGGGATGACCTTTGCCGATTTCAGGGAATACGTTCCAGGGGATGATGTCCGTACGATTTCATGGGCGCTCACAGCGCGCGCCGGAAAACCCTACATCAAAAAGTTTGACGAAGAGCGAGAGATGTCCGTGATCTTAGCCGTGGATGTGAGTGGTTCTTCGGATTTTGGATCAAAAGATCTTTTCAAAGGCGAAGTACTGACGCATTTGGCAGCTCTCATCGCATTTAGTGCGGTGAAGAATAAAGACCAAGTGGGATTGTTACTTTTTTCAGATCAAGTGGAGCACTACGTTCCCCCAGGAAAAGGCCGAGGTCATATTCATCGACTGCTGAGGGATCTGCTCTACCATAAACCTAAATCTCGTCTGACGAAGATGTCGACGGCCTTTCAGTATCTACAGAGTGTTCAGAAGAAAAGAGCTTTGATTTTTGTTTTGAGTGATTTTGCCGATGACAGTTTTGAAGCATCATTGCGTCTTCTTGGGAAAAAACACGAAGTGCTGGCTCTTCATATCACAGACCCTTTAGAAAAAGCATGGCCGCAGCTAGGATTGATCGAAGTTCAGGATGCTTAAACTGGAGAACTAGCGCTGCTGGATACAGATTCTTGGGAGTTTCGCAAAGCTTATCAAGCGGAAATGAAAAAGCAAAATGAGCTCCGGGAGAAGTGGCTGAGAGCCTCAGGAGTCGCAAAAATATCAATCTCTACCGTCGGAGACTATGTCGCCCCGTTGATTCAGTATTTCAAATCGAGGAGAACCAGGTGAAGTCGCTGCAGTGTCAGCTCACTTTGCCAGAAGCGATCACCGTGGGGGAGCGTTTCGAGTTTCTCTGCGAAAATCCGGAACGCGTGGATCTTTCAAGTGCGTTGTTGAAAACCAGTGAGGAAACATCAGCAAAGTACCAACTCAAATTGCTGAAAGTAGAACCTCTGGATGACTCTGCAGTTCGCTTCACCTTCACTTCTTATAAAGTGGGAAATCATCAGTTTCCGGAAGTTGTTTTGCAAAAGGAGGGCGAAGAATATTCGTTGGGAAATTTGAATCTGACCGTCGCCTCCGTCATTAAACCCGAAGAGCCACCTCAAGGCCCTTTGGGGCCATTGCCAGCTCTGTCTCTCAGCTATCCACTGTGGTTGTGGCTCAGTGTGGGTTTGTTCTTCCTGATCGCTCTTGGTCTCATTTTTCAAATTGGCCGTCGTCGTCGGCAGCGCCGTGTTTGGATGCAAGAGCTTCATGACCATGAGCAGGCTCTTCCTCCGTTGCAAGCTTTTCACTCCGAAGTCAGAAAAATGGTGCGTCTGCATCCTGCTTTCTTGGGGCAGTCGGTGAGTTCCGCGGATCTGATTCGGAGCTTTGAAAATTTAGAATCTCTCTATCGGATGTACTTGGCGCGACAGTTTGATCTCCCCGTTCATCGCTGGCCCACAAAATTGTCTTTGAGAGAGATCAGAAAGCTTTCTCGAAAAGACTTTGCAGAATTTGGAGACGAGCTCCAAAGAAACTTACAAGAGCTCCAGCAAACGAAAAAGAGTAAGAAAGAGTTCAAAGCTCAGGATCTTCAGCAGATGGTTGATCTGGTTAGAAAGTCTGCGGATGCCATTGAGGAAGTTCTTCAAATTCGGAGGAAGAAGTGAGTTTTCATTCTCCGATCTATTTTTGGCTCTTTTTTCCACTGGTGATTGCTTTTGTTCTTGTGTTCTTCTTTCAAAAGAAAAGAGATGCGGCTCTTCAAATCGGTTCTGTAGGAGCTTTGAAAGCTTTGCCAAAGACATGGCGCACGCGGTTTCGACATTTACCCTTGCTGTTGAAATTTGTTGCCCTTGGTTTTTTGATATTTGCGTTAGCCCGTCCACAGAAGTCAGACACTCAAGTTCGTAAGAATGTGGAAGGGATTGATATCATGATTGTCCTCGATGTTTCAGATTCCATGCTGATCGAGGATATGAAGCCGCTCAATCGGATGGAAGCGGCGAAAGAAGTGATCAAAGATTTTGTGCAGAAACGAGTCAGTGATCGCATCGGCGTGATCGTTTTTGCCGGTGAGAGTTTTACTTTGGTACCTCTCACTTTGGACTATCAACTGCTGGTCGATCGCATCAGCGAGATCACAACAGCGCAGCAAGCGCGAATCAAAGATGGCACCGCTTTGGGCGTGGCCATGGCCAACGGCGCCGGGAGACTTCGGGATTCGACGGCAAAATCCCGCGTGATGATTTTTCTCACGGATGGAGAGAATAACTCTGGGACCATTGATCCTTTGACGGGTCTTGATATTGCGAAAGGCTATGGCATTAAAGTCTATTCCATCGGTCTCGGAAAAGACGGTCCCACCCGGATTCCTGTTTTCCAAAGGGATGTTTTTGGCAATAAAGTGAAAAGCTACCAGCCCTTTGAGAGCACGGTGAATGAAGATCTGTTGGGGAAAATGGCGAGTGAAACGGGCGGAAAGTTCTTTCGAGCGACTCGAGAAGATGGTCTCGCGAATGTCTTTCAGGAAATTGATCAGCTTGAGAAAACCAAAATTGATGTCAATAAGTTTACCAGATACACAGAGCTCTATAAGAGCTATTTACTGTGGTCTCTTGTTTGTTTTGTGTTTTCATGGCTTCTGCAGATCACGCTTTTCAGGAGGGGCCCTTGATGAGATTTGAAAGCGCGGATCAGCTTCAGCACTTAGTTTGGCTTTTACTTCTGGTCGGGATCACGGTTTATCTGCAAAAGAGACAAGGCCGCAAACTGCTCCAAGCCATTGGACCAAAGCTGATGCCTTTTCTCACGTCTTCAGTCTCAAACAAAAAAAGGCGATGGAAGCTCGGCCTCCAAACTGCAGTGCTCTTGCTGATGCTTTTAGCTTGGGCGAGGCCCCAGGGCGGCGCCAGTAAGCAAGAAGTAAAATCAGAGGGCATTGAACTTGTTTTTGCTGTGGACGTGTCTGAGAGTATGCTCGCGGAAGATGTGAGGCCGAATCGTTTAGAACAGGCAAAAGCCGAAGTTTCACGACTGATGGATTTGATGCCAGGAAACAAGATGGGGCTCATTGCCTTTGCGGGCTCTGCGCAAGTGCTCTCGCCACTGACGACAGATCCCGGGGCATTGAAACTTTATGTTGAGTCCTTAAGCCCACTGTCGGTTTCAAGTCAGGGCACCAATATCGCTGACGCTGTTCAAGCCGCTGCCGAGTCTTTCCGAAGGGGAGGCGTCGAGAAAGACGAGTCGACTCAAGTCACCAGAGTGATCATCGTCATGAGTGATGGTGAAGATCACGAGCAAGGGGCTTTGGATCAAGCCGAGAAATTGGTCAAAGAAGAAAACATCAGAATATTTTCAGTGGCCTATGGAACAGAAAAAGGAGCTCCCATTCCTGAGCGGGATGCGATGGGTTTTTTAAGGGGTTACAAGAAAGACGAGTCAGGTCAGACGGTCCTTTCCACAGTGAAGGGTGAATTTTTAAAGAATTTGGCAGCCGTCGGAAAAGGCTCCTTTTACTTTAGCACCTTTGCGGGACCTCATTTGAATCAGATTAAAGAAGATGTGGATCAATTGGAGAAGACCCTTTTTGATTCCGAAATGGCAACTCAGTACGAAGAGCGATTTCAAATCTTTCTCTTGGCCGCCTTCGTTTTAGCACTGATTGAGATCCTTCTCACCGAACGTCGATCGCAGTTTAAGCTTTGGAAAGGTCGATTTGAGGTGCCACCCGCATGATCACGTTCTTCTTTTCCTTTTTTGTCCTCGCCCAGAGCCCGGAAGCTGTTCTTCAGAACAATCGGGGTGTCAGAGATTTTGAACAGGCAGCCGTGCTCCCAGCGCAAAACTATTTTTTGAAAGCTCTTGAGGGGGCTCCGGAAGCTCCGGAAGTGCACGTCAATTTGGGACTGACTTTTCTGGCGCTTGAGCAGTTTGAAAAAGCAGAGAAGAGCTTTCAGACAGCTCTGCAATTTGCAGGAAGTGACAGCGCAAAATTTTCAGCCCATTTCCATTTGGGTTTTATTTTCCAGAAACAAAAAAAGAAAGAGGAAGCCTTAGCGCAATATGAAAAGGCTCTTGAATACGAACCTGATTCTGTGGAGACCAAGACCAACATAGAATTGCTTCTTCAGGAGCAAAATCAAGGTTCTGGCGGGGGCGAAGGTGATCAGAATTCTCAGAGCCAAGAGCAGCAAGGAGAAGGGACCTCTCAAGATCAGCAGGGAAAAGACCCCAAGAATGATCAAGGTCAGCAAAAACCTCAGGAGTCCCAAGGACAGTACCGAAAAAATCAGCCACAAAAATTTAAATCTCAAGACCTCACCCCGGGG
Organism: Pseudobdellovibrionaceae bacterium; assembly: GCA_046315835.1. Classification (GTDB taxonomy): domain Bacteria; phylum Bdellovibrionota; class Bdellovibrionia; order Bdellovibrionales; family Bdellovibrionaceae; genus JAJTIC01. Next base: position 10,954 of record JBKCXY010000033.1, on the reverse strand, counting down.
GATGTGAATAAGATCCTTGGAGAAATTCGCCAGCAAGAAGGTAAGATTAGGTCTGAGTTCAACAAAAGAGAAACCAAGGAGAGCCCTCGTGGAAAAGATTGGTAATGCTTTCAAGTTGATTCTTCTTTGTTCTTTGATTCCCTCGTCCTTTGTTTGGGCCAATGAACAAGCTTTACGTGTTCAGTCCACTGTCGATCGAACTGAATTGGTGATGGGAGAGACTTTTGAATTGAGTGTGAGCGTTTCTTCCAAAGAAGAAGCGGAGGTTCAAGAACCTCGTGTGCCCAATCTCGATGGGTTTGATCTATTAAATTCGGGACAGTCTCAGCAAACTGCGAATCAACTGGTTCAGACGCCTCGAGGAATGGAGTTTCAATCTCGAACCACCACAGAGTTTGTGTATGTAGTGACTCCGACCCGAAAGGGCCGTCTCAATATCCCGGCCTTTGAAGTGATAGCGAACGGTCAGCGGTATTTAACAAAACCCATTGTCGTGACCGTGGCGGAAACTCAAGCCGGCGGTGCTCGAGCCCGTCGTCCTCAACCACAAAATCCCATGCAAGACGATCCTCTGGCTGAAGCCGATGAGATGTTTAATCAGCTTTTGCAACGTCGGGGGCTCGTTCCGGATCCTGCGTATCGGAATTTACCAAAGAACCCAAATGAAGCTTTTTTTATCCAGCTTGAACTCGACAAAACCGAAGTTTTTGAAGGCGAGCAGATCGTGGCCAATTGGTACATTTACACTCGCGGAAATATTGTGGCCTTGGACCGCCTGAAGTTCCCTGAACTCAAGGGTTTTTGGAAAGAGATTATCGAAGAAGTTCCAGCGCTTAATTTTGTCCAAGAAGTCCTCAATGGAGTTCCGTATCGGAAGGCGCTTCTTGCCAGTCATGCTTTGTTTCCCATTAAAGCAGGAACTTCTGTGATTGATGAGTACAAAGTGAAAGCTTCAGTGGCTCTTCCCTCGAGCCCTTTTGGGACTTTTGGCATGGGGCGTGCCTACTCATACACGAGAGCTTCAGAGCGTGTGAAAATCAAAGTTAACCCTTTACCTCTTGAGGGAAAACCCCAAGATTTTTCAGGGGCCGTCGGCCAGTATGATGTGAGAGCCAGTGTTGATCAAAATAGCTACCCTGTGAATCAACCTTTCAGTCTCAAGATTCGCTTTGAAGGATCAGGCAACGCCAAAATGATCGAACTTCCCTCATTGAATTTGCCACCGACTCTTGAAATCTACGACACCAAATCAGAAAGCAAGTTCTTTAAGAACGGAAAGTCTTACAAGGAATTTGAAGTCCTCGTGATTCCAAGATCGCAAGGGGAGCTCGTCATCCCAGCCATGAGTTTTTCCATGTTTGATCCGGTTCAAAAAAAATATGTGACTCAGACAACAGACCCCATGACTTTAACGATCACTCCTGGCTTGGCCTCGGCAGGAGCTTCTCAGAGAATCAATTCTGAAGCCGAGCGCAAAGTGGCACCCACGGCTCCTGTGTTGCCTGATTTGGTTTTGACCTATGACTCTCAGAAGAATCTGTTTGATCGAATCAGCTGGCTCGGTTGGCTCAGTGTTTACATTGTTATTTTACTCAGTCTTTTCATCAAGGTTCGCAGAGAGCTCTTTCAAACTGCGGAAGGTCGCAATTTGAAAAAAGAGCTCAGCCTTCGCTTGAAGCACACACAGAAGTTCATCTCTAAGGGCGATTGGAGAAATGCGGCCACTGAAGTGACGAATACTTTGTACTCGATTTTGGGTGGGCTCGGGGGCTCGGGCGGGGCTCACCGAGAATTGAGTAAACTTCTCGAAGAAGCTCCTCCGAGCTTGCGCCGTGAATTAGGAAAAGAGATTCTTGAAATTGGAGAAATCTTTCAGTCTCTGGCCTTTGCTCCAGAAGAGGTCGTGGGGAGACTCAAGGAGCCCCATGTTCTTAAAGAGAACTTGGCGAAAGTGGAATCCATTCTGAAAAGAGCCATTGAGCTGAGTGAGCAAAAGGAAAATCCTTCTTAGAAGGCGTTTCTTAAAAATTCTCTCCATAAAGGGATGCGTTCACTGGCTGTGAATCGCACTTGGAGATCAATCTCTTGGACGGAAATCCCTTGTAGAGGGAGCCTTTTCAGCAGGTCGAGTGTATAGAACCACTGATTCGAATCAAAATTCTCCGAAAGCTTGGTGAGGGCAGAACGGCGAATGGCCCAATAGGGACAAGTGGGATCTTTGAAGCTTGGGAATTTGTTTTTAGCTTTTTCGAACACAATCATTTCCAGGACGTGGTGCCATCGAGTCCGAGTTCCCGTTGTTTTTTTCTTTGGAGAAAAACGATTTCCCAGAAACAAATCAATTTCGGGTTGCGCGAGAGCCTCTTGAATAAATTTAAACATTTCTCCCAGGGAAAGCGCCCAATCTGCTGAACATACGATGAGAAGATCTCCGGTGGCCATCGAAAGTCCTCGTGCGACAGCGGCCCCACGGCCGAGGAACTCAGTATTGAGATGAGCTTTCAGCTTCACTTTCTGGAAATCATATTCGGACAGAGTTTTCCAAGTGGTGTCCGTTGTGTCTTTTGAGTCCACGACCGCCACGAGTTCGACTTCAATTGGAAAAGCTTTAAAGAAAGATTCAAGATCTTGCAGCCGTAAAGTCCAGTCAGCTCGGGCCGTGGACTTAGAATTTTCTGAAAAAATGGGGCAGATCAAGCTGACTTTCATGGCATCAACTTATAGACTTTTGAAGTCGATGACAACGCCATAAAGGAGTCACGGGTGAAATTCAGATTTTTACAGCTCTGTCTCTTGATTGTTTTGAGCTTTCAGCAGTTCGTTTTAGCCAATGTCGCCCATTTAGAGAGTCTTTCAACGCAGAAAAAAGCTCAAGCTCGGCCGCAGGAAGTTTTAAGAAAAATCAAAGTTTTCAAGAGCTCGCGGGATTGGGAAAAATGTGTCAAATCCAGTGAAATTGCATTCTCTCAATTTCAAGGGCTTCAACCCTGGCTGATGACAAGCTGGCTTCAATGTGCCAATCGGATGAAGGGATCCAATCAAGGCGGTACCGCTCGTCTGAACGGTCTTTTTCAGGTAGATAAAAAGAGTGACTGGCTTCGCCTGGGGCCTTGGAAGGAAGAGCTTCAACGAGAGACCGCTGAAACCGTTTCGCAAATTTTAAGCCCTCCGCTCTCTATTTCCAACGAGCAATCGCAAAGAGTTCTGAATTTTGCTTTTCAAAACGAAGATGTGCTCACTCCCCAAGCTCTGCATGATGCCTATTTAACTCTTGCAGATCAGCTGCAGAGTCGCGGACAAATCGCAGAAGCCTTGCAAGTTGCTTTGACGGCGTATCGTTTTCGAGAAAGTTCTCGAAGCAGAGATAAAGTGTCTTCATTGGAGCTGGTGCTTCAGGTTCCGAGCTCTTTGAAAGCTTCGCAAGCGCCAGAAACTCCCATCCTCACCGAAGAAGAGAAGAAGTTTGATCAAAGGTTCGAGTCTGCTCAGAAAAACAAGGATTGGATGAGTTTTCTTGAGGATCTCGTCAACTCTTTGAATCGATTTCCCGGAGGCTCAAAGTCGAATTTCGCTTGGGAGAAAATTCAGGAAATCTATTCTGCAATTCCAGTGACGAAAGATGAAAAGTCTCAGAATTTGAGAGATCGGGCTTTGCAGATTTTGGCGCAGCTTGATCCCCAGCGGGGCCTCGAGCTGGTGCGTTGGCTCCATCGCCGGAGCGACTACGCAGCGGTCGTCGTCTTAACACAAAAATTCCTTCCTCAGATGGCGCAGTCTCCGCAAGCCGGGACACTTCTCTTTTTGGGGGGGCGCTCAGCTCAGTTCACAGGAGATTACAAAAAGGCCAAAACATTTTTTGAAGACTACATCGTGAAGCATGGTGGATCCGAAGATTTAGTCGAAGTGACTTTTAGATTGGGACTGATCCATCTTCGGCAGCAGCAAAACTCATCGGCGATAGCGCATTTTGAGAGAGTGTTAGCTCTTCCCAAAAATGAGCGCTTTGAACTCAATGCGAGATATTGGCTGGTGCGCGCTCTTCAATGGAGTAATAACAGCAGGGCGAATGAAGAGATTGATTTCATTCTCTCGCGGTTTCCATTTTCCTATTATGGCCTGAGACTTCTTTCTGAAAAGCAAAATGGGTCTTTGCAATGGCCAGCAGCTTTGAAGCTGGATAAAAATCTGCAAGCGAATTGGGTTCTGACACCATCTCAAAAGAAAGCGCTCGAACGGATGCGTCTTTTGGGGGCTTCAGATTGGATTGGTGAAGCAGCTCAAGAAGCGCAAATCTTGCCATGGCCACAGAATCAAGATCTGAAAGTTCTCGTGGCTCAGGATTTAGGCCGCAGCCAAGTGATCCCACCTGTGGTGAAGCTCGTGAACGAAGCCACTGATATGAATCCTGCTTTTCGCAGTTTAGATATCTTTCAAGTTGCTTTCCCGCACCTTTTTGAAAAAGAAATTTCAGCGGAGGCCGCTAAGCACAAGCTGAATCCTGTGCTCGTGAAAAGTCTGATTCGTCAGGAAAGTGCCTTTGGTGTTTATGCGCAAAGCACTTCCAATGCTTTGGGGCTCATGCAACTCATTCCGCCCACGGCCAAAGAGGTGGCGACAGATCTTGGGCTCAAAGAGGTCGAAGTTCCAGAGGATGTGTATTTGCCCTCGGTGAATGTCCAAATGGGCACTTTTTATCTCAGCAAAATGCTCAAAATGTATTCAGGTTCGGTGCCCTTAGCGCTGGCGGCTTACAATGCCGGGCCCACAAGAATGACTTTGTTTCTTGAGTCTCGACCAGAAACTCAGCAAGTGATTGGTCTGCAGAGTTCAGATCCCCGAGTCGAACTGTGGATTGACGAAGTGCCTTGGGCTGAAACTAGTTTTTACGTGAAAGCCATTTTGCGAAATACGATTCTGTATCGATTGATCCAACGCGCGAGCGCCTCAGAACTCGATCAAAGGAGAGTTGAACTTGGAACTGTCCTTTGGTCCGATCTAGTTTCATTAGACAAATAGGAAGCAGATCACCATCTTTAGCTTGAGTAAAGTTTGCGTGAGCTCATGCCCTTTGATAGGATTTTTTAGATACGGAGGCCCGATGAATTTAGTAAAGACCACACGGTGGACCTGTTTGCTGTTTGCAGTTGTCTTTTTAACATCTTGTGCAACTAGACAAGGTCTCAACGATCAAGATGTCGTTGTTCAGGATCCCGAAACTCCTTTTATACAGATCAACGATAATATCACTTCCTACCGCGCCAATGAAAATAGTCCGCCCCAAGTGGTGAATGAAGAGTTGGAAACGATTCCCGTGGAAATGAATCCTTTGGTGGAGAAATGGGTCAATTACTTCCAAGGGCGTGGTCGTCCTCATATGGAAAGATATTTGGCGAGATCAAATCGCTATATCGGGCTCATGAAAAAGATTTTGCGTCAGAACGGACTTCCTGAGGACCTGATCTATATTGCGTTGATTGAATCTGGCTTTAGTTCTAAGGCCACAAGCCGAGCGGCCGCTGTGGGCTACTGGCAATTCATTCGCCCAACGGGAAAGCGCTATGGTTTGGAAATTAATTCCCTGGTGGATGAGCGAAGAGATCCGGTGTTGTCGACTCAAGCGGCTGCAGAGTATTTTAAAGGTCTCTACAGTGTTTTTGGTTCTTGGTATTTGGCGATGGCATCTTACAACGTCGGTGAAAATCGTGTGAAGCGTGAAGTGATGAATCACTACACACGTGATTTTTGGGAGCTCGCTCGGAAGAAGAGATTCCCTCAAGAGACGATCAACTATGTTCCAAAATATATTGCCGCTAAACTGATTGGGAAAAATCCTGCGCAATACGGATTCACCGATGTCGACTATTTACCTCCCATTGAGTTCGATCAAATCCACGTGGAGCGTCCCGTGAACTTGAAGCAGATGGCTGAAAAAATGGGCGTTGAATATGATGATTTGAAGCAGCTGAATCCTAAGTTCAAAGGGGAAATTGCACCAATGAAAGGGACCGCTTTGATGCTCCGAGTTCCTCCTGGGAAATCAGACATCGGTTTGCAAGCCGCGAGAAGCTCATTTGTCGAGAAAGTGGAGTACGTCGCCGATGCGGGCGAGACGCAAATCCACCGTGTGAAGTCTGGAGAAAGTCTTTACACGATCGCAAGAAAGTATCGCACGACGGTAGCTTGGTTGCGTGATGCCAATGAATTGAAAGCGGGAAGAAAGCTTCGTATTGGTCAAAGACTTCAGGTTCCAGATCGCTCAGTGGCTTCGAGCCGAAAAGCAAAGCCAGCTAAAGTGGAAGTGGCTCGAGTGGAGAAGAAAGAAGATACAGAAAAAGCCAATGTGAATCCTGAAGTGGTGACTTCAAAAGGGGTTTTCTATATCGTTCAACCCGGCGATACTTTGAGCGCCATTGCGGATGATTATGGATCTTCTGTTCTGGAGCTTCGAAAGATGAATAAAATGAAGAGAGGCTCTGTCCTGAGAGCCGGTATGCGCCTGAAAGTTCCTAAAGATGATGGTTTGCCATCCATGCCAGATGGGAGGGTAGCCAGTCGAGGGAGAACCGGCGAACCAAATACCAGAGTCAGTGAACGAAGCCCAAGTGCAGAAGCCCCAGAGCGATTAGTCCATGTTGTTAAAAGAGGCGAAAACCTGACAACGATTGCAAAGCGCCATGGTGTGAGCGTTCAGGCGATTAAGCAAGCGAACAACTTGAGCCAACGGGCGGTGATTCGTGTGGGTCTGCGACTTGTGATTCCAAAATCGAGTCCTACGCAGTCGCAACGGTCGCCGGTGAAAGTTCACGTCGTTCGCAGGGGAGAGAATCTCACCACTATTGCTGAAAAGTACAATGTGTCAGTCAGAGAGCTAAAAGAAAAAAATGACATGAAAAAAGGCGAGCATATTTTGATCGGTGCTCGCCTCAGAGTTCCCACAGAATAAACAAAGTTTGAGGATTCACGGATGAAGATTCAAAATTTCAAAGTTGCTGCTCCTATTTTTCTTTTGAGCAGTGTGGTTGCCCTTTCTTGCATGCACAAATCAAAGCCTCAGCAAGAAATTGAGTTTTCCGAGTGGCAGAATCAGTGGCGAGAAATTGTACCTCTTTCCGAGCGAAACCCCTCCAGTGCCGCTGAAGTTCCCTCGTGGGCGGCGAATGAGCAGCAAGTTCAAAAAGCAGTCTGTCGAAATGAGCTGCCAAAGACCGCCCGTGAAATTCAACTTCATATTCAGCGCAAAAAATGGCTCGATGGTGTTGAGCCTGCAGATTTTAAAGTTAGTGGCATTGAGCTCAAATCTGAACGTCCAGAGCTTGTGCATGCATTCGCTCGCTTGCTAACCCCTGTGAATGCAAACGAGGAAATCAAAGGCCTTCCAGAGAGCTTTCAAAAGACATTTAAGGTGAATCCTTCCTGTCAGAAGGTTTTTTGTGCTGTTCAAAAAATATTTGGTCCTGAAGTCGGTCCTCAGATGCTTTTCTTGATGAGCCGATTTGGGGTCAATACTTCACCCTATAGCTTTGTCAATGCTTCTGTTTTTCGTCCTGATGAAATTTATGATGTCCTAAAAACTTTCGAACTTTTAGGAACAGAAACTCCTTTTATTGAAAATCAAAAGCTGATCAAATTCAAAAGGGGCTACACACGGGCCATGTATGGCGCCGATGGAAATTCAGTGCTAGCCAATGCGGGGATTGAACTTTTCGATGGTTGGTCTGAAAAGTCTTCACTCACTCGGCAGTACGCACTTTATCATGAATTTGCTCACAACTATTCCAATGCACACTTTCAGGATTATGATAGTTCTCAGTCTTGGTTAAAGCTGAGTGGATGGGCTGGGGATGGGAGAGATTTTAAAACCAGTATTGCTCTCACTCTGAAAGGTCATCCCTTTGTCTCGCGATCTGGAGCAGAAAATCCCTTCGAGGATTTTGCTGAATCATTGACAGCCTATCGTTTGAATCCTGACCATCTCAAAAGAACGTCTGAAAAGAAGTATCAATTCATCAGACACTTGGTTCATGATGGGCAAGAGTTCACAACGAGCACTTGTCAAAAATCTTCTCGTTTCGATTTTCTTTAACACAACATATCCTATTGCGCGGTTGAAATTTCCAGAAGTTCAAGCGCAAATTCATCGACAGCTGAGAACAGAAGCGGCCGATTGGATCGAAGCAAATATTTTGCTGGCAGCAAGGGCTCAGGCCCAAGCGGACTCAAACGCCGATTATTGTAATGCTTGGGCGAGGCTTACTTTTGAATCCTTCCCAGAAATGACCTATCAACAGTCCAACTGGAAGAAAGCCAATTGGCAAGCAGGAGGGGAGTGGTATCCCGCAGCCACAGGATTGCGGTCCATGTGCCTTGATCTTGTCGAAGGTAGCAAGCCCCCACAGCCAAAGATTCCTGAGAAAGACGAAGGCTTTTTCGCATGGATCAACTTCCTACGCCAAAAAGCAGAAACCACATTCACGAAGCCCTCTCGCCAAATTTCTTGAGAACAAATCTTGAAATTCATCGATGGCAGGTATTGTTAGAGATCGATTTGATAATTTGATTTATCATAGCAATAGAATCCGGTGGGGATGAAACGGTCTCCTCTTCTCTCGAAAGATTCCACTTCTTGCCAGGTTTCCTCTGAGTATTCATCAAAGGCAATCTTCGTGTAGACTTCGGTGTCTACGGAGTAGCTCTCCACTTTGTCTCCCAAAAAAGTGAAGGTAATGGATCTGCGCGTATCACCAGTTTTTGGCTGAGTTAAGACTTGTTCTGCGAGCGTTACCGTCTTTCTAATTCCAACAAAACTGTCTTCGAATTCCAGCGAAAACGGATCTATCTTCATTTCGAAGTTGTTCGACCAGGATTTATCGCTATTTCGTTGTTCAGCAAAATGGGCGACAATTGAGTTCGACTTAAGATCTATTTGAAACTTCAAGTGGCAGGAAGTTGTAGACTTTGCATCGGGTGCGATTTCTTCAAATCCGCCAAATCTAGGCAGTTTACGTTGGAGCGACAGGGCTTGAAGGCTCGCAGAAACTGACATGGGAGTTAACCATTTTTCATGGATCTTCAGTGAATTGTATCGATCCATTTCAGTGCTGTATCTACGAATGGCCTTAATCCATGAGACGAGTTGATCAAAGGTTTTCGGCTCGGTATTGTTTATCAAATCACCGGTGACTTTACGAATTTCATCATAGTCCTCAGGTTTCAGTTTTATTTTTCGATTTTGAACAAAAAATAGAAAAATCTCCTCATCACTGAACGCAGTATTCAGGACAGAGCAACTGTTCTTCTGAGTTTTGGTCACAGCACTCGCAAAGCATTTATCTATGGTCGAAGACCAAGCCAGGATCTTAAGGCCCATGACCATTTCATGAAGTAGAATAACGCCTCGCTCCTTGGGATTCATTTTTGAGTAGTGGCGATTGTCCATCCAGATATTTCTATGTGTTTGCAAAGCAATTTGGTCTGTAGCAAACCCCACGCCGATTTGTTCTTGAGAAAGATTTTTAAGTGGAACCGGCACAAAGTACCAGTTTCGCTTCAGTGCAATGTATTCAAGTTCATGTGCCAGGAGTGGTAGGACTTTCTGGATGCGGAGGAGGGCGGGAAGAACAAACTGGTGATATTCAGGAAGGGCTGTCACATCAATACGGTGGGACTCAAGGGCTTTTCCATTGATTCCATTGCCACCACCTGAATCGCCAGTGCCCATTTGATCGGAGGGATTCTGCGGAGCTACTGGCATTTGCACTTGAAGAGTATCCCCTTTTTTTTGCTGGCAAGCTGTAAGGCAGAAAGCGATCAGTAAGATGAAAAATTTTCTCATGGTGTCTCTCCGATCGCGGAGCAAAATGACTTTCCTGAGGATGTTAGAATTTCTTTCAATTTAAATTCTGAGACAAGATACCTGCTGCCCGAAGCTCTCGTGTAGGGATCGAGAATAATTTTACCTTCATCGAAGAAAACTTCGATTCGCCCGTTTTTGGCAATGACTTTCAAGGGATTTGCACTCGAATCAAAAGATCCCAAGAAGTACCCGTCTTGAGGGCTGATACTCAGCCTATAGCCGACCTTAGATGGCCCTCGGTAACTGCTGAGAACGAGAGGGCAATTAGCTTGCTGGAGTAGAACTTTCTCATCGAGAATCTTTTGCAATTGAGATTCTTGAATCAGCGCCATTGAATAGAGGGGCCTTAGCTCGATCCCCATGTTCAAGAGAAGTCTCAGAATGTAATCTCGAGGGTTCTGATCTTTGTGGTTGTCGATGGCATACTTAAAAGAAGTGAAGAACTCATCAACTTGATACCCACTCAGATCGAGGGTTTGCCAGCTTAAGGACGAGTCTTCAGATTCTTGGGGCTGGTTTGAGCAAATCGTGTTAATGGTGCAGGCTGGATCGCTCTCAGCAAGAAAGATCATTCGAAGAATCAGATTGTTGAATAAGTGGCTTTCCAGCGACCTTCCTGGAAAAAACGAACTTTCGAGGGCCTTTTTATTCATGAAAACTCGCTGAACAGTGTGTGCACTCGGCTCAGAACCATCAACTAACTGAGTCCGCACAGGCACGTCATATTGTCCAAGAAGAGAGAGGAGCGGTTTTTCGGTGAGATACCATTCCGTTTTATTGAGAGCATAGTCAAGGAGGCGACTGAACTGAGGAAAACTTTCCTTCGTTTTTTCTATTGTTTTCAGAGCGAGTTCATAAGCTTGGGGGTAATCTTGCCAGTTGATCTTTTGGATATGGTCTTGCAGGGATCCCTCATAACGTAAGATTTTCGATTCAGTCATCTGGGGTAAGGGAATTTCAGGGTAAATGGTGCTGTCAGTGGGTTGAGTTTGTGGCGCTGGCCCCAGTTCAACCTTTGGAGAGGAGTCCTCCTTACAGCTGACTCGAAGAACGACAGCTAGGTCAGCCATGATCCAATTTAAAGCTTTCCCGAATTTCAGA
>JBKCXY010000032.1:0-15626 GCA_046315835.1 Pseudobdellovibrionaceae bacterium | reverse complement strand
GTGGCTGGCGGAACTGAGGCGGCGCGGCGCGAGGGGCCCGGCGGCCCCGCCCCGAGCCGCAGCAGGTAAGCTAGCCAAGAGCAGAAAGAGATGCATTTGGTGCAAGAGTTATTGTTCCATCGGTGTTTACAGATAAGATCGCACCGCATAACGCATTTGTAACTGCAAGTTTGAAAGTAGCATTGGCACTTGACGCTGCTGCAGCTGCGAGCTGAGCATTTGAACCAGTCAGGTTCAGCAGAGCACTTGCAATGAGTGATACAATTTGATCAAGCTGCGCGTTACTAACTGTGAGCGTGATATTCTGTGAAGCTCCCAAGTTTCTTGCTGGAATCAACTCAGCTAGAGGGGAAAGCTGGCCACGACCTTCAGTTGTTGTGGAAATAGAGCCTGACTTTTGCGGAAGAATGAAAGCGCTTGGTGCTAGATGACCATTTGCATAACCACCAAAAGTAGAGTTAAGCCCACCAGTGAACCTATTTCTAAGTCCACCTTTGATAAAGTTACCATTCTGGAATGATTGAGTTCCAGTCATCACACCTGGGTTCTGGAATGTAGTTCTTCCATTCCTTACTAAAGCCATCTAGCCCCAGCCAAGCTCAAGTGAGCCATAAAAGTTTGATGAAGCACCTGTTGCAGCCCCAGCAAAGTAAAGCCAAGTTAAACAAGCTCCATCTTGCACTCGAGGCAAGCTTGGAATCTGATTAAGAAAGTCTCTTTCACTTGCTACAGCGGCTGTGGTGAGAGGGATAGTCAGTAGTGGTCTTGCCAACACAAGAGCTGCAGTGCCTGCTCCAGAAGCTGCAGAAAGCGTCACAGTCTGCACTGACTGAATGCCAGTGTCTCCATTAGCTACAGGCAAGAAGGGGCCATAGTTGTTCGCAGCAGTTCCTGAGTGAGTGATGTGTGGAACAATTGCTGAAGCTGTACAAGAAACTGTGACTGGCATGGTTCTGCCAGCAGTTCCAGCTTGGTTTGTGTAAGACATTGATAAGTTGTGTGCTGTAGCGCCAGAAGTTGCAGTAATTGCTAGATAGGCCCTTACACCAGCGCCACTTGCATATCTAAGAGTTGGAGTTCCAATCAAAGTCTGAGCTGTGGCCACGTTCATGCTAATGCCAGGATAGTAGCCTTGCATATCAACTAACATCAGCTGAGCAGGCACACCAGTAGCTACTGCAGTGATTGCAGAGCCATTGAGCACATGCTTAGTGTCTGGAGTGACGTTACCACCATGAGGGAGACCAAAGATCTGTGTACCATTTCCAGTAGACTCAGTGCATGTGACCCAGTTGAGAGCTGTACCAGCCCAAGCATTTGCTACTGGAGTTCCAGCAAGTGGACTTGTGTCATACCATCTTCCAGCAGTGTAAGCCGCTCCACCAGTGATTTTATTCCAGTCTATTCTAGAAAACTTGCCGTTACTTACTTCTGATACTAAATCGTCAATTGATGTAAATGGCATTGCCAACTCCTAACTGTTTACAAACACAAGTTCAGATCTGAGGCTTCCAGCTAAGTTTCCAGATCTTTGAATAAGAAAGTTTAAATAAGCACCAGGCATAACTTCAGGTAAGTTCTGCACTTCAAAGCCAAACTGTTTTTCCACTGGAACAGCTGTCTCATAGATGTTGATGCTTGCAATTGGCTTCACTAAAGCCGCACAGATGAATCCACCAGCTCCAGCTGATAGCTGAATAGAATCAATAGATCTTATTCCCTTATCACCACTAGCTAATGGAAAGAATGGAGTAGGTTCACCAGCTCCCCCTGTTGTGCCAGTCCCTGTTGCGCAAACACCGATAGATGTTCCAGCGATTAAGTTTGTTGTAACAGACCTTCCAGAAACTCCATCTGAGTTGGTGTAAGTAATGGTGATTGGAGCAGTCGCTAGCATTGGCGCTTGAACAATCAGAACAATCCTAACGCCATCACCAGATTGATACCTTGTTAGAGTCTGAGTGTTGTCCAAAGTTTGGACATCAACATCATCACAATCTATAAGAGGGTAGAACCCAAGATAATCACACAAGTAAACATAGTCCGGTGGAGTAGTGTTTGCAGTGGAGTTAATGTTGAGTGCTTGCCATCTTAAAAGATGCTTTGAAGAGTTTGGTAAAAATGGCCCACAGTAAACTCCACCATTTCCAGAGCCTTCCAGCGGAGTAAAGCCTAGCTGAGTTCCAGCAAAGGCATTATACTTTGGAATACCTGAAGTTTGGTTCATATCAACAAAAGCGCCTGCAGCCCCAGGTGCAGGAGTAGTCGTTTTAGTGACATAGGCATAGTGAAACTTGCCTTCATCATGAATCGCTCTACCAATGCGAGCAAAGGACTGAAAACCCATCTAGTCGAGTGTCCACTGCAGTGCTGATGCTGCAAACTGCGGCTGAATACCAGTCGAAACTGGAATCGATGTGTTGAGCGCTGCATAAGCTACGATATTCCCAGCACCAGAAGCAGAATCCACAATTGCACAGTGAGTGATAGTTGAAGTGCCAGATGAACACTGTGGAAACTGCACAAGAGCAGCATTTGAAACTGTAGCACCTGCCACTGATAAGCCAGTCGATCTATTGACAGCTTGTCTAGCATATCCACCATAAGTTGTCTCACTCATGGCAGCAGCTGTTCCAGCTTCACCAGGATTTGCAGTACAAAGTGCAATCCAAAGATTAGTATTACCATTCCAGGGGAGTGCTACTCCTCGAAACACCTGATCTAGTACAGCAGTTTCAGCAGCATTACTAAAGCTCATTTAAAACTCCTAAATATAAGTTAAAGAATTTCTGTTATTCCAAATTTGATCAAAAGCATCACTTCCATTGGCAAGAAGCTCGCTAATATTAGCTCCAGAGAAAACGATCTTCTTAATCTGCCACACAGCTGAAGAAGCACTAGAGCCTGGGTCTGCTAGTCCAATGAAGATTGTATTAGCATCTGGCTCATCAATGAGTTTTTTGTAGGTTTTCTTCTCTTGTGTTGTGTGAAGTGAGTTTTTTCCACCGATAGTTGAAACATCAACCAATCTTGTGCCATCGCCAATTCTAATTGAGTCAGCAATATGACTGATCACAATATCAGTTACATTTACGTCCATAGATTTTTTGCCAGCTACATCGGTGATCGTAACTGTTTGGACACCATCAGAGATTTGAACAGAACCCGAGCCACCACCAACACTTCCAGCAACAATCAGCTCCCCATTAGCATTTGCTTTAAGGGCAACATAAGTTCCATCAGGTTTTTGGCCGAGAACTATTGTATCTGGCTTGAAGCTCATCTTTACCTCTGAAATATGGGGGGCTTTTATGCCCCCCAGGACCATTGATTAAGCTGTGGTCAGATCAGCTGATTAATTATGCAGAAACAGCAGCAGGAATTGAGTGAACGATTCCAAGCTTTCCAGGCTGAATAACAAAATCACCACGCAGAACGATATCGCTGATGTAGTTCACACCAGTGGTAGCACGTTCAACGAAGTATTCCATTCCAGCTTCTCCGTAGAGGTTCTTCTTCATTGGCAAACCTGCAAACTTAGCAGCTTTCCAGTCCCACATAACAGCAATGTCAGTAGGTATTTGTCGAAGAGCTACCAGCTTGATTTCTCCTTCATTACCAACAAGTGACAATGAGTTGAAACCATATCCAGCTTGCTTATCTTTAACTTGGAACTGTCTCAAGCTCTCAAGACCAGCAGAAGCATTGGCGAACATTCCATAGTTCATCCAGATTTCTGTAGGTTCACCACGGCCAAGCTTTCTATTTTGGAAGAACACTTTGTAAAGGTCTCTCAAGATAGTAGTTGATGTGAAAGCAGAACCAGAGTCGCGCTTAGCTTGCAAAGGCAAGAAGTTAGCTTTAGTCAAACCATAGATAGTGTCAGAACCACCCAAAGAAGCAGGGAGTAAAGCTGAGCGAAGATCTAAGAAAGACTCAGTTCCAGCGCCAACCATTCTTACTCGAGCTACTTGAGCAGTCGTGAACAATGACAAGTCAACAACAGCACCAGCCGTACGAGCATTGAAGATAGTCAATATACCAGTATTGATATCCACAGTTCTCACATAACCAGTGGCAGCAACAGTATCATTATCCAAGATCTCAACCTTCTGCCCTGGCTGAAAGTATTCAGGTTCTGCAACAGTGATGTTACCACCTACAGTACCATTGGCAGTAGCAAGAGAGATAACTCCACCACCACGAAGGAATCCAGCTTCCATGTGCTCAACACCTGTACGAGTCAGGTCATTGACCATTTCAGGAATCATTTCCAAGTAAGTCTGCTCAGAATAAGCATGGCGAGCCAAGTCACCTTCTCGGAAGATAGCTGTCATTGTGAGTTCTTTATGAGAAGCAATTGTTCCAACTGTTCCAACAAACTCAGAAATATCATTGGTAGCTGCAAGAGAGCCCATCTGTGCAGTTGTAGCGCCCTGTTGCTTAACAGGAACTTCATACACACCACCAGCCCAGTTCAATTTCTTCTCGATGTTTTCCCAGATGTACGACTTCTTTTTAAATTCAGCATCAAAGAGTTCTTCTTTGAGGAAGCGCTTAAGCATCGCTCCATGCGATTGATTCATTGGCATTTTTGTCTCCTAGGCCCCTAGTTATGAGGCAATAGAAAGTTGTTTATTTTTAGTAACCGTATTTTTCTTTGCGATACTTCGCTAAATCATCCAATGACTTAAAAGTTTTCACTGGAGCACTAGCGCCTGTACCTTTTGTCGCTGGAATAACTGGAAGTTCTTTAGGCTCAGAAGCTTGTGGCTGGACTTGAGCTTGGAATGGTTTAATAAAACCAAGAACACTCTCAATTGCTTCCTGGGCTGTGATATCTTGTCCTCTTCGAAGGCTTTCAGCGTGAGCAAATTCAATCACTCTTCTTCTGAAAGTACCTTGACCATACTGTTGATCAAACTTCTCAGAAACATTCTTCACATCTGGGCTTGATAGAACACCTTGTAACTCTTGGCTCTTGATCTGTGCTGCTTGAGCCTGGAGCTGCTCTTGTAAAGCTTGGTAATTCTCATGAAGAGTCTGATTGTATCTCTCCATTTCCCAAGCCTGATTATGAACTTGCTGTTGCTGTTGGGGCAACTCGTCAAAATCCAAGAACTGCTTAGCAGCTTGATAAGCCATCTTCTTATCCCAGCCCAAGACTTGGAAAGCTTTCATGAAGTCACCAGTTTGAACCATCTTGTTCACAGCTTCGATGCCTTTTTTGTAGCTATCCAGCTCAGTCTTTGTAGTTGTGTAGCTACCTTTCAGCTTTTCTACTCCACCAACTTGCTCAAATAAGCGCTTAATGCGCTTTTCATCTTCCTGAGTCTTGATATAGCTACGATACTCTTCAGGAAGCTCCAGCTCTTGATCATTTGCCTTGTACTTCCAGCTAGGCTGGTAAGCAGGGGCTTGAGGTGCTGCAGGTGTTTCACTCTGCGCTTCAACTGCTGGAGTAGACTGCTCGGGAGCAGCTTCTACTGGTGCACTTACCTCAGCTTCTGTTGATTGATTAACCGATTCCATTTGGTCCATTCATTACTCCTTGTTCTTGTGGAACTTGTTGTTGTTGGTTTTGCATTTCATTCACTATTTGCATTGCAATCGAAGCCTGATCACCCATAGCCAAGCCTTCAAGGCGCTGCTGAGTCATCCCTTGCTGATCAAGCTTGGACTTAAGCCAATTCACAGCATCTGCTGGAAGAGTCATCCTTACTTGCTTTCCATTTACCATTTCATAAACGTCAACTTTCACAAGATTCCCAGTCATGGGAATAGCTTGCTGTTGAGCCATCAGAAGCTGCTGCTCTTGCTCTGCGAGCATTTGTCTGTGTTCTTCACGTTTATTCAGATAGTTCTGCTGAACTTGTGGCGATAACAGTCTAAAGTCTGGAGACTTGATTCTTGCTGTCAGCTCTTGGATGTAAAGCTCATGCTTATCGTCTGGAGTCGCTGGAATCTGCTCCCCTCTATCAAGAGCAAGCATGTCATTCTCGATGTTCTTGTAATCTTGAGTAAGACCCTTGAATACTTGATCACCATTAATGAATGGCATGTTCGTGAGAAGCTTACCAAGAGCTCCAGGGGGAAGATCTTTCCCAACATACTGAAGCACTCGCTCAAAGTGAGCCGATTTTGCCAACATGCTGTCAGCATCTTCAGTGGAGTTATCAAGCTTAATCTCAACAGAGAGTTCATTTGCTGATTTAAACTCAGCTAAGTTGATAGCTTCGCTTCTACCAACAGCTTTAATGAATCTGTTCTCATCAAAGTATTGCTTAGCAAGCTTCAGGTATATCCAATAAACATCACTCAAGAAACTTTGGTAAGCTTTAGCATACTTTCCATAGCGAGCTTTTCGCTTAATTGATCTAAAGAGCAAAGACTGTGCATCCAGCTGTGCTGGAATCTCACCATCTTCAGATTCTTCTTCAACAACTTGATAACCTTCTTGAGTCATCTGCTGAATGTATGGAGTGTATTGATCACCATTTTGGCCAGGAATGATCGTGGGCACACCAACAGCTTGAAACTGTCTTACACCACCAACCACGGCACCTTGACTGAGCTTAGTTCCAGGGGAAGTGATGACTTTTGTATCACCATGCACGATAGAGTTCTCAATTTGCTTTGAGCTTGCTCTATTGATTTCCACCTGAAATGGTCTGAAAGCTCGAATAATGCTAGAGCTTCTAGGGCTTGTCTGGATTCTGTCAAAACCCTTGTGAGCAATTGGCCAAATGCCAAACGGAAGTGGACCTTCATGCAAGATAGAGTTTCCATCTGCAGTGATATAGTAGTAGCCCTCTGGGAAATCATAGCAAGGTCTAAAGTAATACTCTCTGATGAGCACTTTGCCTTTAGCTTCTGAGTGTGACAAGTGGTTGGTATCAAACACCTTGTAGGTTGATTCACTCGAAGCAGTGATAGCTCTGAGCTTTTCTTCCTTATCTGGGTCATCTTCGCTGACAAGCTTCTTGGCATCATCAAGGCTCATCATCTTTCTCAAGATTAAGTAAGGACTTTCATCCATGGTCTCAGCCTGAGGGTCGCGCATGAGGTTAAAACCAAGCACTGTTTCAAAGCAGAAGTCACCACTCATGATAGGCTTAGCTTTATCTGGAGCAGGGGAGTGTGGATTTCCCATCTGATCTTGTGGTATGATAGTTTCTTTACCATTGGCATCCAAGAATACTGGAAACTCAGACTCTATCTTCTGCTCATAACCAACAACTTCACCTTTGCTTGGGTCAAAATAGACCTTCACGCCAGCTTCACCCATATCAACGAAATCTTCACACCACTCCTCTTTCTTATCGAGTAAGCGATATCTGTTTTTTCCATACTGAAGTACAGAATCAAACAGCTCTGCTGCTTTCTTATCTTGAAGCTCGCTTGGATTAGCTGGCATTACCTTCAAGTCAGGCACTAAGCTCATGATGCCATTGACATACTTTCTAGCAATTCTGCGAGTGTGGTTCTTAGTGAACTTGATTCTGTTCTCATCATTAGCCAGAGGTGACTTCACTCGCTCTTCATAACCTTTAGAAAAGCGCTTGTAGTGGTTGCCAGAGATAAGAAGCACATTTGTTTTCATCTCATCGAAGATCTTCTGATCTGCAGTCTCAGCATCTTTGTAGAGGTTGTTCAGTTTTCCAATATCATACTGTTTCATTATTCATCCCCCATATCAGCTGCAGCCCAAGCAGAGGGGTCTGTGAGTGCTAGCTCTTCCAAGTCAACTCTAGGTGAAGGGTCATTCACTTTTTCTTCAGCTGAAGCTTCTGGATAGTTAGTCTGATAGGTGACTGGCTCTGGCTGTGGGCCAAAGTGAATCTCAATGTCTCCAGTCTTGAAAAGTGTGACACCGCTTTTCTTGCAAGCATTGATCACTGGCACTAGATCTTTTAAATTAGTTTCCATAGAAATCATTTAACTCCTTAAATGTTTGGTTATATTCATCTTGATTTTCTTGCTCATTCATTCTGCTGGTAAGGTAGTGCCTTCGATCTTTGGCAATCTCATCTTGGCCAACTACTTTTCTCTCCAGCTTCTTGTTGGTGACAGCTTGGATAGCAGAGAGATTCCAAGGAATAGTGGCCACACAATACCTTAAGGCATCACACAGATGGTCTGGACTTTTCTTGGCATCACGGCGAAGGTTCATGAGCTCATCAACTAAAAGCTGATTGATTGGCCCTTCATCAATGGAGAGCATGTCATTCTTAAACAGAGTGTTTAGAATTGCTTCACCAGTCTCACGAGCTTTATCAGCTTTCTCTAAAGCAATGCCATTTCGCTCAGCTAAGATGAATAAGTCTTTATCAGCATAGTCATATCTTGTTGAAGCAAGCTCAGTGTTACCCTTCATTGAAAGATACTTCTCGAGGATATCGCTACTGGTGGTGAACTTGTCATCACCATCGACATACTCTGGAATACCTTTCCAAGTTTTTACGACTCTACCTTTGGTGTAATCAGGGGAGACAGCTACAAACACAATTGCTGGTGGGTCTGCTTTATCGCCACCACTTCCACTATCAATGCCACAATACCAAATCCAACTGCTTGGCACTGCTCCAGCTTCTCGGTAGTTGAACTTGAAATCAAAGCTTGGATATCTCAGCAAGTTAGCATTCATGATGAATCGGCCATAAACTCGCCTTAGAACTTCATCTTGGCTTGGTAATGTGTTTTCTATCTTTTTGATTCTATCTACTGTCCAACCTGATCTAGAGCCATCTTCATACTCCAAGCACTCATAGAGATTTCCACTGATCTTGCAAGCATCAGGAAAGCGCTCACCTTTGCCTCTCACTTCCATGGCTTGATACCAAAAAGGCTGAGATAATGTTGGAGTGAACACACCAGAGATATATCCATCAACAGCTGCTACTCGAAGTGAAAGCTCTGGCCATAGCTCAGCAGGCATTTCTTCATCGAAAGCTAGATACCAAACTGTACCTGTCTGCAGAAGCTCTGGGTCTGTCATGTAAGATCTTCCATAGATACTTACACCAGTGTTGAAGTGAATAGCTGACACTTGGCCATTTGGACCACGCTCAAGCTTCCAGCCATACTGACTATCTTTCTGCATAGAGTTTCTAGGCAGATACTCTGGAATCCACTTCTTCTTTACTTCTTGATCAAATACTTTGAAAGAAGGGTAGAGCATCCAAAAGGTGAGTGGCTTATTCATCCAAAGCTTTGGCCAAAGGCTAGGCTCTGTTGCCCAATGAATCATCTTTCGAATCTGAATAGAGCTTTTACCAACCTGATTGGCACAAGTAAGCAGCGTCAAATGATTGGTGGAATCAAAGAATCTTCTTTGCCAAGAATAAAATGGAAAGCTGTAGAGATGAGGTAAGTTATCTCTTCTTTCCTTCTCTTGTTGTAGCAGCTCAAACTTCTTTGCTTTTAAAAGCTCTAGCTGTTTCTTTTTATCAACCTTAATGGTGCATTCCCCGTGGTGGACATTTGTCACATCTCACAGGCACGACTTTTCCCTTATCTTCCTTTAACACTAACCAATCCCAGTTTCGCTTGCCACACTTTGGACATGTGCCTTGACATGGAAAACCAGGCATGCGTTGATCATTCCACCAGCTTTTGAACTCTCTTGCCTTGGACATCTAATGCCTTCTGTTTAGAAAGTTCACTTTCCAGCTGCTTAATCTTCGCATCTAGCTCAGCTACATCCCTTGTCTCTGCTTGTGCTTCACTAGCTACTTCCACATTTAAATTCATATTTTTGCTTGTAACTTCAATCTGCCTCAGTGGATGGCCATGACTTCTGGTCATCAGATCTTCAACTATCCTTGCTTTCACTGCTGCAAGTCTTGCATCCACCACCATCTCACCAGTCTTTGGATGCTCAGTAGCCAGTGGCATCGTTAAGATATCTCTTAACTGAGCAAGGCCTAGAGTGAGTAACTCAGCCATCTGCACTTTGTAGTCTGGTGGGGGAGTCAGAATATAAGCTAACTTAAAGCTATTGGTGATGATCTGCTGATTCCAATACTCGCGTCTACAAACGCCATTGTAAACTTGAGCCATGTTCATCTTCCGATCACCAAGCAAAGCATGGCCATACTCAAGCCAGAAGGAATGCCTTAGCCTGTTCTCGGTGATATCAGCATGAGCTGCTAGCTTTAGCTCTTCTTCTGGCATAGTGAACACTTCCAAAGGAATAGCTCGCATCCCATTAGCTACAGAAGAAGGCACAAGGTTAATAACAGATCTAGGGTTGGATAAATCCCTTAAATCAATATCTTCCTTCTTGATAATTTCTAGCTCATCTTTTTTAAACATCATCAGTAGAAGGTCTCAGTCTTTAACTTTCTTAAAGCTACGCCATGCTTAACAATGCTGTTCTTCTTCATCTCTTTCAGCTGTGGCTTTTGAGTCTTTAGATACTTCTCTGCTTTTGCAGCTGCGTTTGAACCAATCAAAGCTAGAGCTTCACCAGGGGTGAAAATAGTAGAGCCACCTTCAAGCACTTGCTTGACTCGGTAAGCAGCATCAATAGCTGTGAGTAAGCGCAGAATCTCTCGAATGTTACCAACTGATACTTGGACTTTCTTGCCTTCCATTTTGGCTAAGAGTGAAGCTAATTTATCCAGCGTCATCATCTGACTCCTTGTCTGGTGATACATCTTTGATTTCATATTTAATGCTGTTGCCACTCTCATCTTGGATGAGCACTTCATCATTTCGGTGAAGCTCCATCAGCTCTTGGTTGGTGAGAGGCAGATTGTTCTTTAGATGGTCCATCAGCTTTGAGCGGCTAAGGGGAAGGTAGAAGCTTTTGCTTTCTGCTGGCTCATCTGTGAAGGCGAGGGTGACGGTAACTTTGTGGACGTAGGTGGTCATAAGCTGCTTTCTGGTGATAGAGGTGGGGGTGCTGTGATGGTGATAGAGAACTTGTGGATCATGCCGCAATCCTTCTCTTTGCAATCTCGATATATTCTTTGTTTAATTCGATCCCTATGTACTTGCGATTGTTTTTAATGGCCACTAATCCTGTGGTGCCAGCACCGAAAAACGGATCTAAAACGACACCACCCTCAGGACATCCAGCTAGTACGCAAGGCTCAATTAAGTCAGGTGGAAAGGTTGCAAAGTGAGCCCCTTTAAATCCTTTCGTAGTCACACTCCAAACTGATCGTTTATTGCGAAACTCTCTCGGACCTATCTTGTGAAGGGATCCTCTTGTGTTTGCGTTATCTCCGTCTCTCAATCCTGGATCGTGGTTCGGGCGAACATTGCCAGGTCCGCGAGGCTCCTTTGTTGCCTCTTTGATCGCATCGGAGTCAAAGTGATAGCGGGCCGACTTACTCAAAAGAAAAATGTACTCATGCGCCTTAGTACAGCGGTCTCGGACAGACTCAGGCATGGGGTTCGGCTTGTGCCAAATGATATCTTGGCGAAGAAACCATCCGTCAGATTGGAGCGCAAAGGCAACGCGCCATGGGATGCCGACCATGTCTTTAGGCTTAAGGCCTGGTGCATTTACGCCACTCTTTTGTGGCCCAGCTTTAGTTCGGCTAATACCGTTTTTGCCGCCGGAGTGGCCGCCGTTTCTCCCAGAATTGTAACTATCACCAAGATTGAGCCAAAGAGTCCCCTCATCCTTGAGGACGCGACGAGCCTCCCTGAAAACTAGAACAAGGTTTTCTATGTATTTGTGATGCGTTTCCTCAAGGCCAAGCTGTCCACTAACTCCATAATCTCTTAATCCCCAGTAAGGTGGAGACGTTACAATGCAATCAACCGAGTTGTCGGCAAGTTCTTTCATCTTTACTAAGCAATCACCATGCAAAATCATAGGATGTCCTTAATGATGGAGTGGAGATGTGAAGGCGAGTAGCCATGCTGAAAACGTGGGGTGGAGAGAGGGGGGCTAACCCCTTTTTTTCCATCTTTGCTTCAACCCCCATCCCCCCCTCTGTTGAGGGCTGGCTGGTAGTCATTTGATTAGGGGCGGCGGCGCTTCTGCTGTCATGTAGTTTCAAGGGTTTAGCATCATAAATCACCCATGAGCCGACCAACTGTTGAGGCATCTGCTTAGGTTGGAACTTAATAGCTGAATGATTTCGATAGGTTGCAACTTTGCTTCCGGTTTCAGCTATTTTCGGAAGTGATGGAAGATATTTATTAAGTTGCGCTGGAATATTTTTTTCTGCTAGAATTTGCTGTTTCCTGCCCATCACCATCCAACTATTGCCTACCAACCTGGCAATAATGTCAACACCGCCTAAACATTATACACACCGCGCTAATCACCCCTAAAATCAGCTATTTATCCCCCATCATTCTCACTTCAGCACACCCATCTGCCTAAAAGCTTTACATTTCGCACACTTGTAACCCCTTGAAATCATTACTTCCGCTTACGGCATGGCATCTGCATTAAACATCATGTGTCAACCAAACAAAGGAAGTATCAAATGAGACAATATAATGAAAAGCCCTCAAACATTTCCAACCTTGGCTCTGATATCTCTGGCGCTGCCAGACACCATCGGGACACTTACGAGACTCCAGAAGAGCTTAGAGCTAAGGCCTTTAAAAAACAGTCTACAGCCAACCTCAAGGCTCTACAGGTTGAATATCAAGCTAAGCTCACTGAAGCCCTCAAAGTATCAACTGAAGCAGCTCAGAATGTTTTAAAGGATTACGAGTTCGATAAGGCTATTGCTTCAGCTGAAGTATTCTCAAAGTTCAAAGACTTGGAATCAATTAAAGCCCGCGATGTAAACGCTCTTAAGTCAATCGTCTTAGCTGAAACAGACCAAGACAGCCGAGAAATCATGCGAAAAGCTTTCAACAAGATGGCAACAAAGAGACACAACATCAGATATATCAGACCCATTGAACTGTCTAAGTATTTTGAAAAGAAAAGCAGAGACAGCTTTACAGAACAAAACGGAGTCAAGCGACCTTGGAAGCTCGAGCAAACAATAGACATCAACTCAGCTAAGGACACTCTTTCAAAGCTTACTCGAGCTGTTCAGTTTGGAAATAGCATCCCAGACTCTGAAAGAGTCTACTGCTTAGCCAACTTGAAAGAAGCTCTTGATATTTGCTCAGAGACTCTTAGCTATAGCTTTAAAGAACTCGGCTTCTCGTTTGGCGCTCGTGGTAAGGCTGGCAGTGTTGCTCACTACCAAGATTCATCCAAAGTCCTAGCCTTTAACAGGCATTGGGATGGCGCTTTTCTTCATGAACTCGGTCATGCGATTGACTACAGCTTAGGGCTGGTCTCTTCAGGTATTCCTAGCGACTACAGGCAGGCTTATCTTGAGAAGTTGGAAGCTAACAAAGTTGGCTCTAACCAGCATTACTACATGAACAGAAAAGAGATCTTTGCTCGGCTGTTCGAAGTTTACTTCAGAGATATCCAACCCAAGACTACCGACTGGATGCAAACAACATTCAATGACAGCGTGATGCCTGAACTCACTCCAGAAATAAAGCAATGGATGACTGAAGCTCTAAAGCCCTTACTCAAGGGCTAAGAGTTCACAATAGCAAACACCGGAAGAACAGAAAGGACTAAAGCAAATGAGCCAACTAACTAAAGACCTTTTCCTAACAGATGCTGAGCTTGAGCTCCTCAGATCAGCTCTAGAGGGCTGTCATGACCAAGACTGCTTAGCTATCAGGTTTCTGCTGGAGACAGGCTGTAGAGTCTCTGAAGCTTTAGCGGTCGGCTGGCAGGACATCGATGACACCAAAGCTTTAGTTCACATCAGAGGTAAGAAAGGAAGCAATGACAGGCTGATTCCGCTCACTGAAGCCATGATGACAGGCCTTAGCCAAATAAAGCAGCAGAAGAAGCCTTTCATGAAGACTGATCGGTGGCTTAGGATGGTGTTACTTCAGCGCTTCAAAGTGAAGAAGAAGCTTCACTCTCTGAGACACACCATGGCCGTTAACTTATATAAGCAAACGAAAGACATCCACCTAGTGAAGACAGCTTTAGGCCATCGCAACATTGCAAACACCATGATCTATCTCGACTTCGTAGAAGGTGAAGAGCAGTTGAAGGTCATGCGTAGCTTGTATCAAAAAAAGACAGAGTAACTAAAGGACTTAAGTCCAGGTAGACAAATGACGATAAGTAAAAGGAAGGGAAGTAAATATGAAAAAGCTCATTTTAATGATAGCAAGTGTCGGGATTTCAGGTTGTCTAAGCTCTGGTGGCGACTCTGCTCCAGCTGCAAAGATTGCTGAGCCAATCTCAGCCGTGCCAACCACAACAGTTCCAGCAGTTGGTAATACTGATTTATCAATCTCTGATCTAAGCAGTAAGACCATCACTTCATCAGCTGGTAATCTGATCTTTGGTTCCAACCAAGTGATTGATCAAGAGTGTTTGTTTACATTTGATGTTGTAAGTTCCAGTCAAATTGACAGCTCTACAGTAGAGCTTCGGACTGCCATCAATCCACCATCAAGCTATGGTATCTATTCTCACCAAAGCCCATGTGCAGTGCCACTCACCATCACGCATGCATATATCAATGTTTGCACTCACTTGATAGCCATTGGCTTAACAGTGGATTACCCTTACTTCATCACTTACAGGCTTGAGAAGCTTCCCAGTGGCATGATTGAGGTAACCAAGACAGCTGAGAGTAGGCACTATAGAATCTTGAACTGTAACTTATCCAATGAAGTGATTCATTTTGATACCATGACTGTGCCAGTAAGAAACTATTCACAATAGTAAATATTGGAAAACAGAGTTGAGGTATACAATGAAGATTGACACAGATTTAGAAACATATAAGCGACAATTGTATCAAGTAATTGCAGTAGTGGTCTTTGTTGGTGGGCTTAGTTTCTTCGTTCTATCTATCAAAGGCTGTTACAACTTAGTGACTGAAAAAAACCAAGTAGAAACTACAGATCGAGGTGGCCAATGAAGAAAATAGTTAAAAGAACTCTGATAGTGTGTGGCTCTTTATTAATGGTAATGCTGCTTTTACTCTCTGTGAGCATATATGACTTAGCCTCAGACCCAGAATTTGTAGGAAACCTCAAAGGTCGGCTGGCAGCTTCCCTTGATTGAGTAACCTTAACCATGCATCACCAGGTGGTAGATCTTTAGAATAGTTCTTTTGAGCTTCCAGAAGAAGCCTTTCTCGAGCAGCATCAGGGTCTATCTCATTAGATGAAGGGTCTGCCAGAACATCCATGCCAAGCTCTCTCAGTCCACCTGCTACAGTGCCCCAAGTTGAAGGCTTGCTTTTCTTAGTTAGTAAATCATCTTGGTTTTTTGCCCAAGCTCTATATAAACTTCTTCTAAGGTCGCCAATTGTAGACTTGTCATCACTCATATCATTCCACTATAGCAAATACTGGAAAATATGAAATAGCAAAACTATCTAATCAGCTTCAGAAAATGCTGCAAGTCCATCGCAATATAGACTCTGCCTTCTCTGTTTCTCGAGAAGCACACTACTGGAAACTCGTGCTGTGAAGCATTACTAAATGCTTGAGCTAGTGCTTTCCAAATGTTGAGCGTCTCTTGATTCTTGCACTCTATGGCTAGAGGGTAAATCTCTTGAGCAGCTGGACTCAACAGCAGATCTTTGCCAGGCACTCCGCTT
>JBKCXY010000031.1:0-16672 GCA_046315835.1 Pseudobdellovibrionaceae bacterium | reverse complement strand
CCCCACGCCCTGACAGCAACCCTGACACAAAACCCTCTCCCGCCTCTCCGCGACCGCCACAAAGGAGCCAAACGTGACTAACGCAAGCTCCGGGTTCGTTGGTGAGTGCTGTTTCTAGGCAAACAAGAAACAGAAATCACCAACGAACCCGCAGAGTTCGTAAGGCACCGTTGGCTCCATTGAGGCGGTCGCCGAGTCCAGGGACAGGATTATGAGTCAGTTTTTAAGAAATACCTTTGGGGAATGAAGCCCAACTCAAAAAAATTGAAGATGCCCAACTGAGAGCTCTTCGAAAAATTGCTCAAGGAAAACATGAAGCTGAAGGCGTTCAAGAGTTTTTGATTGAGTCAGATCTCTATTTCGTTTTCGCTCAGTCGTTAGGTTTTAATCCTTAACTACCGATAATCGTGAATATAGTCGATCCGTTCAGGGACCCAGGGTTCAAAATGACCTTCGAGTTCATAAATACGTCCGTTGATCACTTTGGCCTCAGCGGCTGGGTGAAGAGAATCAATAAAGCTTTGTGGAAAAAGACCTCGCTCAACTCCCAAATTTGCAAATTCTTTCAGACAACGATCTCCAATAACTTTCCTTCGCACAAGATCATTCAAGCTTCTCTGCAGTTCTTCCGGAGTGAATCGATAGTTGAAGATCATATCTTGAGCGATGTTATGCACACTCTCTGATTGAATACGTCCATCTTGAAGCAGATCAAGAGCGACTTGAAAAGTGTTGTAAGTGGGCAGAGTCCGCCGACCAAACTTTAAGTAATAATCAGGATCTGTATCGATCGCCAGGTTGATATAGATTTTATCCACAGGATCTTGCTCGGGCACCTCAGATTGCAAACGAAGAATCGTATCGATCTGCTCGGCCGTGACGTTCAAGTGACGCAAAATGGATCGCAAATCCTGAGGCCCTAAGCGGCGAGCACAGATGTCGGAATAGAGGTTATAAATGACAGCATCAGATTCACTGTCATCGCCCCAACAGACTTGCCTGACGTCCTCTTTCAGCTGAGTTCTCAATTGAAGTAAAGCTTGGACTTTGTACCCTACTTGTTTGGTCAGTCGCCAGAATCGCGAGGGCCGCAAGTTTGCAAGATTATCTTTGTAGAAACAACCAAAGGGACGGATCTCATCCAACAGAAATTTTTCTCCGATTCGTTCTTCCATTTGTGGCGGTGAAGCAGAAATGAAATAAAGTGGAAATCTCATCTGTGAGTATTTCTTTTTCCAATCCTGTGAGAGAACTTGAAGCAAGGTTGAGGTCCCGGGAACATTTCGTTTGGTAAATGCCCTTTCAAGAGCTGTTGCCAGCAGAGCCGGTAAGGAATCAATGGTCGTATCCAAGTATGTTTTATCGAGGTCCCAAATATAGACTTCAGCGGCATTCTTTTCGATCCCGGGGGTGACGTACCTAAAGAAAACCACATCATCTTGTATTTGAGCTCTGTCACGCCAATCAGCCATAGAAATCATCCTAAACGTGAATAGTCTTGTTGCCAAGAAAGTGAAAATTCGATAGCGATGGCCCCATGAATTCATCCCTCGCTCATCCACCTCAACTGATCCCATCATCGCAGTGCGTTGCGCGTTTGGATTTCAAGCCACTGTCTCCCTGGCCCGAAGGACTCCCCGGGGTGAGCTTCCAAAAAGTTCAAATCGCGGGCTTTCGGTCAGACCTCGTCTTCAATTATGAGAGCGGCGAAGATTCAAGCACTGAACTGCTTTCTCTTTTTAAGTCTCTGTATCCAGAATTGAGTTTTGCTGAATTCGCCTCATTGGCTCATGCTGTGGAGTCTTCGAGGCTGCCGTTTTCCTTTCCTTTCGAAGCACTCGCCCCCCAACGAGGCTGGAATCCCAACGAAAGCTTTTGGAAAATTTTGAAAACCACTCAAAAGCAGCCTTCTGGATTCCTACACTGGTGTGCAGAAAAGAAAATGGGACCCATGGATTGTAGTCCTTTGCTGGTGTCTCAAGATTTGAACTTAAATCCACTCCTTCATTTCATTGTGAATTATGGTCTTTCCAAGAGCCAGGGTGCCCAAGTTCTTGAGATGGTTATTGAACTTCTTCTGCTCGGAAAAACATACGAGGACCTTCGCCTCCCAGAAGTTCAATCTCGAGATCAAGTGGAAGCGTGGATTCATTCGCTCCGCGAGATACGCTATCCTCAGACACAAGCTCGAGACCGTGAAGCTCAAGCTTACTTCAAGTCTCTCCCGTGGCCGGGCTCAAGTCAGACTCGTTGGGTTCGGCAAGGCGACAAATCAGGCTTGGAAATTAAGCTCTTTGTCAGCCAGCCCTCGGACCTTAAACGCTATCTCCAATCCCTCAGTAAAGTTCAGGAACAGCTTGAAAAACAGGATTTGAACTGATGCTTGTTGAAAAAATTCTCGCGCAGCTCGATCGCATTTCCATTCACGAGTCGGCCTTGGAAAGTGGCCTTGCGCAAAGAGTTTTAAAAATCGTTCCCTCTGAAAAAATCTCTCTTGTTCAAGAACAACCAGGAGCCCATCACCGAGGCTCACTGAGTGCAGAACAGTTCAGTGCCAGCAAACGGCATTTGTATATTCATCCATTTGTTGGAAAATTCTTTAAACGCTGCCCAGGCGCTACCCAAAAAAAGACGCTCACCTGCTGCAATTACTATGTGCTCAATCTCGGGGCCCAATGCAACTTCAACTGTAGTTACTGCTATCTCCAAAGCTACTTGAATACTCCCGTGATGCACGCTTACTCAAACATCTCGCAAGCCATCGATGAGTTGGAAGAGATGGCTCGTGAGCACTCCCACCTCCCCTATCGGGTCGGGACTGGTGAAGTGATTGATAGTTTAAGCTTAGATCCACTCACTCTGTTTTCTGTTCCACTGATTGAATTTTTTAGAAAGTACCCTCGCTGGACTTTAGAGTTCAAAACCAAATCCAATCATGTTGATCAATTTTTATCAGTTCCTCATGCGGGTAATGTCGTTGTAAGCTGGTCGATCAATGCGGATGAAGTCATTCGAAGAGAAGAGCACGGCACAGCCTCTCAAGTTGAACGCTTGCAAGCGGCTCGCAAATGTGCCGATCGGGGATTTCAAGTGGCCTTTCACATCGACCCCTTAGTTTGGCATCCACAGTGGGAAGTCGGCTACTCTGAGCTTGTGGATCAAATCACCCAAATGTTTAAACCCGAAGAAGTCCATGTCATTTCGATTGGGGCGCTTCGATTTCAACCCGAGCAGCGTCACCTCATGAGGGAGCGCTTTGGTCTCACAAGCCTAGTGACTCAGGCAGAAATGTTCCCTTCCGACGGCGGCAAGATGCGCTACGATTTCCGACTGAGAAATCAAATGTACCAACACGTGGTCAATGGATTTAAAGCGAGCGGACAAAAATGGAAAGTCTTCTTTTGTATGGAAACACCGGAGAGCTGGATCAGCTCGATGGAAGGAACCCCTCTGCAGGTCGACGGACTCAAAGATTTCTTTAGACCACTGCCAAAAATTAAATCAGAAAGCCAACAAGATCACAGCAGCGAGACTCAAAATCCAGGTCAAAGAAGCTGACGTTTTATTGTGTTTTTTAGTGCTCGAATCCTTTTGATAATCAGCCGCCAAGTACTCCGTGGCCAATTTCGATTCCACTTCGACCAGAGAATAGCTCTCTTTCAACCGTTCCATCTCTTTGGGAAAACGGACCAGTGAAAATTCGGTGAGATCAGACACTGACCTCATCTTTTTCACTTCCACCAAAGCAAGATCCCCATTCACTTCACTGACAATCCCCTCAGCGAGAATCTGCACTTGAGCTCCTTCAGCAAAGAACACTCGTGAGGTTTCGCCAACAAGTCGGATCCACTGTACAGGATCTCCCGACTTGATCTCCGATTGTCCGCCGATAAAAATTCGAGCGAAAGACTGCTCATTTCTTTCCATGAGATCTTTCCCTAAAGTCTGATCTTTAACTTGGTACCCTTGATAAGGGATGGCGGAAATGAAATCCATGACCAGCTTGCCCGCGGCAGAAACCAGCTGATCTTTGATCTGAATTGCCGGATGCAATTGAATTTTCCCTGTCCAAAGTTTAAACCCCAGTCCGCCATCAAAGACTTGCATCGACAGAGTTCTTTCTTCAACCGTCAGAGTCACCAAAGCTTCAGCGTCCAAGATCTTTGCTAAGATGATCGCATCTGCAGGAGTCAAATTCTCACGGGCTTGAAAAACTCCTCGATTCACCATGAACCTGCGACTCGCCACAAAAAATCTTTGATCTTTCGTCAGCGTTTCACGAGCCTGCCACCAAGCCTCTTCTGCAGAAGAAACTTCGGCATGGGCAATGGGAAAAACAGCGAGCTTTCTCAGCACCTGGTGCTCGTGCTGGGCCCACAACGGGGAGCTCGCAAAAGTCATCAAAAACAGAATTAAAATTCGAACCCATCGCCTCATCCTGAAAAGTATAAACGTCTTTTAGATAAAACACAGGCCATCCCCCGACCAAAGGAGAGCAAAAAGATGTCTCAAAGTGATAATTTTCACCCTGACTCTAGATGAAGCACTGGGAAAGAGATAATCTAACGAAAGACCTTATCTGGTCTGAATCTTTGACCAACAAACTGCCCCTGCCCCTTGGGCTGTCACAACTTTCAATCCACTCAACGCGGTTTGCTCATCAGCAGGAACCTGGAGTCCCAACTTTGTGAACGGGAATTGTCAGCTGCTCGAAGCTGTCGACGCATCTGATTTTCAGTGCCAGTCCAATGATGATTGGGGGTGGCGCTAATCCAATTTTGGCAAAGTGATCCAGGCTTCTTTCTTCGGAAAGTTCTTGGGTCGATCTTGGGTCTTACCCAGAAATGCCAAAAGCCCCGTGTAAGCGCAAATGAATGCTTCAAAAGCATGGTTGTTCTCGATCATGCTTTTAGAATCTTGTTGATAAATAAAAACATTCTTTTTTTCTGAGAGATGCTGAAGAAAGCTTTTGCGACTTTCATCGCCGGTGGACGAATTTCGATGATGTTTGAGATGAGACTTATTCACTTTGAGCTCACTCCCAATCCGCCAAATTGAAATCTTGGGATTCACCTCGATGGTTTCCAATTGCAGCCTGCGCGTGAGAAATCGCGCTCTGGCTGTGATTGGGGCTAAATTAGAACCCAAGGCATGTTGAACTTCGAAATTTTCTTCCAGCTTGTGGCCGAGATAAGCATCCACACAGCGCTGAGTGTAGGGAGTGAACATTTTCTTAGGGCGCTTTTCTTTATTCACTTCTGCAAAGGTGTCTCTCATCCAAACGATCTCAGCTTCGGTGCAGGTTTCATAGCCAGGACACTTGAGATTGCAGTTCATACACTTAGGCAGTGAGAGCGGGACATCGAGAGCGAGAGTTTCTACTTGTTTATGATACTGCTGAATGAGCTCGTGAATTTTGAGGTCCGCTGAAATGAATTCTTCAGTTTTAATTTTTTCATAGAGACGTGCGAGAAATATTCTTTTTTGATTGGGATAGTACTCCACCACGGCCAGACAAGCTTTATCCGCTTTTCCCCCCGAAAGGGAAAGACCCAGAAAGCGGTGAAAATTTTTGGAGTCATCGGAACTTACGTTGTGAGTGGATCGACGGGCTTTGCGCCGAGGACTTGAAATCCGGCTGTTTGACAAGCTGTCACCACCCCTTCTCTGCGGCTGGGCTGAACCCAAATCAGAACACAGCCTCCACCGCCGGCTCCACAAATTTTAACAGCATCAGCACCCGCCTGCAATGAAAGCTTAATCAACTGCTCGATCTCAGGGCTTGAAAAAGCGGGTGTGAGCTTGAGCCGAGCTTCCAGCTCCCGCTGAAAGAGATCTTTCATTCGATCCCAGTTTCCAGTTTGGACGACTTGAGCCGTTTCTTCCGC
Organism: Pseudobdellovibrionaceae bacterium; assembly: GCA_046315835.1. Lineage (GTDB taxonomy): Bacteria > Bdellovibrionota > Bdellovibrionia > Bdellovibrionales > Bdellovibrionaceae > JAJTIC01. The sequence continues at coordinate 10,784 of JBKCXY010000031.1, read as the reverse complement.
CACTTGCTTGAGCTGCTTGAGCGCCTCGAGGACCTTGGGATCTTTGCGAACAGCACTCGCAAGAACTTCAAAATTATTAAGTCCCGAGTGATGACTTCGCCCCGTATTCACTAAAAGAAAGTGGGTCTGCAGCGGCGTATTCTTGACCGACAGCACCTTTTGAGAAATCCCCTCAAATTCGTAGCTCAAGATATTAATTCCCCCGCTCATCGGCGGATAGTAATCTTGAGTGCCCGTGGGAGTATTCAGAACTTGAGCTTCCATATTATGAGCGACTTGAGCCATTTGATATGTCGACTCGAAGGGCCTGTGAAGCCAAGAAGAAAATGCTTTCAGCATCGAAATTGTCAATGATGAAGATCCCCCAAGACCACCGCCCACCGGCGACTCTGATTTGGTGGTCAAGCGAAAACCCTCTTGTGGCTTCCAAAAATTCAATTGAACTTTCAAAAGGTTCAATGCGGGATCTGGATCAGCAAGACAAGCCGCCAGAGAAGCAAAGCTCTTTTTCAAACCCAAATCTTGCGAATCCAGCTCAATCTTCCCCTCAGGCAAAGGAACGATCTCTGCCCAAGTCCAAATATCGATGGCCACATTCACCGTCTTGGCACCTCCCACAAAATTATAGAGAGGCCATAGATCCAAAGTTCCACCCGCTAAATCCACCCGTGTGGGTGACTTTCCAATAAACTTCATTTCTTCTCACTTTGCTTTTCAGGAATCTCAAATCCTAAAGACTTGAGATCTTCATCCGTCAACAACAAGAGCTCTTGAGTGCCCTCCACAGAGACCCACCAATGACCTTGTTCTGTTTTTATGTTAGCAGAGTTTGCTTTTGAGCCAACTTTCATTCGCCAAACTGGCCCTGTAGAGCTGAAAAACTGCAGCTCACCTTTGACCACACTTAATTGTCCCTCTTGGATTTCCTGGGCTTGGAGTGAAGAGAGCTTTCTCAAGACTTCCGTCAATTTTTCATCAACAAGTTGCTGAGTCTCCGACTCCCATTTGATTTGAGCCTTTGTGAGCTGATCTCGCTGCTGGGGAATCTCAATCCGTTTGTCTCGAAAATCTTGCAAACTTTCGAATGAAAAGGTTCTCGCAAAATCGGGGCTCACACGCACCAGGCGATTTCCTGGCTGTAAAAACCACGCATGAATATTTTCTTTCGATCGCATCGCTCTCACTTTGAAATCAGTCCCGACGAAGCTCAACTCAAAAACCGGCTTGTCCCACTGAAAAGCAAGCTTCTGAGCCGAGGTCAAAGGTCCTTCGGAAAGAAACTCACTCACCGCATTGGTTTGAAGCTGTGTGAGAATTTCACGCACTTTGTTTTGATCAAGTTTCCAACTTGGCTCCTGAGCGGTTGTCCACACCCCACTTCTCAGTTGAAATTGAAATCTTGATTTTCCCTTGTCAAAAACTACCTCCGTGATGGATTTGAGATTTCCGAGGAAAAGTCTTTTATCTCTAAAATCAAATTCCTTCTTTTCGATCTTAGGAATCCATGTTCCCGCCACCAAACGAACTCGCTTTTCGCTGTCGACTTGGAGATAATTTTTACCTTCGATATTCTTCCTAGTTCCTACTTTGAAAATGGAATTCGTTCCTTCCCCAGAAAGCTCAATAGATCCCAATTCCGGCGCTAAACCAAATTCTGCAAAATCAATGCTCTCACCCTCAAGCGCCACGGACTCTTGCTTCTCAACCGCGATCCCTTCAAGAAATTCTTCGACAGCCTTGGTGTCCCCCAGCTGACCGTTCACTGTCCACCCTGGTTCACTTCTTTTTAGCCGAATCTCAGAGCTGGCGCTTTTGATCTGAATTTGTTGAATAGACTGAGGATCACCTTTCCAAATCGCTGAGAGCTCTTCTTGTTTCTTTTCTGATTGCTGCTGGCTCCATAAATCCCAAACCACATAGCCACCCAAGCCCACAGCGAAGAGCAGCAGAATGAAAACACTTTTCGCAGACATTATGCATATCTCCTTCGATACCATAACCATCCTGCCAAACCCAAAAACACGACAGGTAAAGGAATCAAAAATCCGAAAAGAAAGACCATAAAGCTTGTCTCTGTCATCACAAACTCTGTTTTAGAGATCTCTTTGGGTGAAATGCTAATCATCTCATTTTGGCTCGAGAGATATGAAAAAATATTCAGCACCAAATCTCGATTCAAATTTTGATAGAGCAATTGATTTCCCAAGAGATCCGAGTCTCCCAGCAACAGCAATTGAAAGTCTTTCTCGGCTTGGGGCAACTGACCCTCAGCGAGAGCGGCAACAGTGAACGGCCCCTTTCCCAGAGACTGCGAAAACTGGGTGTTGGCAAACAGCATCGAATTCACATCCGTCTTCACCATTTCATCAATCGTGATTCCCTCGGGAAGCTTCGCGCTCACTCGCACCGGCTGAGGAAGTCTTGTCACAATAAACTGCCCCTGGCCAAAGACCCTCGTGATTGCATGAGACGAAAACCCTGACGCTGGAGTGACCGAAGGATTCACCGCTTGCCCCAGGGGCGTATTCATGACTTGCGCAATCAGGCCAGTGTCGACGCTTAAGCCAAATCTCGACAAAAATCCTTCGAGATTCGACTGACTCCCCATCTCCCAAGCGACAATCATCCGACCACCCCGCCGGAGAAAGGCTTCCAGGGCTGAAATCTCAGAGTCGAGGAACTTCTGCTGAGGACCTGCCACCACGAGAATCTCTGCATCTGGTGGCACTGCACCGGTCGTCATCAAATTCACTTCACGGACAACATAACGATTCCCTTCGAGCATTTTTTTAAGACTCGCAAGGCCCGTGACTTCTTTCTCATCAGAAGTATTTCTCTCCCCATGACCCAAGGTAAAATAAACAGTCACATCTTTGGTTCTGAGAACATTCGCAATGGCCGCGGTGAGCTCTTGCTCATCCACTCGTTCAATTTTGTTCTTTCGACCTTGATACTCAACAAAGACTAGCCCAGAACCCTTCGTCACGCCGTACTCTTCAGCTTTGGCAGGTCTCTCATTGATATCGATAAAGTCGAGCTTCACTTTCGCAGAAACATCCTGATACTTCTTCAGAAGATCAATGAAAGCTCGCCGAGTTTCTTCGACTCCCTCGGCTCCCTTCTGATAGAAGAAAGTGACTTTGAGGTCTTCTTGCAATTGACCCATGAGCTTCAAACTTTGATCTGACAGAGTGTTCAGCTGCGCCTCTGACAGATCGAACGTCTTGTAATGCCGAGCACCGATGTAATTCACCGCCGCTAAGATCAACAGCACTAGCAAAAAGGCCACTCCCAAACTCATTCCTTGTTTGGTCGTTTTCGTCGAAAAGAACTCTAGGAGAACTTTTCTTTCGGTTGTGATCGACACCAGCAGAAACAACACAGAGATCCCAAGTAGGATCCACATGAACGGCATCCAAACACCTAAAATGAGCCTCGCGACTCCGGTGGAAAGAAGCCCTACAGCCGCTAAAACAAGTAAAATTCTTCCAGCTTTTGTCATTGTTAAGACCTCCAACGAGCCGATTCTACGACTCGTTCACACAAAAAGCAGAAAAAGAAAATAAGACTCAAAAGGAAAATCACTGAGCTCGTTCTGATGGTGCCCTCAACAAGACCAATCAAATGAGTATTCAAGGAAATATGTTCAAAAATACTTCTGGCCCAGCTGGAATCCACCACTTCGACCCCAAGCCCGATAAACCAAACACCGATATTCAGAACCACAGCCATCACATAAGCCACAATGGCCGATTCGGTGAGTGAAGAACAAAACAAATTCATCGCTGCATAAACGGCCGCCACCATAAAAATTCCAAAGAAGGCAACAAGAAGTGGCGCCCAAGCAAATTTAGCTAATGCCGCAGTTGCTACCGGATAGGAGAGCCCAATTAAACAAAGCAAAAAGATACTGGCGATCGCTGATAAATATTTACCAACAACAATTTGCAAAGACGTCACGGGTGAAGTCATCAGTAGATCAAGGCTTCTGAGCTTTTTTTCTTCTGCGAACAACCGCATCGTCAATGCCGGCACCACAAAAATCAGAATCAAATTGAGATTCGACAGATGCCTTAAGAAGACACCATAGTGAATGTTCTGAGCTTGCGGAGGAAGACCCGGCTGAAACATCATTGCCTGCATGTTGCGCGCAAAATCAGACAGCGCAATGGGATAGACCCAGCTCATAATGCTCGCAATCAGAAATCCCACAATGTAAAATGTGGGACTTAAAACGAATCCTTTAAACTCTTTCCAAAATATCACGGAGATCTTATTCACTGAGTACCTCCCGAACCATAAGTTAAATTCAAAAAGATATCTTCCAAATTGCTCATGGATGACGAAATTTCTTGAAGGCCAAGCCCCTGAGTCAGTACAAACCCAGCTATCGCGTCCACGAGATCTTCTCGGGGCTCTCCCTCGATGGCGATACTGTCGCCACTCTTCTCAAGCTTCAGCACACCTGGGATCCGAGCTATCTGATTTTGAGAATCTGTGGTCCACTTTCGAACTTTTAAATGAATTCGCTGAACACCTGCTTGGACTCGGCTCAAGTTACTTAAACTATCTTGAGCCACAATTCTTCCCTGATGAATGATCACAATGCGCTCACAAGTCGCTTGGACTTCAGGGAGAATGTGAGTGGAAAGAATAATGGTGTGTTCCCCTTTGAGCTCTTGAATCAACTGCCGAATCTCAGACACTTGCTTGGGATCCAACCCGACAGTGGGCTCATCCAAAATCAAAACTTCAGGTGAACTGACCAGCGCTTGCGCAATTCCCACCCTTTGTCGAAAACCTTTCGAGAGATTTCCAATCAGCCGATGCTGCACTTCTCCCAGCTGTGTTTTCTCAACAGCTTGTTGAATTGCTTTGGAAAGCTGTGGTGACTCTACCCCCTTGAGCTGGGCCACGTATTTCAGATAGTCCTTCACAGTCATATCCAGATAGACCGGCGGCTGCTCGGGCAGGTAGCCAATGCGCTTCTTGACTTCCAGAGGGCTTTCGAAAACATCGAAACCACAAACTTGAGCAACTCCCGAAGTGGGTGCCATAAATCCTGTGATGATCTTCATGGTGGTTGATTTACCGGCCCCGTTAGGTCCAAGAAATCCGACAACTTCTCCCTTGTGAACAGAGAAGGAAATTCCCTTGAGGGCTGCAGTGCCACCGTATGATTTTTTGAGCTCAGAGACTTCAATCATGATGACTCCTTTTTCTAGTTCTCTTATTTTAGGAAGGTCGTTTCAGAAATCAAGACTCTCTGTTTGACGCAAGAGTGTAGACTTGAGCATTGTGATAGGTCACACGTCCCAGCTTATCCCCCTTGATGGGTTTGACATGACGACATTCCGCCACAAGGACATCCAACTTCCCAAAAGACTTCTGCTTCTTACTTTCAAACTCTTGGACCAGCCACTGGGCCACTTCAAGGATCTCATTTTGACTGATATTCTGGTTTCGATTCCTTGAGAGCACTGCATAAGCTGAAGGGAAATCCTTCAGATGAATCCAAAGATCCCAAGCTTGAGCTCTTCTTAAAATCGACAAGTTATCTGCCGCAGATTTTCCCATGACGGCGACAAGCCCCGTCGAAAGCACTTTTTTACGTCCCTTAGCCTCTGCCTTCTCCAAAAGTCCTTTGGACTTGGCAGGATGAAGCACTGGCTTTGGTGTTGGATTTTCTTGAAGATCTCTTTCAATTTTTTCGATTTCAAAAAGAAGCTGCTGCTGTCGCTGGGCTTGCCCCTTCATTTTGATTCGAAGATCCTTCGCCTGAGCAAAGGCCCTTTCACGATTCTCAGCGACGGAGAGCTCAGGCTTCCACAGATCTTTGAATCCTTCAGAAATTGTGGACTCATACTTTAATAACTCGCCCAGCTCCAAGTACCTCACAAGATCCTTTTCGAGATCTTGAGCTTGCAATTTCAGCAGGGCACTTCTCTTCTTCTCTAGATCCTTGATACGAAAATCAGCCCTCTCTCCACTGGATTTCTTCCGCCAATGCAGATTTTGAAACTCTTCAAAAAGAAGTTCAAAGTGCAGATTCTCCCGCAGGTCGAAACTCTGCGGGACAGAGGGAGATGATGGCAATTCGGAAGGCTTTTCCCACCAAATCTTCTTTTCCCCTCTTTGCACCAGCAGATTAGCGGTTCGAGGAATAAGAATCACTTCCACCTGACAAGCTTGCTCCCCAGAGCCAAAACTCATTTGGACCACACGGCCTTTTTCTGAGAGGACTTTCAATTCATGCAGTCGCAAATTCTTTGCGTGTGAATTCAAAAACAAACCCACTGGTTTTTTGGATTCTCGAACGGGCGGCTCCTCAGACAACCAAAGCAGAAAAGGAATTTGCTGCCGAAGATCGATCACCAACCAATGACTTTGACCACGATAGAGTTCCATCACGACACCCTGGTCAAAGGTCCAGACTTTTTGGAGTTGCGCGCCCATCGCTTTCTCATTCAGAAACAAAATGAGGTGCTCAAGCTCCGTTTGATTTAAAGCTTTCATTCAGGAACCATCTTCTCCTCAGTTTTTTCTCAGGTCCACCGAAAAAGAGAATGTGAAATCAGATCTCTTGACCCTCATCATTAAACGCCGAATTACCAAAGCCGACGCCGAGAAACACACCAGTGAAAGCGTGGTCTTTGATTCTGTGGCTGAGTACATGCTTTATTTGATGTCTTTGGGAAATGTGCCTCAGCAGCATCTTGATCAGATCGAAACTGATCTTAAAGACGAAGCCTTAGAGATCTATCGAAAAATCACTTATGGCTCTCTCTCATTAAAAGACTACAAAGAGCGCGTCCAAATTCGAAAAATCCGAGCCTCTTAAGTTTTTTCAAGAACACACCAATAGAGGGGTCCATAGCCCGTCGTATCCGGCATGATCATTTGACCGTAAGTGGTTGGCTCTGCCTGCTTCACCGCAGAAACTTCAACAACTTGAAAACCCTCTTTCTTCTTGAGAAGTCGCTCGATCACTTGATCATTTTCAAGCTTCGAAAGAGCACAGGTTGAATAAACGAGGCGACCTTGGGGCTTGAGGCATATCAGACCTGCCGTGAGCAAAGCGTACTGCCTCTGAGCCAGCTTCGCACTTCTTTGAGGCGTCCAATCCTTCAGATCTTTCGGACTTTGCAAAAGATGGCGCTCACCGCTGCAAGGAGCATCAATCAAGATTCGATCAAAAGCCTCGGGATGCGACTTCGCAAAGAGCCCTCCATCTTTTCCGCTGACACGGACTCGATCTCTTGTTTCGCGATCCACATACTGCTGTATCACCTTCATGAGGCGATCCCTTCGGGCTTCTGAGACTTCATTGGCAATCAAATGGCCAGTGCCACCCTTTAGTGACTCTGCTAAAATCAAAGATTTACCACCGGGAGCTGCACACATATCAAGCACATCGTGATGGCTTTCCACAGCCAAAGCACAAGCCACTTCCAAACTTGCTGGATCCATCACATAGTATTGCAAAAGACCACTGGCATCATCTCGCGACGGTGAGCCCTGGGGAACATCGAAGAAAGCTTTCCCAGGATAAGCGGGACAATTGTAAGAGTCTTGACCCTGGAAGCTTGAATTTTGAAACTGATTGATTCGCGCCACTTGGCGCTCAGAACGCAGAAGGGCCTCCCTGAGGGAAGCCCATCTGTCTTGGTACTGATCAATATAAAACTGATCGAAAGTCATTACCAGCTGATAGAGTCAGCATCGTAGCCCCATTGAGCCAGAGCTTTCTTGTACATACCTTTAATGAATTTTTGTGCTTGAGCAGGCTTCAGACCCAAAGATTGAGCTGATCTGTCAGTGAGCTCTCTCATTGAAGAGTTATCACCAGCTGCCAAATCCTTCACGGCGGCCAAAGCTGATTGGTAATCAACTCCGAAAACTGATTTGAATGTCTTATCCATATCCTTCGTTGTTGTGTACCCACGCTCAGCACCTGAAACAGCCCAAACGTTCAAAGCAGAAGCCACAGCTTTCGCTTTTTCAGCAGAAAATCCGTAGTCCTTCTGGAGCTTTTGAGAAGCTGCTTTCACCAATGCCTTGTTCGCATCTGAATTCAAAGCTGCGAAGCTTGAATCAGAAACTTCATCAGCTTCATCATTGTTGATCGCATCACCAAAGTTACCACGACCCGTATTTGCCGAGTAGAGAACTCCGTTACGTCCCAACCAGTAAGTTCCGCCAGAAACGTTTTCCCAGAATAGCCCTGTTGTTCCAACGCCAATCGTTGTTCCGCCCACAAATCCTGCGAACTGAGAGATATGACGAGAATACTGATACTGACCCAAATCATTGTACACGCGTGCATTCCCAGAGTTGTCAAATTTAACAAACCAGAGATCATCAGCATCATAACCATAACGATCATAGTGCGGATCCTGTGTCACATTCACCCGAGAACCATTTCGGTTGAAAGTACAACCGGGAGTTGGCTCAGATGTTCGGCACGCATCACCAAAAACTGTTTCATATGGATAGTTGATCACAGGACTTGAACCGCCCCCTGTGTAACCGCCGCCACCACCGCCACCACCACAAGCAGTGATCATCGTTGCGCTGGCAAGAACAGCGACTGAACTTCCGAGAACTTTCAAGAAACTTTGCTTTTTCATTGTTTACCCCTTTTGGTTATTACTCTTGAATTCTTAATTTTTCACTTTTTGCAATTTCAATATTCTTCCCACCATTCAGCCTTGCGCTCTGTCGGATGACCTTCAGATTCACATAGACTGTGCGACCGTCAGAGATATACCTTTCAGCCGTCTTTCCGTCGAGACCCAAGTCCGTAGTGAGTTTTAATTTCACGGTTCCATCTGAACTTTGAGAGACTTGTTCGCGATCTATATTTTTTACCAACATCGTCTCTCGCTTCGTTCCTAAAAACCCTGCAGGACGAATGAGCTCGATCTGGTAGACTGTTTTCACAGCCTTGTGCTTAGGAGAGCGATCCTTAAAGACCAAGATTGCACTTTTTTTACTGCCTTGAATATCTGGCTGGCTCACCAAATCTTCACGTGTGAAGTCTGTGGGATTGATTCTTTCAAACTGAATCGACCCTTCTGCACTGAATTGAACTTGTCCTTTGGGAAGGACTAAGCCGGTTCTTGTGACCTGAAGGACAATTTTGTAATCCACATCTTCGATCAAGTTTCCAGCGATGGGCAGACTGATTTTATCTTTGGCAGTGGCTTGACCAGAAGCGGTTGCGATCACTGCTCCAGACGATTTGTCGATCAACTTCGCCTTGTACACCGAAGTGATCCGTGCGTGATTCCCTTTATCAATAAAGATCAGTTGACCCGCATCGAGAGAAATTCCACTGATCGTCCCAGGTCCTAGTTGCTCTTCAGTGAATCGCGGCACAAGTGCGAGTTCTACGAGAGCATTGCTGCCTTGAATAGACTTATTGGCGATTTTATATCCAAACACTGCCTTTAAGGCCTTGAGACCGAGGTCCGCACGTCCAGCTTCACCTAAGAATTCTGCTTCAAATTGCTCAGTTTCACCAGCAACGAGCTCTGTCCCTTGAGGAAACTTGATATTCAATTGAAGTGCATCTTGCCTCTCGTAAACATCTTTGTACTTAGTCACGCAACAACGTGTTTCTTCGCGGTAGCGAGTTTCTGTGCGGTACTTAGTCACAGGCCGAGTTTTACGAACGTTTTCATAGCCACAACGTTCCCGAGGAACTTGTCGGCATTGATACTCATTCGAACACTCTTGGCGAGTCGTGTTCGAGCAACGCTCTTCATAACCACACTCTTGTCGGGAAGTACTTGAACATCGCTCTTCGAATCCACACTCCTGGCGGGAGGTGTTCGAGCATCTTTCAACATAGTCACAATCCTCGCCACCGGGTTCGCTCGTGCAAACCTTACGCGTCTTACAGATAGGTTCTCCCAGCGCATTGGTACCGCACTCTTCCACCATCTGACAGTTTTCACGGCCTGGAGTGGGTCGACAAACACGCTCTTGGCGGCATTCACGATCAGGAACTGATCTACAGACATTTTCATATCCGCACTGCTGTTCGTAATCGGTGTTACATCGATATTCATTTTCGTAATATTCTTCGTAGTCCGTATATGGGACTTCCACTTCGTAAGGAATTCTTTCTGTGTATTCCGCCTGATAGGGCTCTTGGCGGTAAATGTTTTTGGTGAGCGTGGTCCCTAATTGAAGACCTGACTGCTCAGTTCTGGTCAGTGTCTGCCGCGGTGACTGCGCCGGCTCAGCGAAAGCATTTGAAGCGATGAGCAGCAAGCTCATACAGAGCTGCGTCATCACACGCAAAAGCTTTCTCGTGGTTCGTGGTTGCATTTTGTCCTCCCCTAAATGGTTTTGTTTTGCGACATAACCCACTGAGCAAGGCCTGGACCAAGGGAAATGGACGCCTTTTGTCACTGACTTTGGAAGAACTTCAATCTAAGTTAAGGAGCATGTCCTACAAAACCCATGTCTTTATATGTACTGCCGCCCCCGACAAACCGGGGAAGTGCGGAAACAAGGGCTCCGAAGGTCTTCGTAAGAACTTGAAAGAGCGCTGCCAGAACGAGGCTTGGGGCACTTCTGTCAGGATTAACAGTGCTGGCTGCCTGGGGCATTGTGAAAAAGGCATTAGCACTGTGATCTACCCAGAGGGTCTTTGGGATTTTCACCAAACACCTGAAAGTGAAAACTCACTTTTTGAAAAGATTAAAGCTCAAACTCTCAAAGGCTAAATCAGACTAAGAAAATCGAGCAGGATCCAAGCGTGGGTCTTGGGG
>JBKCXY010000030.1:0-10854 GCA_046315835.1 Pseudobdellovibrionaceae bacterium | reverse complement strand
AACTCAATAGAGAAAAAAAGGAAATCGGACGGAATTTCTGTTTCTTGTTTGACAAGAAACAGAAATCACCAACGAACACGCAGATTTCGTAAGTCAACGTTGGCTCCATTGAGGCGGTCGCAGAGACCAGGGACAGGATTTCGAGTCAGTTTCTAAGAAATATCGTTGAGATCAACGGCGAGACCTTCATAGGCGTAACGCCACTTCACATTGGGAAGCTCCACTCGATTTCCTCGAGCTGTGGAAGTTTTCCAATCATGATAGTCTTCAGTTTGCTTTTTAAGCTCATAGATAGCGTCAGTGTCTGCCCCGGGATCATGGTGAGCAAAAACGACTTGTTTAATATTTTCTCGAAAAGCGATATCTAAGCCCAACTGAGCGGCACTGTGCCCCCAGTTTGCTTTTTCGGCGAGCTCAGGCAAAGTGTACTGAGCATCAAAATACATCAAATCTGCATTTTGATAGAGCGGCAAATCAGGCCCCAGAGCCTCGCGGCTTGTTCGAGTCCCTTCTGTGTCTACGCAATGAGCATACTTTTTGCCAAAAGCTTCCACTCGATATCCCCAACAAGGATCTGGGTGATCCAACTGATAAGGCGTGATCGAAAAATCCCCGAGCTGAAAAGTTTTTCTCGGCTCTAAGATGTGAAAGAACACTTCTGATGGCAAACTTTCAAAAGGCACCGGAAAGAGAGGTTTTTGAAACTTAAGCTTTACGACCTGAGGAAGTTCTGGTTGCACAGCATAGTAGTGGACCTTATTGCCTTTGATAAAATGAGGAGCAAAGAAGGGAATTCCTAACAAATGATCCCAGTGAAAATGGGTCATCAAGATATGAAAAACTCCCTTTCCACGCGCGGCAGGACCTTTCATCATCACTTCGCCAAGGTTCCGTAGTCCAGATCCGCCATCGATAATAACTTGTGTTTCTCCCGCGTTCATCTCGACACAAGTCGTATGAGAGCCATAACCACCTAATTGAGGAACTGTTTTTGAAGCCAAATAATCCCTGATCTGAGAGACATCTCTATGTCCGCTGGCAAAGAAATCATTCAAAACACTTTCTATTTCTTTGGTCCATTGATCTGGTGAAGGCGCTGAAGGCAAACTGCCTCGAACTCCCCAATATTTGATTCGAAATGACATAGATTAAGAATGCCAAAAATCTTGTGTTAAGAAATCTCCTTTTTAGTCCAGTCTAGCACTTTCTCTATCAATTTTACGAGGAATTCTCCGATAAATGAGACGTGAATTTAACCAAGCAACTTAAAATTTTGGTGATCGATGACTTGGAAGATATCCAAGAGCTTGTCATTTTCATGGTTCAATCGAAATTTAAGGCCACAATCGAAACTTGTTCCTCAGGAAATCAAGCCATTGAGCGATTAAAAAAAGAACCTTCCTTTGATCTGATCATTTCTGATTATCAAATGCCTGATGGGAACGGTCTCGAAGTCCTGAAGTTCCTACGCTCTCAGAATCGTGCGACGCCTTTTCTTTTTCTCTCTGGCAACGATCTTAAACTGGAAGCTCAACTTGAGCTTTCTTTGGATTGGAAACAAGTTCCCAAGCCCTTCAGCGAAGAGATTCTCCTGAGTGCTGTGAACCAAGCTCTGAGTGCAGCGATCACCGAGATGGACTCTAAATACATTCCAGTTCGTTTGAAGCTCTTAGAAAAAATGGGGAAGCTACAGGCCCCTTTGTTTGTTAAAATTAATGAGCAAAAAATGGTTCAGCTCACAAGTGATGAGTCGGACTTTACTCCTCAAATGGCCCAAAAGTACCGGGATAAGAGGGTCGAAAGTTTCTTCATTCGCGGAATTCATATTGAACAATTCATTCATGAATTTCAGAAAAAAGTAAGCTCAGAAGAAGCTTGGAAGTCAGTCGACGTTGACGATCTGCCAGAGGTATTCTCAATGAATGTAGAGCTCATGAGAGATATTTCAAGCAAACTGGGATGGAGTGAGCCCACTTTGAAACTGGCAGAAGAATCACTCCTCAGGGCGCTGGCCATCATTGCTCGACAACCAAGCCTTGACCGGTTCATTCAAAGATTTCAAAAAATTGAGCGTTTGGGCTATGCCGACCATTGTGTTCTGACCGCTCTGACAGCTGTGGGAATCCTAAGAAACCTGGATAGCCAAAATGAGGATTCAATCAAAAAACTTGTCTTTGCTTCCATCTTTCACGATGCCACGTTGAACGATGATCAGTACGATAACAAAAAGAAATTTCTCAAAAGTATTTTGAAGGGGGACAAGGACTCTTCAAAAGACTTACGTGATGTGTTCGCCCACACTTTGAAATCAGCCGAGCTTTGCCGTCAATGGGTGTTCTGCCCGAGCGGCGTGGAGGAAGTGATCATCGATCATCATGAAAACGGCTCCAGCACTGGCTTCCCAAATCAAAAAACAGCAGACCAAATCAGTGAACTGGCCAAGATTTTCATTATCGCCGAAGACTTTGTTCAATTTTTCACAGAGTTCAATGGCAAGGCCCCGCTCAAAGACTATAAGCGGCTCCGCCAAGATCAATTTCCTCACCAAAGTTTTCAAAGGATCATTCACAGCCTTCTGAAAGACGTTCCTGAAGATCAAGTCGCTTGAGAAGCGAACTTCAGAGAACTAATCAGAAACTGACTCAAAATCCTGTCCCTTCAGCAGAACGCCGTCCTCTAACTACCTGACTCAATCGAGAAAAAAAGGAAATCGGACGGAATTTCTGTTTCTTGTTTTGCAAGAAACAGAAATCACCAACGAACACGCAAATTTCATAAGTAAATCTTGGCTTCATTGAGGCGGTCGCAGAGACCAGGGACAGGATTTTGAGTCAGTTTCTTAATCATTGAGGTTCCCCAGAGAGGGCCCTGGTCGAAGGCTCATGAGGAGCGTAACCCTATAAATTTACAAGAAAAATGCGAATTCTAAGGAGTTAATAATTGATCTTTATTAGCAAGGCAATTATATTGCCCTTAATGAAACAAATGATTCTCACTTCAGCCGAAGGCCAGCGAATCCCCCTCAATCAAATCAAAGCCAGAAGCTTTGGTGGGGAGAAGCTCAAAAAGCGACGGAAAACACAACGCCCCCTCACGCCAGGGAAAATTCATCATGTGGTTTTTAAGTCCAGCAAAGCCAAGGGGCGACTTTCTTTCTATGCCCATCGTTTGATGGTGGCAGCCCTTCTCAAGGAAAAATCACGTAAGTTCTTTGTCGAAGTCCTTGATTTCGTGAACATGGGAAATCACTTGCATTTGAAAGTCAGATTTAAGGATCGACATCGTTTTGGTCAGTTCTTGAAGAGCTATGCGGGCACACTCGCACGGCAAATCACAGGGGCGAGAAAGGGCCGTTCTTTTGGGCGGTTTTGGGATGGGTTGGTGTTCACCCGGATCCTCATGTCTTCACTAGAGGAGCTGGGACTTCGCGGCTACTTCGAGGGCAATCACCGCCAGCGGGAGCTCGGTTATGCCGAGCGAGTTCATTATCTTCATCGCTTTAATCAATTCTTGTATCGATTGAAATCCAAAAAAGCCGCCAGTTTACAGATTTAAAGCAACGACAATCACGAAGATTTCAGGAGTATTTAATGTCTGAGATGAGGCGGTAGCGAAAAAAACTGACTCAAAATCCTGTCCCTTAAGCAGAACGCCGTCCTCTAACCACCTGACTCAATAGAGAAAAAAAGGAAATCGGACGGAATTTCTGTTTCTTGTTTTACAAGAAACAGAAATCACCAACGAACACGCAGATTTCGTAAGTCAACGTTGGCTCCATTGAGGCGGTAGCAGAGACCAGGGACAGGATTTTGAGTCAGTTTCTGACAAAAAAGGACTATTCTATTCAGTTTTAGAGCGTAAATCGCGACTGGGATCAGAATCCAAAATAACTTTAGAACTGTACCACCCGCCCAGTGAACATAGCGATCCCCCCACGAGCAGCACGATCACAACCAATGAAAATTCCCACTCCGCAGGAATCACAGCATCGTAATAGACATCTGCCGGCAACAGACCTTTCACAGGATTCTTTTCGATATAAAGGCTCAAGAAAGACCCCAAGAAAATTCCTGTTCCAAGCCCCAACGCGGACAGAAGCAAAGATATCTTCCAGAAGAGCTTTTGAACCTGACTGCGACTCATCCCTAATGCTTGCAAAAGACCGATCTCTCGACGTTTTTGTGAAATCAAAAGGACTATCACTGAAATCAATGAAAATAGGGCGAGGAGAGAAGCGACACTCAGAAAAAATGTGATCACCGTCTTTTCAATTCTGAGTGCGAGAAACAAAGCTGAATTTCTTTGCTTCCAAGTCTCGACTTGAATTTTAGGAAATGCCTTTAAGCTGTCCACGTACCGACTGAGTTCATGGGGACTTTCAGTCCATACTTCAAGACCCAATTTCCGACTGGCAGCCTTTTGAAAGCTTTTGAGTGACTTTCCCTGAACAAAGAAAATCACGCTTGAGTCGACTTGACCAATCTGAGTGCTAATAATCTCTTTCACCACCACTTTTTCAAACGGTGGGATTTGACTGAGTGGAAGAAGCAACCCTTCTGGGGGGACCACCATAACAGAATCACCTTCAAAAACACCTAAGCTTGCAGCCAAATCAGAACCCATCAGAACTTCGTTTTCTTCAAGCGCTGACTTTTTTAAAGAAAGCGAAGTGTTCTTCAGCAATTCAACGAGGGACTCTTCACTGAGCCCTCGGACTTGAGCTCCGCGGAAATGTCCGTCCATGGTTCTTAAGATCACGTCTTGATGCTCAAAACCCGAAATTTTTGCTCCCAAATCTCGAAGACGGGAAGCCACGGGGTGAATTTCTAAAACCCGGGCATCAGACACTTCTGGCAACGAGACCACAAGATGAGGCTCCACGGACAATGTTTTCGTTTCAATGTTGTGATTGAGGGCCGTCATGACTGACAAGACCAGAATCAGCGACGCAAAAGAAAAGGACATGCCGATCCAACTGAGCCAACTGATCTTTTTGACCACAGCTCCTGACTTTGAACTGAAAAGATATTTTCGAAAGAATTCCCAAACCACGGCTAAGGATGAGCCTGGCATTTTACTGGGAAGCTGGCAATCTTTTGCGCTCGCGCTCTGCTTCTTCTTCGCGCACTTCTTCAGCGTTCCCCTTCACAATGAAGCTCTTTTGAAGCGCTTTCATCAGTACCACAGCTTCATCCAGCGCTTCGACAGCCCGGCGACTTGTTTTCGGGAGCTCCGGAGCGATTTCTGCCAGAGCCGGAAGCACCACCTTGAACTCTGTGGTCAGCACATTCAAGTTCTCGACCAGCTGGGTGAGATTCTCTGCCACTTGAGGAGCGTTTTTAGAAATCGACGGTAAAAAGGCATTGAGCTCCTGGGTGGTTTGAGAAAGCCCCGCCATGACGACTTTCAGATTCTCATCATGAGTTGCTTGACGGGAGAGCTTGATCATTTCCAGTGACATTGTGTTGAGATTTTTCAGCAAGGGATCAATTCGATCAAACATCTGAATGAAAGCCTGAGTTCGGTCCTTATCGGCAAAGGCTTCTGCAAGCGTTTTTAGATTCTCAACCATCTTGGAAAAAACTTCGAGCTGTTTCCCCAGCTGACGACCAGACAGGGCGGTCATCAGATCTAAAGACTCCACGGACTCGAGAGCCACTTGGGAATTCCACTGTGGTAATTTTGAATCCCCCGCCGTGATCTCAAGGACACGCTCGCCGATCACAAAGGGGCGGATCAATTGAACAGATGAATTCTCGCGAATACGACCTGTGAATTTATTGAGGACACTGAATTTGACGTAAATCGAATTATCTTCTAGAAGCTCGACCTCATCAACAGTTCCTGCTTTGAGGCCAGCTACCTGAACCATTGTTCCTGGGCGGACGCCATCAGCTTGACTGAATTTGACATGGTAAGCGGTTTTACTCTCAAACCATCCTTGCCGAACGGCCACTCCCAGAATAGAAAAAACAAATCCAAAAAGAGCGGTCAATACAAAAAGACCGGCGACTCTTTCGAACTTGTTAAACTTTACTTTCATCATAAGTTAACGACTTTCTTTTCTTTCTCATTCACATTTTGATAGATTTGCCCGCAATCGACATAAATTTCTTCATGCTGAAGAAGACCCATCAATTTTTCATCAAAAGAAGAGACAAAGATGTGTTGGCATTTTCCGTTCTTCTTCAACTGCTCGATCCGATCAAAGTATTTAAGAGCCATGTCTTGAGAGAGTCCAACGCTGGGATCATCCAGGAGCAACATTTCAGGCTCATGAATAATCGCTCTCAAAAGGCAGATGAGCTTTCTCACTCCACCCGGGACCACTGCGGGACGCTGATCTTTATATTTCAGCACTCCAAAGTCTAACAGAAGATCTAAAGCTTTCTGCTGGGCCACCTCTGCAGTTTCAATTTTATGATAGAGTAAAGGAAGAGTGAGATTTTCGAGCAAGCTTCGATTATGAATCAAGCCCCCGAAATCAAACCCGTAGCCAATATTGAGACGAAACGGAAGGAACTCTTCAAAACTCATGTCCGCCACATTTTGATCATTCAACAAAAACTTGCCCTTGGTGGGCAACTGGAGGCCCGCCAGAATCTGCAAGAGCGTCGACCGACCACTCCCGGACTCAGCCTGGACCCAAACTAGTTTTCTTGTGGGAAATTCAAAATCAACATTCTCAAAGATCACTTCTCCGGTTTCGAAACAGAATTGCAATCCTTCAAAACGAATACTTTCAATCGATGATTTTTTCATAGAACTCCCATTCCCATGAGCTGCTGAATATAGAACATACCTGAGACTGTTAAATTAAAGACAACAACGTAGATGATGCTTTTGACCACCGCCTGAGTGGTGACGACCGGCACTTCTGTCGGTGATCGCTTGACCGAGAGACCTTGATAGCAGGAGACCACGAAAATGATGATTCCAGAGAAAGTATTTTTCACGAGAAAGAGCCAAATATCTTCAAAAGCGACCGCTTGAGCGAGAGAGTTCAAATAGAATGACAAGGGCATTTCATTCATTAACCAAGTCACAGCAAACCCAGCACCCAGTGCAATCAGGGTGAAGTAGAACGAAAGACAAAGAACACTCAGAACTCCACCGACAAGTCGTGGAAAGACGATGTAGCTCAAAGGATTAATTCCCAGAACTTCCAAAGCCTCGATCTCTCGATTGGCTCTCATATTTCCTACTTCTGAAGCAACGGCTGTTCCACTGCGAGCAATCACCACCAGTGCTGTCATCAAGGGACCCAATTCACGAACAATAATGACCACTAGAAGATTTCCCAAAAGATCTGTTCCACCGAGAAGACTCAACTGACTGGCGGACTGTAAAACGACAATTCCACCGGCGGCGACAGCCAGCACTGAAATCAATGGGAGGGCTTGAAAACCTGTGAAATAAATTTGAGAGGAAACCACAGAGAAAATAGTTCGAAGGCCTTGAGTTTGATCCACAACAGTGGCTCTCAATGACAGATAAACCATCAAAAGAACACGCAGTGTGTACTCAATATTTTTTATGACTGTTCGACCCACATGATCGACGCCCGAAAAACCGATTCCCATAAGGAATCTATCGGTTTAGCTCCGAATCTCAATAAGCCCAGAGCGAATAAAACATCGACTTCAAGACTTCCGTCCATAACTCATAAAGTCCGGACTCACTTCGACTTGTATTCACTGTATGTTTCACCAATTGAATGTGCGTAGGAAAGCTGGCTTTAAAGGTCAAATAAGCGCGGTGCATGTGAAGCTCAGAGGTGATCACCAAGACCTTCCGACAGCGCAGAGCCTCAACAAAAGGAAGGCTCTGCTGAGCATTTCCATAAGTCGTTCCTGACCTGCGATCCAGAATGACATCCTCTTCGCGGAGATGGGGGTGATAAGACCAAGTAGGGATGATCTCTCTCAACTGTGAATCCTGATGGACCCCTGAAATGATCAGCTTCTTGATCTGTCGTCTCGCCAACAGATCCACACCCTCACGAACTCGATTTGCCCCGCCCGTGAGCACAACCCCACAGTCCCCTTGAGGATCTCGCTCCCAAGCGCTAATCCCTTCGGACTGAACCCGATCCATTTCAGAGAGAAACCAAATCAACAAAAGAACACAACCCAAAATGGGCCAGAGAAACTTTTGCTGGAGGATTTTTTTAACGATGAGCAATGACCTCTACCTCGACAGACACACCTTTCGGTAAACCTGCGACGGCCACCGTGGATCTTGCGGGTGGATTCTCCGGAAAATACTTTCCGTAGATTTCATTCACGACAACGAAATCCGCCATATCCTTGAGAAAAATCGTTGTCTTGATGACATTCTTGAAATTGAGACCAGCTTGTTTGAGCACTGCTTCCACATTTTTCATGACCATCTCTGTCTGAGTTTTCACGTCCCCGAGGAAAACGGTGTTGGTCTTGGGATCAATCGAGATCTGTCCTGAACAAAAAACCAAATTCCCAAACTCAACAGCCTGTGAGTATGGACCAATCGGAGCCGGCGCGTCTGCAGTGAGTATAATTTTTTTCATGTCCATCATCCTTTATTAGAAGTAAAAAATAAATCCAGCTCTCAAGATATGATCTGCCAGGGTTCGAAATCTTGTCTTATCGACATTTTCGATTGCGACTCCGGTCTCAAAATTGAAACCCAAGTTATCGACTCCCCCAACGAAACACTCTCCCCCCGCAAGGGCGCTGACCTCAAATCCCGAATCACTCTTTCCCTCTGTTTCCACGGAGAGCATGGAAAGATTTCCCCCCATGAAAAAATTCATGTTTTCTTCTTTAAAGATAATTCTTCGAAGACCCACAGTAAAAGCGCTCTTAGAATTGTTATCTTCAGTATCCACGCCGATAGCACCCACCACCCCGAGATCCGGTGTGGGATAGTACACCGATGCCACTGCGGGAAGATCAAAAGAATAGGAATTTCTAAAGCCAATTCCTAAGCGATTGGTTAAATCCTTAGCTTGCGCAAAAGAGCTCATGAAAAGAGCGGAAAATAAGATGAATCCAGCGATCAATTTTTGCGGGCGCATAGGTCCTCCTGTTAATTGAAGGACCTTATTAGAAATCGACTCTGTGATTTTGCCAAGATTTTTCAAGCTTGATCAGTGACCTAAACTGTTCTATTGATACTGTGTACCAATGCACGGGGGCGTGTAGCTCAGTTGGGAGAGCATCAGCATGGCATGTTGAGGGTCGCAGGTTCAAATCCTGTCACGTCCACCAAACCCCAAAAACTATCTTCGACCTGGATCATTCCTTCCTGGGACAGGAACATTGGGCGGCAGTCCTTGATCAGGGGCTAATCTTTCGGAATGGCAATTGTGAGACACAGCTTGCGGCTGCAGAGGACTCACACTCACTTCCGAAGGGGCATCCGAAATTCCCCGAGCATTATAGCGAATTTCTGCCAGCAGCTTTTGGTCTAAGGTTTCCAATCTAAAAAGGCTCGAATTCAATCGGACGCGAACTTCAGTTTGCTGCTCACTCACCGTAGAATGTTTGCGAATTGTCAGAACCCCATTGGGTTCTCGCTTCACCATGATTGTATTGTCATCAGGGAAAACTCGAAAACTCCCTGCGGGCGGGGCAAATTTTTGATAAGTGTTGCCGTTTTTTCGGTATACATTCCAACCATCAACCGCACGCACAAACGCAAAAATGCCGACATAGAGCGCTCGATCCTCGCTGGGATTTTCTTCAAGTGCTGCCGCTGGAGATGTCCCTAAGCGCATGAAATTCTTTGGTTTACCAAACTCAGCTCCACTTCCTAAAAAGTGGCTCATCTTAACAGTGAAAGATCCCGTCGTGCAATCCAATGGTGTTGCCGCCAAAGTCATCATGGGAAAAAAACCAAAAAAGAAGATAAGTGTTTTCATACCTCACTTATCGGAATGAGACTGTGCGTCTTGAGTCCCCGCTCGATCAGTTTAGACTTTTGTCTACAGGAGGACATGCGCCATGAGATCAATTTTAGCTTTAGCCACCCTTTCTCTTTTGATTCTGACCGGGACAGCCCAAGCAGAGACAGTGATCGAAGTTCGATCCAGTGAAGTCGAAACTCAATCCACTCAGTTCTTGAGCTATAATTTCGGTCCGGTTCCTGTGAATAGCATTCGCTACGCCACCTACACCGTGAAAAACACAGGGACAAGCCCTTTACATTTTAGGAGCTCAACAATCTCTGGATTCGAATTCTCTGCTCGCCATAGCTGTTCAGGCCAGCTGCCCCCTCAAGGCACCTGCCAGTTTGAAATCCGCTACTGGCCGATGTGGGAACGTTGGGACAGTGGTCGTTTTTTCCTCGATTTTGAGGGTTCCAGCATTCAAGTGGATCTTTGGGGGCAAGGAACTCGTTTCTAAGCCACTTTTTGTTTACTGAGAGGTTTCCATTCGCTCAGCTGGGCTGAGCGAATGGCGTGCTGGCTAAAGTGTTTTTCATGTGAAGATAACTTAAAACCTGATAACGATGAGGGTGCTTGGATTCGTCGTTTTGTCGACCTTCGAGTACACCCAAGTACTGACCAACATCTTTCTTATAGTCCATCAGAAGGATTTTTTCCTGAGTTAAGAGCTCAAACTGACTCAAAATCCTGTCCCTTCAGCAGAACGCCGTCCTCTAACTACCTAACTCTCTAGAGAAAAAAGGGAAATCGGACGGAATTTCTGTTTCTTGATTTACAAGAAACAGAAATCACCAACGAACACGCAGATTTCGTAAGTAAATGTTGGCTCCATTGAGGCGGTCGCAGAGACCAGTGACAGGATTTTGAGTCAGTTTTTGGAAAAACATCAGGAAATCTTTAATGGTCACAGGACTGTATATACT
>JBKCXY010000029.1:0-1861 GCA_046315835.1 Pseudobdellovibrionaceae bacterium | reverse complement strand
AATCCCACCACGGCAGGAACATTCACAGTGCCCGAGCGTTGACCACGTTCATGACCCCCACCGTACAAGAGCGGATCTAGTTGCACTGAAGGATTCTTTGAGCGCCGATAAAGAATTCCAACACCCTTGGGGCCATAAATTTTATGTCCAGAAAAAGACAGAAGATCCAATGGGAATTCGCTCAAGTCTACTTTGGTTTTACCGATGGCTTGAGTCGCATCGGTGTGGAGGTAAATCTTGTTTTCTCTCGCAAGCCCGCCCAGCTCTCGAAGGGGATTAAAAGACCCCAGTTCATTGTTCACCCACATGAAGCTCATCAGCCGAGTTTCCGAGCGAAGGGACTTGATCACTTCTTCGAGCTGGACCTTCCCGGTGGAGTCCACAGGAACATAGGTGACATCCAAGAGCCCTGCGCGCTGGGCCCAATGCAGAGTTTGTAAAACCGAGGAATGCTCGACGGGACTGGAGATGACATGAGGCTTTACCTGAGGTTCTGTCCTTCGCCAGTGATCGATCAGGCCGCGCATGACCCAGTTATTGCTTTCTGTGGCCCCGCTGGTGAAGAAAACTTCTTGAGGGCTGCAACACAATAGCTGAGCCACTTGCTTGCGAGCTGTTTCCACGGCTTGGTCCGCTTTCCAGCCCAATTCATGGAGGCTTGAAACAGAATTGCCAAAATGCTCGGTAAAATAAGGGAGCATGACCTCTAAAACAGCAGGGTCAACTGGGGTCGTGGCATTGTAGTCGAGGTACAGGCTTTTCATTTTTGCTCTTTCTGGTTCTCGTGACAAACTATCACAGTATGAAAAGCAAAGTCCAATCTCTGAAAGTCTCAATGCAGTTTGTCCCCAGTCTTAAGGGCTCGGTTCAAGAGCTTTTTCCTGCCAAATCCTTTCGCTGCATCATTAAAGATGCTGGGGGGAAGGTTTTTTTTGAGCAAACGAATGTCAGAGCCCCTGAAGGCTGGAGTCAGCTCGCAGTAGACATTGCCGCCAGCAAGTATTTTCGCAAAACCGGGGTGCCGCGCACCGGGAACGAAACTTCGATTTTTCAACTGGTTCAGCGAGTGGTCAAAAACATCACGACGAGTGCCAAAGCTCAGAAGTACTTCGCATCACCGAAGGATCTCAAAATCTTTTCGCGGGAGCTTGAGTCTATTCTTCTCAGCCAGCGAGCAAGCTTTAACTCACCGGTTTGGTTTAATTGTGGGCTCTCAGATTCCTACAAGATAAAAAGCGAGAGTCACTCGTATTTCTATGACTCGAAAAAGAAGAAAGTCGTTCATCTCAGAGATGCTTTGAAAAAACCGCAAGTGTCAGCGTGTTTTATTCAGTCCCTGGAAGACAATATGGATTCCATTTATGAGCTTCTGAAAAATGAAGCTCGGCTTTTTAAGTTTGGCAGCGGAAGTGGAACTAACTTTTCTTCCTTGCGATCTAAGTATGAAAAACTCAGTGGCGGCGGAAGCTCCTCGGGAGTGATTTCCTTTTTAGAGATTTTTGACCGCGCGGCGGGCTCTATCAAATCTGGGGGGACCACTCGTCGAGCGGCCAAAATGGTGATTCTGGATATTGATCATCCTGAGATCGAAGATTTTATCGTTTGGAAATACCGCGAAGAGGACAAAGCCCGCGCTCTCATCCGCGAAGGCTATTCCTCGGACTTTGAAGGTGAAGCTTATCGAACAGTCTCAGGTCAAAATGCCAATAACTCAGTCCGTGTGACCAATGAATTCATGAAGGCTGTATACAGCAATCTGCCTTTTGTCTTGAAAGGCAGATCTGACAATGCTTACCGCAGGGACGTCCGAGCTCGAGATCTTTGGAAAAAGTGTGGTGAAGCGGCGTGGGGCTGTGCGGGT
>JBKCXY010000028.1:0-6465 GCA_046315835.1 Pseudobdellovibrionaceae bacterium | reverse complement strand
GAACATCAGCCCCCAAGGGCAAGCCTGGAAGAGCCTCAACACAGAGGCGAAATTTATGACGAACACCAATGTTAGAAGCCCCAAGCCCTATGATCATGTTTTTCTATTTCCCGATCAAACCAAGGAAGTTGCCCCGATAGAAAATTTTCAAGTCATCTCTTTAATTGAACAGACAAAAAATCTCTGGACACTGAACTCGGTTTTCCCCGGCGCTCCTTATGACCACACTCAATTTCGCATGAGCTACTCGGATCACCATCCCGTACTTTTTAAAGCGAACTTTGAAAGAGATGATGATTGATCTTTCTCATTGATGAACTCGTCGACAGCTGGGAGCTCGAAGAAGCTGAGTTGCACGCTGGAGCTCGTGAGAAATCCCCCGAGCAAAGCTTCGAGATTCTCCCTTGGACCTCAGTAAAGTGATCTCTGGATGAAATTGTAGGAGAAGTCCTTTTCCACTCTTAAACTCAAGGGCCTCCACGACCCCCTCTTCGCCCGTGGCAGCTACTTCGAGAGGTCCACCCGAGCGGTATTGAATCGCTTGATGATGCAAGGAATTCACTTGATTGAAAGCTTTGCCAGAGGCTCTCAGTAGAAAATTATTTCTTGTAGAGTGAACTTGAATGGAATGAACCGAATCTCGGTGCTGCCCGCCCTGCGCGAAAACAGATGGCAAATCTTGGATCAGTTTATATCCCAAGGCCACTGCTGAGATTTGAGCTCCCCGACAGATTCCCAAGAGAAAACCTCGGCCTTCAGCCGTGTATCGTTGGATCAATTGAATTTCTGTTTTATCTCTTTGAGATTTCACGTCGACGGCCCCGCGGATGGGCTCTCCATAAGTGTGAGGGTGAACATCAGCTCCACCTAGGGCTGCGAGCACAGGATAGTTCTTTGCAATCCACTGATGAAATTCTCGAAGATCCTGAGCTGCAAGCACGAGCTCCAGCCCCATCGGGAGAGTGTGCACCTCTTGCACTGCCTGCCCTAGGAGCTCTTTCATCTGATCGCGCCTGTGATCTTTAGGTAAAAAATCTACACGTCGATTCGCGATCAAAAGTCCCGCCGACTGTACTTGACTGAGTTCTGCTTTTTGAACTTTTACACCTTCCAGAGAAGGAAGCCTTTGACCCTCAAAAATTTGTTGATACTGGGGGTGACTCTCGACAGCTCTCTTCCAGCGCTCGATGAATCTCTCAGGAGCTTCCTGGGAGGGCGTCGCTATTAAGAAGGGACCTCGCCCCATTCCTTCAACCAAATACAGCTCAATGGCCCACAAAGGAAAAGCCACCATTGAGATCAAAAGCCCCACCAGAAGCTTTAAAGTCCAACTTTGAAGGCAGGGCCGTGGATTGTTGGGCTTTGTCGAAAAAATCAACACTTAATATCTCCCAAAAGTCATCTCTAAGGCATTAACCTCACATTCCAATGACAGCTATCAAGCTCAGTGCCAAACCTTGCACTTAAACCCCACTTCAGCCAGGATCTTGAGTCTATGCAATCTCATTTCCGCCAAGGATTTCTTGCCATGCTCCCCATCACCATTGGGATCTTCCCTTTTGGAGCGGTGATGGGAACTGTGACAGCTGAGGCCGGGCTCAGTCTGTGGCAGTCCACGGCGATGAATCTCTTTGTGTTTGCGGGGGCCTCACAACTTGCAGCGATTGATCTCCTGGGAAAAGAGGCTCCACTGCTTGTGGTCTTGATGACAGGTCTTGTGATCAATGCCCGGTTTTTTCTTTACTCGGCAGCTTTTGCCCCGTGGGTGGTCCACGAAAAATTACCTACGAAAATATTTTCCTCTTTTTTCCTGACGGACCAAAGTTTTGCCGCCATGTCCTCGCACGAGCAGAAGTTTCGCGGCAGTCACGAAGCGATTCAGTTCTATTTAGGAGCTTGTCTCTGCATGTTCTTTGCCTGGCATGGGTCAGTGATTCTGGGTTTTGTTTTTGGCAATGTAGCCCCGACCTCTCTCAATTTAGAATTTGCGATTCCATTGAGCTTTATCAGCCTTCTTGTGCCGACACTTAAAAATAAAAAATATGTTCTCGTGAGCTTGCTCTCAGCAATCCTTGGAATTTTGTTCCATACACTTCCGCTGAAGCTCGGACTTTTGGTCAGTGCACTGCTGAGCCTTTTGTTTGTTTTCTTTTTCCTGAGGAGGAAAACATGACAGAGAATTTTTGGTGGGTGGTTCTTCTGCTGGGAATAGGAACTTTTTTGATTCGCTTTTCATTTGTGGGCTTTTCGCGCCACCTCAAATTCACTCCCGAAGTGAAAGAATTGTTTTCTTACATCCCTGCTTGCCTCTTTCCAGCGCTGATTGCACCTTCCTTGTTTTTTGGCGAAGGACAGGTGGATTGGCTCCTGCACAAGGAAAAATTTGTCGTCGCTATGGTCGCAATCCTGATCAGCGCGCTGACAAGAAGCATACTTTGGACTCTGGGATCTGGACTGATTCTTTTGTATATTGTGCAGAAACTTTGAGGTTCTCATGCTGAGCGAAGTTGAAAAAAAATTTAAATGCCCTTACTGCTTTGAACGCATTTCCATGATTTTAGATGTTTCTATTTCTGATCCACAGTCCTATGTCGAAGACTGTGAAGTTTGCTGCAATCCCATCCAAGTCACTTATGAGAGTGAAAGTGGGAAAGTCAGGAATTTCCACGCCGAAAAAGCTCAAGGCTGGTAATCGACTCAAAGCTGAATCAAAGAGGCAGCCCAAGTAAAACCAGCCCCGAAAGCCACTTGCGCAAGCAACTGCCCTGGCTTGAGCTTACCTGCCAGCTTGGCATCATACATCCCCAAAGGAATAGTGGCCGCGGTGGTGTTCCCAAATTTTTGAATGGTGTTATGAATTTTTGCAGGATCCAAATTCATATCTGTGGCGATCTTTTCATTGATCCGCATATTAGCCTGATGAAAGAAAAATAAATCGATGTCTTTGAGTTCCACTTGAGCCTTCGTACACACTTCCCGCAGGACTTCCGGCATACGAGCGACTGCGTGCATGAATACATATTTCCCGTTCATCTGCAGAAAGTGCTGTCCCTGATCAACCATTTCTTTGGTCATTCGCTGAGCCCCATGAGCCGTGCCCGGAGCTGCAATCCAAAGTTCTTTCGCAAAATTCCCATCCGCATGAAGAGCGGACGCCAGAACTTGGGGTGATTTGCGATCCTTCACTTCTGTCTTTTGTAAAATCACGGCACCTGCACCGTCAGCAAAGATCACAGAGACGGCTCGCCCCTCGGGAGTCATATCTAGATATTTTGACTGCAGCTCAGCGCCCACGACCAAAACTGTTTTGGCTATGCCTGTTTTGATCAAACTATCTGCCAGTGTGATGCCATAGATAAAGCCTGAGCAAGCTTGCCGAATTTCATAATAAGGCACGCCTGAAAGTCCTAATTTGGTCTGCAAAAAGGGCGAACTTCCGGGGACATCCACATCACCCGTACTGGTCGCAAAGACAATCAAATCAATGTCTTCATTTTTGATCTTCGCATCGGCAATGGCTTTCAGCGAAGCTTCATAAGCAAGATCTGAAGTCGCAAGACTTGGATCGTGAACCCAACGACGTTCTTCAATTCCTGTGCGCTGAATGATCCAATCATGAGTGGTGTCGAGGACTTTTTCCAAGTCTGCGTTTTTCACCACTCTCTCAGGGGCATAGCCTCCGAAACCTAAAATACGACTTCCGATACTCATAAATCTACTTCGGCTCCCGAATCATTTTTTCGACTTCTGCGATGTGCATTTCTTCTTCGGCAATCATGTCTCTGGCAAACTCTTCGAGCATGACTGATTTACCTTCCACCAACTTTAAAAGATCGTGGTAAAGACCTACTTGGATCTTCTCGTGCTCAAGACTTTCTTTGAGAATATCATTGATCTTATGTTTATCGCTTTCTAAGAGCTTACCAATTTTAAGTGAAGGGTGACCCCCCAGAGCTGTCACATGCTCACCAATTTGATTGGCATGAGCGAGAGATTCATTCGCTTGTCCGCGGAGCCAAGAGCAAATCGGGATTCGGTTGTGACCGAAAACCATAAAAGCAAAGTGCGTATAACGAACCACTCCTGCGAGCTCATGCTCCAGAAGAGCATTTAAACAATTGACGACTTTCTTTTTGTCCATGGAATCCTCCTTGAATTGAGTACGACTACCAAAGCCTACCGAAGAATCTTTGGGCTAGCTAGCCATGCAGACGCAGGGCGTCCACTATTTGAATCACAACGACAAGCCCAAGAAAGAGCGTCACATATTTTTTTCTTTGAGTGGGCTCTAAGAGATGCTGGCGTTGATTGGCGACAAAACTCGTGACCACAGCTGCTGCAAAAATTGTCAGAGCGGCTTTCCACTGAACCGGGCTTCCGCTTAAATACATGGTCGCAGCCCCAACCAGTGCTGAAATCATGTTCAAAGCATTTCCTGTGGGTGAAACTTGAGCTGGCAAAACCCAGCCACTGGCTGATAATACAGGCACCAGAAACGTTCCCCCTCCGACGCCTGACATGCCCGAAGCTGTTCCTAAAACAACACCTGCTGAAAAGTAGTTCCTGTAACCTGCGGACAAAAAAGCGATGGGCAACATTCTCGAACCAAAATGACTCACGAACAATAGAAAAATAAACATGGAAATCGCTAGGCATTTCACAAGGACAATCGACAGATGCGAAGTGAGGAATGAAGCTCCAAAAGAAGCCAACATAGCTCCAACCCCAATGACACCCACTAATTTCCAAGGCACCATTTTCTTCTTTGTGAAAGTCACTGTATTGACAGTGGCATTGAGGCAAACCACCACGAGCGAGGTCGCCAAAGTGGTTTTGATATCATACCCAGAAATCCACGGTAAAAACGGCACGATGATGGTGCCTCCTCCAAACCCCAAGTAAGAGGAAACAAGCCCCACCCCAAGACCCACGAGAAGAAATTCAAAGAGCTCAATCATCTTCAAATTGTTTCAAGAAGCCTAATATCCTGCAAGATTTAACTGCTCAAGAACTGCCACTTTCAAGCTTCGCTCGGAGAGCCAGATCACTCGCTCTAAATCCCAACGCAGCTCACTCGGCAGCTCGCTTTGAATGAGCGGCTGGAGCTGCTGCCAAAAATCTTGTGCACTCCCTAAGTAAGAAAAACTGACTCAAAATTCTGTCCCTTCAGCAGAACGCCGTCCTCTAACTACCTAACTCTATAAAGAAAAATGGGAATCGGACGGAAATTCTGTTTCTTGTTTTACAAGAAACAGAAATCACCAACGAACACGCTGATTTCATTGATATTTGTTGGATTCATTGAGGCGGTAGCGAAGACCAGGGGCGGGATTTTGAGTCAGTTTTAGGTGATTTGTGTGACCTGTCCGAGTCTTGGATCAGATCGAGACAAAAAAAGACCCGGGTAAGCCGGGTCTTTTTTTGACGCAGTTGCGACACCACTTTTGGGGCCGCAACTTTGGGTTATTGGCCGAGGTGCTTGTCGATGATCTTTTTGAATTCAGAGAAAGGGTAGGCGCCTTTCAGAGAAACACCGTTGATGATGAAACCAGGTGTTCCCGAGATGCCGAACTTCTGAGCTTCAGCGATATCTGCATTGATTCGCTCAGTGATGGAAGCATCTTCAAGATCTTTCGCCAAACGCTTCATGTCCGCACCAGCTTTTTTCGCAGCGTCTTTCATGAAGGCTTCACCTTGAGATTTCAACTTGTCTTGATTTTCAAAGATAATCCCATGGTACTTGTAAGCCTTTGCGTGATCTTGTTTCGCGATCGCTTCGAAGTATTTTGAAGCCGGTAAAGCTTTGGGATGGAAATCCAACGGCAAGTGTTTGAAGACGATTCGAACTTTATCGCCATAAGCTTTTTTCACTTCTTCAATCGTTTGATATCCACGCGAACAGTAAGGGCACTCAAAATCAGAGTATTCGACGATCGTAATAGGAGCACTCACGTTTCCATAGATCGCACGGCCCTCTTGGATTTCAGGCTTCAAAGGATTCTTGAATTCATCGTCACGCTTTTTGTCCTCTTCAGCTTGAGCATTTTGAGAAGCTTTCATCTGAGCATCTCGAGCCGCTTTATTCACCACTTCGATGAATTTTTCCGGATCTTTTTCGATCGCCGCAAAGACAATCGATGGATCTTTTTCAATGGCTTTTTTAAGTTGATCTGAAGAAGGTGCACAAGCAGAAAGTGCCAGCGCCAAACCTGCTAAAGAAAGAATCAGTTTTTTCAAAATTTCCTCCTGGTGTTAGTAATTCACTGAAGCTTTAAAATAGTGACACAACTCGGATTTAAGCGAAACAAAAAATCACCCCGACCATGGTCCAGTCCATAGGACTTTTCATCTCTCACCTCTAGGTTTAGACTACAGAAAAGTAAAGAGGGGATCTGATGTCTCAGTTCGTTGTTGGTCTCTTGATGATTGCCAGTCTTTCAGTTCAAGCAGGATTGCTCTACAAAT
>JBKCXY010000027.1:0-12934 GCA_046315835.1 Pseudobdellovibrionaceae bacterium | reverse complement strand
GCTGCATAGTCTGGATCGTGGGTCACAAGAACAATTGTGGTTCCTAAATCTTTATTAATCTCGAT
Source organism: Pseudobdellovibrionaceae bacterium (assembly GCA_046315835.1). Taxonomy (GTDB): domain Bacteria; phylum Bdellovibrionota; class Bdellovibrionia; order Bdellovibrionales; family Bdellovibrionaceae; genus JAJTIC01. Next base: position 12,869 of record JBKCXY010000027.1, on the reverse strand, counting down.
GAGTGAATTGATCACTTTCTCTGAATTTGCTGTGTCGAGGGAACCTGTCGGTTCGTCGGCAAAAATGTACTTGGGCTTCAAGAGCAGCGCACGAGCAATGGCAACACGCTGCTGTTCGCCGCCAGACAGTTCGGAAGCCAGCCTTGATTCTTTTCCTGTTAGATCAAATTGCTCGAGAAGTTCGAGTCCCCGTTTCTTAAATTCATCTTGTCGCCTCGTTTTACGCGCGGGAAGAACCACGTTCTCGAGGGCCGTGAGTTCAGGCAGAAGATAGTGGAACTGAAAAATAAAACCAAGATTTTCATTTCGGAAGGAATGAAGTTTCTCCACAGTCATTTCATGGGGATCACGGCTATCGATGAGAGTTCGCCCTTCTGTAGGTTTATCGAGCGTGCTCAAAATATAAAGGAGTGTCGTCTTTCCTGATCCAGACTTCCCATTAATGGCGAGGAATTCTCCGTCCTTGATGGTGAACGAAAGATTCTTAAGCACGCGAGTTGTGCCGAAACTTTTTGTGATGTTCTCGACAGCTATTCCCATCTACGAGTCCATCCTAATGATATCAATGGGTGAAAGCTTGGATGCCATTCTTGCGGGAAGATAGCTCGCAACGATCGCTGAAAAAATCGCCATCAACAGACCTTGCACATAAATTGTTGGTGAGAAAGACATCGTCAGTCCCTTACGACCCATAACCTCAATATCCGATTGAGCCAAGGCATAGCAAAAGATGTATCCAAGGATCAGGCCAGCAATAGCGCCTGCGACTCCTAAGATGATTCCCTGCTGCAAGAACAGAAGAAGAATATCTTTGGGCGGAAACCCAAGGGCTCTGAGAATAGCAATTTCCCGTCTTTTTTGAGTGACGACAATGCTCAAGACATTATAGATCCCAAAAGCTGCGACTAGCAGAATCCCTGCAGTGATAAAGTACCGAGTAAGGTCTTGAATTTTGAAGAGAGAAAAAAAGTTGGCGTTGATCTGTTCCCAACTTTGGACCTTGTCTGAGGCTGTCAGTCGCAATCGATCTGCGACTACAGTCGCGATCGAAGGATCAGTCAAACGCACGGCAATTGAAGAAATTTTCCCCGAAGCTTGTCCTAGCTGTTGAACGTCAATCACGTGTGAGAAAATGGTAGTGTCATCGACCTGCTGAACACCCAGCTCAAAAGTTCCAGCTATTTTAAAAGGAAGAGCTGCTGCAGATCCCACGGATAGAAAGAGAGTGTCACCGACCTGAGCACTGAGTTTTTTAAGTGCTCCAGTTCCCACAATCAGTCTGCGAGAACCTTGGGGAATCTGAGTCCAGACGTCTTTTGAAGAGTAGTGAACAAAATCGGTCACCCGAATATGGTTTTCGGGTTGGACACCAATCAAAGAGACCGCCAATTTCGATTTTCCTCGGGTCGCGATGGTTTGGGTACTGTAGATCGGAGAATAGGCAAAGACCTCAGGCTCTCGCTCTAAACTTTGGATTAAGGCGTGAGGATTCTCAATACTGTCATCATTTCGTTTGCCACTGGGGGGCGAAACCCAGTGAACGAGATGATTGTAACCGAGATACTCTTCGACAGAGTCTTCTGTGATAATCTCTTCTCGCGCTGAGATGACAATGTGACCATTGTTATTCACGAGCTGTTCTACGATGTACTCACGAAATCCTAACTGAATGGCGGCGATAAAAACAAAAGTCATGGTTCCCAAAGCAATCCCTAAGAAGATCAAAAATGTCTGCTTCTTTCTGGATGTGAGATGCTTCAAAGCTAAATCGAACACTCTTTCTACCTTTGTGAGGGAACGAAGATCAGATCTCCTTCATTGAGATCACCGCGGACTACCTGAACTTCAGAAGCATTTTGTAAGCCAAGTTCTACGGAAACTTTTTCCTTTCGACCATTCACTTTCCTAATCACTTTACCTGATGAGACAGCAGCGATGGGAATGGTCAGAGCGTTCTTCACTTCACTCACTTCGATCGAGACATCTGCTGTCATTCCAGGAAGGAGTGTTGGTGGGATTTGGTCTTTCAGAATGACCCTCACCGTGAATTGATTTTGCGATGGATACAGAGACTCGACCACTCCTAAATACTTCTCTGTTCTTAAATTCTCAAAACTTAAGTGAACCGTTTGCCCTGTTCTCACGCGGATGGCACCCCGTTGCTCCAAGCCGACCTCGATATGACGATGAGTGAGGTCTTGAACACGAATGACGACACTCTGAGGAGTGACCGTTTCAAGAACATGGTAGGGAAGAAAAGTCACCACACCCTCAATGGCACTTCGGATCACTTGGCCTTCGTCAAAGACCACCAGCGGCTGGCCCCGCTGAACCTTATCGCCTTCTTTGACTTTGATTTCGCGGATCGTAGCGACAATCGCTTGGCGATGCTCAAAAACTTTATCAGAAACAACAGTCCCAACACCGTAAACGGCTTCCGTAATACTTTGACGTCCGACGGGAATCCAATCAGCACTGGTTTTTTGATTTGAATAGTATTTCCAAATGATAGCAAAACTCAGAATCACAATTGCTGCGATAGATGTTTGCAGAAGTCTCTTTTTGGTCAGATGCATGGTCATTACTTGGAGATCCCGAAAATCTCTTTGATCGCATTATCAAAGCCATCTTCACCCATGAGTCCAGTCGCCATCGCCGGTTCACCGGTTTGGGGAATAAACAAAATACTGGGGATACCACGAACCCCAAAAAGAGCGGCTAGTTCGGGAGTGGCTTCGGTATCTACTTTGTACACATCCACTTCATTGGAGTACTTTGAGGCAACTGTCTCAAGAATGGGGGCCAAAGCTCGGCAAGGTCCACACCAGTCCGCATAGAAATCCACAATTGCAGGGCGCGGACCTTTAAAGGCCCAATCTTTACTGGCTGTGAAATCAAAAACTTTTTGCTTAAATTCTTCCGTGGTCAGAGTCTGCATGGAGTCCTTCTTTCACAAAAAGTCATCTCAAGAATAGCCAAAAATGACAACAAAGAGTTATGCTCCAGGACATAATGTCTCAGTTCGAAATTGTGGCATACTGGCGCTGGCCAAATCTAGGGAGGAAACTATGAATAGAAACTACATCTTTCACCAACTATTTGAGCCTGAGTCATCCACTTATACCTATTTAATTGCGGATCGTGAAACCAAGGAAGCTGTGATCATTGACCCTGTCCTTGAAACCGTCGATCGTGATCTCAAATTGATCGAGGAATTGGGCCTTCGGTTAGTTTACGCTTTAGATACTCATATTCACGCTGACCACATCACAGGCGCGGGAGAGATTCGTCGCCGTCTGGGTGTTCAGACAGCTGTGAGTGCAGATGCTGAAGTCAGCTGTGTGGATGTGCCCCTCCAAGAAGGTGACGTTCTGAAGTTTGGGAGCCACGAAATCAAAGTGATTGCCACCCCTGGGCATACGAATACCTGTCTGACCTATCAGTTCAAAGACATGATTTTTACTGGCGATGCTTTGCTCATCCGTGGCTGCGGCCGCACCGATTTTCAACAGGGAAGCTCAGAGATACTCTACAAAAGTGTCCGAGAGAAACTTTTTCAGCTTCCTGACGAAACTGTGATCTATCCGGGCCATGACTATCGAGGTCACACTTCCTCAACCATTGGTGCTGAGAAAAAACATAATCCCAGACTGAATGAAAAAATGAGTGTTGAAGACTTTAAGAAAGTCATGTCTGAGTTGAAACTTGCGAATCCGAAAAAAATTCACGAAGCAGTGCCTGCAAACTTAGCCTGCGGAAAGCCGAAAGATGCCCGGACTCTCCATCCTCAGAAGGTGGATGGAACTCCCGAGATTTCGGTCGAGGATCTTTATTCACATATGAATGAAATCCGCTCAAAGAAACTTCGCGTGATCGATGTCCGTCGCCCTGACGAATTTAATAATGAGCTTGGCCATATCGAAGGGGCCGAGCTGATCACTCTGGGGCCAGATCTCACAAAGTTTCTCGAAAAAGGTGACCGCACCGAAGAAATTGTTTTTGTTTGTCGCAGTGGGGGGCGCTCAGGGACCGCCACCAATGAAAGTATCTCGCTCGGCTATAAATTCACGATCAATATGGCCGGTGGAATGATTCGCTGGAATGAAAAAAATCTACCAACGGAAAGAAAGTAAAGGAGTTCAACGATGAATCAAGATTGGATTAATGCGCTGATCGGAGGAGCAATCATCGGACTTTCGGTGTCCATCATGCTCCTTATGAACGGTCGAGTGACAGGTATCAGTGGAATCATCAACGGTCTTATCGAGCCAATAAAAGGGGACACTCTCTGGAGATTTCTCTTCGTTGCAGGTCTTTTTCTGGGTGGAGTTCTCATGCTTCCGTTCAAATCAGAAGCTTTTGTGAACACTGTCTCAACGAGTGATCTTACTGTGGGAATTGCAGGTCTTCTGGTGGGTTTTGGAACGATTATGGGAAGTGGTTGTACGAGTGGTCATGGTGTGTGCGGGATCAGCCGGATGTCACCACGCTCACTGGTTGCGACCATCACTTTCATTGTCGCAGGAGTACTAGCTGTCGTTCTTTTCAGAAAGTTAGGAGTTTATTTGTGAAAAATGCCATCGCTGCCTTTGTTGTAGGACTTACTTTTGCGATCGGACTGGTGATTTCTGGGATGACTCAGCCACAGAAAGTCATTGGCTTTCTGGATCTTTTTGGACAGTGGGATCCGTCACTGATGTTTGTCATGGTGGGTGCCATTGCCGTTCACTTTGTCACTTATAAACTCATTCGCCGAAGAAGCTCACCTGTGTTGGATGAAAAATGGCATGTGCCTACCAAGAAAGAGATCACTCCCGCACTCGTCATTGGATCCGTTCTTTTTGGTGCAGGTTGGGCTTTGAATGGATTTTGTCCTGGTCCTGCGATCACCTCGCTGGCTGCCGGACAGAAACAGACTTTGATTTTTGTCGTGGCCATGCTTTTGGGTATGGCTCTCTTTCGAGTTGTGGATAAGAAAATTAAACTTCAAAAGTAGGTGACTATGGAACTGTTTGGATATCTTGCTTCGGTATTGATGGGGCTGTCTTTGGGCTTGATCGGTGGCGGCGGTTCAATTCTGACAGTTCCGATTCTTTTCTATTTGTTTTCAGTGAATCCTGTCACAGCCACCGCCTATTCGCTGTTTATTGTGGGACTCACAGCTCTGGTTGGGGGAATTTTCTACCTGAAACGAGGAGACGTCGACCTGAAAACGGGATTCATTTTTGCAGTCCCAAGTTTTATCGGTGTTTATCTCACTCGAGCTTACGTGGTCCCACAGCTTCCTGACCCCGTTTTTTTCATGGGGGAAACAGCCGTCTCAAAGCCACTGCTCATCATGCTTGTCTTTGCAGTTCTGATGGTTCTTGCCTCACTTTCCATGATTCGTAGTCAGAATGGACCAAGCAGAAAACTTGAACTGTCCCAGCAAATGCGAGGGCTGCTGATCTCAATTGAAGGACTGATTGTCGGGGGAGTGACGGGTTTCGTGGGAGCAGGTGGCGGATTTTTGATTATCCCAGCCTTGGTGGTTCTTGTGGGACTTCCGATGAAGATTGCCGTCGGGACTTCGCTGTTTATCATTGCAGCAAAATCATTGATTGGTTTTGTCGGCGATCTCCAGCAGCACGGCACGGTGGATTGGCAGCTCTTGATCACCATTGCAGCTATCGCCATTACGGGTCTTTTCTTAGGAATGAAGCTCTCTCGCCGTGTTTCAGAAAAGAGTTTGAAAAAAGGATTTGGCTATTTTGTTTTGATTATGGGTACACTGATTCTCATTGATCAATTTCGTCGTCTTTGAGGTCTCATGAGCAAAAAGCCATCCGTTTTATTTCTCTGTGTAGCCAATTCAGCTCGAAGTCAGTTGGCTGAAGGCCTTGCTCGAAGTTTCTTTGCCGGGCGTATGCAGGTCATGAGTGCGGGTTCAAAGCCGTCGGGGACGGTTCATCCGGGAGCTCTTGAAGAACTGAAGAATCGTGGAATTGGCACTTCTGATTTGTTTTCCAAGTCTGTGGAAACAATCCCCAGAAATTTTTTGGATCAATTAGATTTTGTAGTCACTTTGTGTGCCGAAGAAGAGTGTCCAGTGATCATCACTCAGGCAAAAAGAGTCCATTGGCCCCTGCCGGATCCAGCTAGCGAAAAGGATTCTCAAGTTCAAAAGCTTGCTTTTCAGCGGTGTGCAGAAAGTATTCTCTCTCATTTCAAAGCTTGGGATGTTAGAATTTAACCAGAGGTTTCTGTGGCCGGTAATAAATGGGGAGCGATTCAAGTCACTCCCGTTCCAGTAGCAAGTCCAAGAATTGTTTCTTTCAATGAAGATCTTTGCTCATCCTTGGGACTTGATCTCTCTGTCATCAAAGATCCACAAGTGCTTTCGGGCAATCGACTTCCGCCAGAGTGGCAGCCTTGGGCCCTGGCCTATGCCGGCCAGCAGTTTGGGCACTTCAATATTCTGGGGGAGGGTCGAGCTCACTTGATTCATGAACACACAGACTCCCAAGGAAAACTTTGGGACTTTCAGTTGAAAGGCTCGGGCCAAACTCCCTTTTCACGTCGTGGGGATGGTCGCAGTGCTCTTGCTCCCATGTTGCGAGAGTATTTGATTTCAGAAGCTATGTTTGCTTTAGGAGTCCCCACCACACGAAGTTTGTCCGTCGTTTCCACGGGGGAAGCTGTGTATCGCGAGACAGCTCAACCCGGGGGAATTCTTTTTCGAGTCGCGAGCAGTCACCTCCGCGTCGGAACATTTCAATATGTCGCCCACAAATTCGGAAATGAGGCTGTGAAAGACTTGGTGGCCTATGCCATCAAAAGACACTACCCCGAACTTGATCCGTCGGACGCTCTTGGATTTTTTAAAGCTGTGATGGGCCGCCAGGCAAAGCTCATTGCTCAGTGGATGAATTTAGGATTTATCCACGGAGTGATGAATACCGACAACATGGCGATCTCGGGAGAGACCATCGATTATGGGCCTTGTGCTTTCATGGATGCCTATGACCCTGACACTGTGTTTAGTTCGATTGATACTAAAGGCAGATACCGCTACGGGGCTCAGCCAAGCATTGCTCAATGGAATTTAGCTCGGCTTGCAGAATGCCTGTTGCCTTTGTTTCATGAAAACTCAGATCAGGCCGTCACCAGCGCTCAAGAAGAGCTCTCCCATTTTTCAGAGCTATTCTCAGCGGCATATCTGCAGGGGCTCGGCCAAAAGCTCGGATTGAAGCAAAGTCAGAAGCAAGATCCCGAGCTTTTTCAAAAGCTTTTTGAAAACATGTTTCGATTAAAACTCGATTTCACGTGGACTTTCCGAGAGCTTAGCCTGGATACCTTTGAAAAAGAGCCACAATTTTTAGAACCTGGATTTCAAGAGCTTCTTGCAGCATGGAAAGCTCGCTTGGCCGCTGAAGGGAGCGATCCCCACTTAGCTCGTGATCTGATGCTGTCCTCGAATCCTGCAATAATTCCTCGGAACTATTGGGTTGAGGAGGCTCTAGAAAAAGCAGTTCAAGGGGATCTGACAGTTATGAATGAATTTCTAAGGGCGCTCAAGTCACCCTTTGAAGAAACTCAAGCCAACTTTAAGTTTCGTCAGCTGAAACCTGATTTCTCGAAGAGCTACGTTACTTTTTGCGGGACTTAGTGGGCTGCTTTTTCCTGAGATCCGAGCAGAACTCTCGAGCCTCTTTCTTGGCATTTTCTGAAATAGCCAACCAATCCTTATTCTCGAGCGCACCAATCAGTGCATAGGCAAAAACAGAGTGAAGATTCTTGGGGTTCTGAGCCACGAGTTTCACCAGCGTCTTTTTCCAACCTAACTTCATGAACATCTGAGGTGTACGAATACCCGCTCGTGAGAACTCCATCTCAGACTTGGGTCCCAGATTCTTAAGATCCTTGATTGACGAAGCCTGATCAAAAGCCACCGAGGGGAGTTCGTCTCGAAACATTTGCGGCATCATTCGGCTGGTTTTCTTCATGGGTTGGTTCTAGAGGAGGCCGTGAGCCTTGTCAAATTTACAAAAGTACTCAACAAAGCCTCTGCTTCAGAGTACACCGACATCATGAGTGAAACTCTTCAGTGTGGACATTCTAAAGCCAATTACACGTGCCATATTTGCCATGGCCATTTTTGCAAGAACTGCGTGGAGTTTTTAGAGGAAGGACACTTCAACCTAATGCCCTTAGTCCCTCAAGAGCTCAAGGGGACCGTTTATTGTCAATCTTGCTATCAGGCTCAAGTTTGGCCCCAGATATCAGCTTACGAAGAAACTGTCGCCAATGTGAAAAACTTCCCGATCTACGAAAAGTCACAATCCAAAGAAACACGTCTGATGAATCGGAAAGAAAAGCCCATTCAAATTTCTGATGCCCGTGACCGCGAAGACATTTTTATGAAACTCGCTTACCAAGCTTTTCAGAACGGCTTTGATGCGATTGTTGATGTGGAAATGAAAAGCCATAAGACCCACCAAGGAAGTTATGTCCTCGTTCATTGGACTGGCTCTGGAATTCCCGTCAAGCGCTAAACAATCTTGCTGATTCTTTCTGTCAGGTTCACTGGCCCAGAACCTTTGACCCAAATATCATCTTCAATTCTAATTCCACCCACAGATTTCCATTTTTCGACTTCGCTCCAGTTCACTGACTGCGAATACTTTGTGCGATTGGCTGGCAAATCAAGAAGTGCCGGAATAAAATAAAGACCCGGCTCTACCGTCATCACAAAGTTCTCCTCTAAGGGAAGATCTACTCGCACGCGGACTCCGAATTTGGATCTGGGTGGGCGCCCCTCTTTATGGCCCCCCACATCTCGTACGCGCTGGCCCAGCATATGGCCCACGCCGTGGGGGAAAAATAGGGAAATTGCTTCGGTTTCTAAAGCTTCATCCAGGGAGCAATTTAAGATTGAAAATTCAATCAGTGAGTTCGCAAGTTCCCGTGCTGCCAGTGCATGCACATCCAGCCATTCGACACCAGGTTGTGAAGCAGCGATACACTTTGTCTGTGCATTTTTAACCGCGAGGAAAAGGTCATGTTGTTGTGTGGTGAGCTCGCCATCCGCCGCGAAAACGCGAGTGATGTCAACACAGTAATCAGCGCGAGAGGCCCCAGCATCAATCAGAACAAGTTCTCGTGGCTGAATCTTCTTTTCTGTGGGAATCCCATGGAGAATGGCAGAGCGAATTCCGCTCCCAATAATTGTCGAGTAAGGTGTTCCATGAGAACCCGCCCTGAAAGTTTCAGCTTCGTATTCAATCTGAAGCTGACGCTCTGTAATTCCTGGTCTCAGAAAAGAAGCCACTTTTTTATAACCGGCTTCAGCCGCTTCGGCGGAGAGGCGAATCAATTCAATTTCTTCAATATCTTTGGGTCGACGGCTGCGATCAAGAGCATGGCGAACTCGTTCTGACCAATCCGCAGATGCCAAAGGTAAAGTCGCCTCAGGAATTGATTGACCGATCACGACCATAGATTTGAATCCATTTTGGCTAATCCAGGGGGCGAGTTGTTCCCTTGATTTTTGATAACTGAAAGCAGGCTCGCCTTCCCAGATAACTTCTGCTTCTGAGACAGGCAGAGCAAAATCCGTCCAGCCTGTTTCGGAAGAATAAGCAGTGACATTGCCATGACGTCGACTGCCTGTGAGCCAAAAAGCCTCTGGCAAAGGTAGGAAATCATAAGTCTGATCAAGTCCTCCCGGTTTCGTCATCGGAAAGCCTGCGTTCACAAGAACCACAACCTCTGGGGGTAAAAAACTCAGGTGATGAGCTGAGACTCGTTTGCGATTTTCAATGGCTTGGGAGCTAAAGTGTAAATGGTGGTTCATAGATTCCTACTTCACAGGGTTGCGATCAAAATACCAAAAGGCAGCAATCTGAGTTTTCACATCACTGACTTGTCCTTGAAAAATCAAGTTCTTGAGTTCTTGCGGGGACATTTCAATGACTTCAAGTTTTTCCCCGGGATCTAATCTTTGTTGGGTTTTTTTGAGCCCAGTGGCGAGATACAGATCAATTTCTTCATTGCTGTAACCAATCACCGGGTGAATCTTTGTCAAGAAGTCCATTTGAGATGCTTGAAAGCCCACTTCTTCTTCGAGCTCTCGGTGAGCAGTTTCTAAAGTGGATTCTTTGGAATCACGTTTTCCGGCGGGGAACTCATAAAAGACTTGTTTGACGGAATAACGAAATTGCCGAACCAGGATCAGATTTCCATTATCGAGGACAGGGACAACACAAGCAGCTCCAGGATGTTTGATATACTCTCGAAAAGAAGTATGACCATCGGGGAGCTCAACAATATCCCGCCAGACTTTAAGGAAGCGACCATTGAGAATCACTTCTGAACTTTTTGTTTTTTCATGAAGCTTATCCATGGGGACAAGCTATCACACTAGATCAGCTCGAAACTAAACTTTTTTGTCGTTTTCGTGGAATTCAACACCATGCAAGTTTCGCTGGTTTTTTGAAGGAGGCGTTCCGCTAGATCTTTCTGGGCGACAGCCCCTGACAGCACGATTTTCATCTCGATATGTTTCATGATGGGGGAGCCTGTTTCATCCCGGTCTACGCTGAGTTGAGAATCAATCTTGATATTCAAGAATTGGAGGCGACTTCTTTCGGCATAGACCTTAAAAGTCGCGACAAAACAATTGTTCAGTGCCATTCCATAAAGATCCTCAGGTGAAAAACCGCCCCCAGGACCAGAGAACTCGGGGGGAATAGCACACTGCACTTGACGTCCAGGTACTCCACTCACCCAAGGGGTTTGAATTCCTGAGGCACTGTCAGAAGAGATTGGAAATAGCATTGGAAACTTAAGCATGGAAACCTCCTGCAGGGTAAAAGTTTGCAACAATCAGAGTTTAGAGATAAACAAAATTGTGCGAAACGAGACAAGAAACAAACATCAACTGCTCCAGAAGATCAGAACAGCTCTCAAGGGACCCCTTCCGCAAGCAAAAGTTTATGCCAATTACCTGGGAGCCCAGGGGCATAAACAGAGAACCAAAGACGAGCAGTCAACTTTGATCTTTTGGGGTCATCCAGTTCCCAAGCTCAGAAATTTATCGAAAGACCTCAATCTGACCTGGGACGAAGCCCTCAGTTTATGGCGATCCACCGATATTTTCGACATCAAATCAATGGCTCTTTACTCGCTGGTGGATAAAAAGCGAGGCCAAGAGCTCTGGTTTAGAATCAAGGATCTTGAACAGCTGGTCCAAGAAATAGATAACTGGGTTCACAGTGATATTTTGTCAGATGTCTTTGCTCAATATCTTGAAATGAATCCTCGCTTTCTCAAAACGCTGAAAAAATGGAATACCTCTAAGAATCCCTGGCTCAGGCGACAGTCTCTGGTCTCAATTTACTATTACGCCAGATTTCGAAAAGACCGAGTGCCCGCAGCGACATCTCTGAAACTCGTTGAAGAACTTTTAGATGATCCTCACTTTTATGTTCAAAGGGGCATTGGTTGGGCCCTGCGGGAAATTGATCATGTAGATTCAAAGCTACAGAGAGCCTTTGTGAAAAAGCAGGCCAGCCGTATTTCAGGCGTGGCTTGGTTCGCAACCTCAGAACTCTATTCGGTCAAAGAAAGAAAAAGACTGGTCGAATTGCGAAAAGCATTTCGCAGCCAAAAAAGAAAGCCAGCACTGTGAGCTCAAAGTATGTCGGATCAAAATTAAGGTCCGAGGCCAAAGATCGAGAGCTGGGATTTGCCATCACAGGGATCGAACAAAAATTGAAATCTGAAATGATTCCCACCGAGAAGCAGACATGGGCTCATATCAGTCATCAAGGCTTTCAAACTCCTTATGAAGAGTTCGAAGAGATCTTTGCGCACTTTGATCAAGCGCCGAGATTATGGATTGATTTGGGTGCAGGCTATGGCAGGCTTGCTCTCGCTCTTCATGAGTCTCGTCCAGAGGATCAGTTCTTAGGGTACGAACTTGTTGCGGCTCGAGCTGAAGAGGGCAATCGCATTCTGATCCAGCAAGGATCTGTCCATCGAATCCTCACTCAAGATCTTACAGAAGCTTCTTTTGAACTGCCAGAAGCCGATGTCTACTTTATTTATGATTATGGAAATCAAGAGGACGTAGCCAAGACACTCGAGGATTTAAAAAAGATCGCGCAGCGGAAGCAAATCGACGTGATTGCACGCGGGCGAGGAATTACTCAGGCTGTTTTTCAAAATCACCCATGGCTCTATTGTAATCAGGATCCAGTCAGAGGGAATCACTGGATCCTTTTTAGATCGTAATTATAGATTGAAAGGTACGGAGAGAGAGATCATCAATCCGCTATTCTTAAAGGGATTGGCAAAATCTGATATAGGCACTTTAGAACTACTGTCTTCGCGCTCTTTGGCTTCGTAACTGAAATATTCTAGATTTAGCGATGTGAATGGGATCCATTTTAAGCCAACGCCCAGTTTCATTGCGGTGCCCTTTTGGTAGGTGGATTCAGCGTCATCCGTAAACTTGTATTTTTGTGAAGCGGTAAGCCCATAAGAAGCCCAAAATCTCAGAAGAAAGGGCAAGTCATAGCCCAAGGTGAGGTAGCCAATTTCAGTTGTGATGTCAGCTTCTGCGAAGCTGGTATCTTTGGGCTTATACTTCTGAGTTCCCGTTTCATAATCCAAGGCCCCCCAAAAACCGAGATACTTGTAACCCAGACGGCCACCAAAGAAACTTCCGCCCGTTTTTCCACTGATATCTTGAGAAGTCGCCACTAGTTTCCCGTCAAGAGAAGTGGATTTGTAACCCACATAAGGTTCAATCAGAAAACCTGCTTGAGCCGTGAATGCTAAAAGTGAGATGAGTAAACAAACAAGTAGAGAGCGAATCATAAAAC
>JBKCXY010000026.1:0-18361 GCA_046315835.1 Pseudobdellovibrionaceae bacterium | reverse complement strand
AGTTCGAGATTCTCCGAGGACATTAAAGGTTTGTCGGTTCTTATGTAAAAGATCGGGAACGTAGAGGACCGAAAAAAATGGCTGGGAATGATCTTCTGCAAGAAGCCAGTCGAGAAAGAGTTTCATTGTTTCGTCAAAGGGGCGAAGTCCCATTTGCGGATTGAAATTGTCTTCAAAGACTTCAAAACCTTGATTGAGTCCTGAAAATCGGAGAACGGGGGCTCCACCTGAAAAAAAAGCAGTGCGATAACCAGAATCTCTCGCCGCTTCAGCCGGAGTATAGTGATGCATCTTCAGTGAGTCGGCATTGGTCCTGACTTGGCTTTCAAAAGGATAAAACCCCGTCAAAAGAGAGGTGAGGGCAGGAACACTCAGTGTCGATGTGGTAAAAGCGTGGGAGAACCGGATGCTCTCAGAGCACAAAACTTCTAAAGCTTGAGTCGGTTCTTGACCTTGATTGGCACAGTAGCTTTCGTTGAAACCAAGATCATCGACAGCAATCACAAGAATCGAAGGAGATTTGTCCTTCTGCACTTGGCATGCGGATAAGCAAAGCCCCACAAAAGTCCAAATCCATACTTTGTGAAGGGGATACTTTCTCATCTGTGGGTCCTTCCTTGACCGCTATGAATATATCTAGGGATAATTTGACAGTCGAGAGGTAAATCTATGTTAACAGAACGCATTTTTGCAGTGGCCCATGTAGCGGATCAAATTGTTTTATGGATCCTTGTGGTTTTGAGCATTGTCTCCATTGGGATGATTCTTGAGCGCTGGGTGAGTTTGAGAAAAGTTTCACAAAATTCTCTGGCGATTCGTCAGCGAATTAAATTGGCTCTTCAGAGTCACAGCGTGTCTGATGTGGAAGAGCTTTCCAAAGATCCTGCGACCATTGAAGGACGCGCTTTGAATTTCGCTTTGAAACATATCAAAGAGTCTGGATCTAAAGGACTTGAAGAAGTTTTTAATACCTATGCATTGACGGAGCGACCTGAGCTTGAAAAGTATTTGAGTTTTCTGGCGACGGTGGGATCGAATGCTCCTTACATCGGACTTCTTGGAACAGTTCTAGGAATCATGAAAGCTTTCAATGACCTGGCTATGAGCCCTGAGGCGGGACAACAAACCGTGATGGCTGGAATTTCTTTGGCACTGGTGGCGACGGCTGCGGGTCTCTTTGTCGCCATTCCTGCCGTCATTGCCTACAACTATTTTCAACGCCAAGTGAAAGGCATCATGCAAAGCTTAGATTCCGTGAAAGAACTCTGCCTCGCGTTTGCCAAGAAAAAGGGTTTATAGAATGGCAATGAAATCCAACTCGGATCACGAAGAGTCAATCTCGGAAATTAACGTTGTTCCTTTGGTGGATATTATCCTCGTGGTGCTCATCATTTTTATGGTGACAGCACCGATGTTCATTAAGCCCTCAATCAATGTGAATCTTCCGAAGGCGGCGTCCTCTGACCAAACTGTTCCGAGTCAACTGAACATTACACTCACCAAAGATGGGCAAGTGATCCTTAATGGAAATCCGAGCACTTCGGATCAACTGAGAGCGAAGGCTACCGAGGAGCTCGGGAAGAATCCAGACATTCAAGCCGTGATTTCCGCAGACAAAGATGTTCCGCACGGGACGGTGGTTGGAATTATGGACGTGATCAAGTCAGTCGGAGTCAAAAAATTCGCTATCAGTATTGAAAAACCCTAGTCTTTAGCAACTGACTCAAAATCCTGTCCCTTCAGCAGAACGCCGTCTTCTAACTACCTAACTCAATAGAGAAAAAAAGAAAATCGGACGGAATTTCTGTTTCTTGTTTTACAAGAAACAGAAATCACCAACGAACACGCAGATTTCGTAAGTCAATGTTGGCTCCATTGAGGCGGTCGCAGAGACCAGGGACAGGATTTTGAGTCAGTTATTAGTCCTTAGTCCCAAAAAAATTCCTGGAACTCACTGAAAGGCCTGTCTCAATTTGGCATGCCTTTAGTCGCGTCAAAATTTTGCCGATGTCTTAGGACATGGCTCAGCCGCACAAAGAAGTTAAAAATTTAGAGCAGCAGTTTTTAAAGATCACTATCGCATTTGTGGCGTTGCTCTCGATTCCTACCGCGTGGTCCATTTTGGCAGAACCACAAGTCAATTTGAAAAGTGAGCCCGGCCGGAGAAATCCAGCCAGTGTCGTGAGCGCGGCCACATCATCTCAAGAAGTTTCACCTTTCGCACAGAACGTAACGGCGGATCTTGGATGCGATTACAGTCTGCCAGAATCCATTGATGCCACTCACTTGCGAATGATTAGATCGAAGTGCACGAGCAGCCCATCACTCAAAGAGCTTCAAATCACGAACATGACCAATGGATTTACTGCTTCTGTCGTTTTCTTGAAGCAAGAAAAAGTCACAACAGACTATATCGATCTTGCCGATGGTGAGAACCTCTTCTTGATCAAAGGTGCTTCAGTGGATGGATCAACTTTCGAAAAGAAAGTCACGATTCATCGTCGCGCCCCCGCATCCATAAAAAATTAAAACGAGTTCTGAGCTCCCAGATAATAAAAGCGCTGTCGAGTTGTTGGTCCCACTTCTTTGAATGTGTCTTGATAGGCCACTGAAGTCGTCCACTGAGCTTTGAGCCAATGGATGCTTTCAACTTTGAGGACTCCATCTTTTTGGGCGATATTGGACTGCAAGCGCCAATTCCGTTCAAGATTCTTTCCCAGCCACAGTCTTTCTTCTAAGGGAGACGATGGCCCAAAAGACCGAGGATTCATTTCTAAAGTGAGCTTGGAATCAATCCAAGGATTCAAAACATTGATATCGAGAGTGTTGCCGGAGAGCTTGTAGCGAAAGTTGAATTTGAAACTCTGGTTCACTTGAACATTGATATTGCTGAGCTTCTCTTTGGCTTCATACACAGGGCGCATTGTGGGATCGTTCTTGAAGTAATTATCGACGTGGTGCTCGAAGAGTCGTTTAGTCATGTACTCCGCGAAGGTTTTTCGTTTTTTATTTTCTTCTTCAGCAGCTGAGTTATAACCTTTGAAATTGTCCAGCATCCCAAAATTGGCAGGTTGATAGCTGATACTTTCAGCATCAACTTGGCCAAAGACTTCGCGGTATTTAAGTTTGAATTCTGAGGTGAGTGGACTAAAGATTTGCTGGTGAAGGTTTCTTTCAGGTGCTGGTCGGTAGGAAAACAAGTACACTTCGTAGAAGCGATCGGCTTTCTCTTTCTGAATGTCCTGAGTATAGCCAGACCATGCGCTGTCTTGAGCGAAACTCAGGGGGCAAAAGCAAAATAAACTGCCGAAGAGCAGCCAAAGGGCTTTTCTCATATCCTTTGGGAGTGCAACAGCCTTGCCAGCCCCAGTGCTATATCCCATTGAAAATACTAGTGAATCTGCCCTTCGCCCGCCAAGATCTTACGATCTCTCTTCCGAACCTGTCGAGGTTTTCAGCAGTGCCGCCTTGCTTAATAAAAAAGCATAGTTATTTCAATTACTTAGAATGCCTGGCTGAAATGCTTGTAAGGACAAAAAAGGAAAGTTAAGGTGCCATCACAAACTATGGAAAACACTGTAAAAACCGCGGATTTGGATGTGGACCTAAAAAGACGATCTGATTTGCACCTGGCTCGAAAGATTTGGCACATGGTTGGAGTTTCCATCATGGCTGCTTTTTATGCCTATGCCCCAGAAACTTGGTCACTCACGATTTTAATGGTTTCGTTCTTTCTTTTTGTTCCTTTGGATTTTGCAAGGCAAAGATCAAAAACATTGAATGATTTAATGATTTTGTTTTTTAAGCCCATCATGCGCCAAAGCGAGGTCAATAAACTCGCAGGAACGACTTTCTTGATCACCGGAACCATGATCGTGGCTTGCTTGTTCCCGCGCGCTGTGGTGTTGCTGACCCTTCTCTTTCTCGCTTTCGCAGATCCTGTTGCGAGTTACTTTGGAATTCGCTTCGGGAAAGATAAAATTTTTGGTGAAAAGAGTTTGCAAGGTTCTTTAGCTGCTTTCTTTGTGTGCACGATCGTCACTTATCTTTTTTTGAACTTCAATGGGCTCTTGCTCGAACGCATTCTCATCGTCAGTCTGATTGGCGGTTTGATTGGTGCTTTGGCGGAGCTGATTCCGATTTGGAAATTGGATGACAATCTGACTTTACCAGTCTTGAGCGCCTCGGCGCTTTGGTTAGTTTTTTCTCTCTTCGGTGCCTTTGCGGCTTATTAAAATTGAACACAAATTAACGAGGAATTATGGCAACAACTTCTGATATCGACAGCTCTGAGCCCCAAAAGAAATTATCCATTCACATTTATATTTTACCGAATCTGATCACCACGGGAAATATGTTCTTCGGATTCTACGGAATTCTTATGGCCATTAAGGGTGATTTCCTGATGGCCGCTTACTCGATTGTGATTGCGGCTGTTTTTGATTTGATGGATGGGCGCTTAGCACGCCTCACTCGCTCGACCTCTAAGTTTGGTGCGGAATACGATTCACTTTCTGATGTCTTGAGTTTCGGGATGGCTCCCGCCGTTCTGCTTTACCTGTGGGCGCTTGAGCCCTTTGGTCGCTTGGGTTGGCTCGCAAGTTTCTTGTACTGTGCGTGTGGAGCTTTGCGATTGGCCCGCTTTAATGTTCAGGCCCACGTTGTTGAAAAAGCGTACTTCCAGGGTCTGCCCATTCCGATGGCGGCGGGGATTGTGGCTTCCTCAGTTTTGGCATTCACAGATCTGGGCTACGAGGCCAGTGGCAATATCGGTTTATTGGCGATGACCTTTTTGCTCGCACTCGTGATGGTGAGCACTTTCCGCTATCGCAGTTTCAAAGATCTCGATTTGAAAGAAAGACTTCCGTTCAAATATTTGGTCATTGGTGTTTTGGTTTTACTTGTGGTGGCTTACAGACCTGAAGTTCATTTGTTTGTTCTGTTTTTAACTTATGCAGTCCTTGGGGCGATTTTGGGCGTGCTCAATTTTGGAAAGAACAAGCGCATTCGTGCCAATGTGTACTTGCCAGCCCATTCACCTCAAGAACAAGACCTCATCGAGGAAGATGATGACGAACCCAAGAAAACTTAAAATCGGAGTGGTCGGAGCCACCGGTATGGTGGGAAAAAGCTTTATGGAAACTCTCGAACAGAGAAAGTTTCCCGTCGAGCTTTTGCGGCCTTTTGCGAGCGAAGCTTCTCTAGGAAAGTCCATCACTCTCCAAGGTAAAAGCTATCCGATCGAAGTATTAAAGCCAGGGTGCTTCGAGGGTCTTGATCTCGTATTTTTTTCATCCGGAGATGACATCAGCAAAGAATGGGCTCCGCAGGCTGTGGCCAGTGGGGCTTGGGCTGTGGATAATTCAGCGGCTTTCCGCATGGATCCTCAGACTCATTTGGTGGTGCCCGAGGTGAACGGAGATTTGCTAACGACCAATCCTCGTCCTCAGATTATCGCGAACCCGAATTGTAGTACCATTCAGTTGGTCGTGGCGTTAAAACCTCTTCTCAGAGATTTTGGGATCAAAGAAGTCAAAGTTTCTTCTTATCAGGCAGTCAGCGGAGCAGGCCAAGCGGCTTTCGATGAACTTTTAGCTCAAACCAAGCAAGTTCAAATGGGTGAAAAAGTTCAGTCTCAGAATTTTGCACACCAAATTGCTTTTAATTGCATTCCCCAGATCGGATCTTTCAATGATGAAGGTTTCACCTCTGAAGAAGTCAAAGTTCAGAAAGAAACTAAAAAAATTCTCAGAGCTCCGCACATCCATGTGTCGGCTTTCACCGTTCGCGTGCCGGTGTTGAACGCCCATGCGGAAACTGTTTGGGTCACTTTGGACAAAGAAGTCACTCGAGATCAACTTCTTGCGAGCTTGAAATCAGAATCCGGCCTCGTAGTGCAGGATAACGCCAAAGGGTCTGATTATCCCCTGCAAATTCAAGTTTCTGGCAAAGATCCAGTCTATGTGGGAAGAATCCATCGTGATCCCGAAAACCCCAAGCTCTGGTTGATGTGGGTTGTTTCAGACAATATTCGCAAGGGCGCTGCTCTGAACGGCATTCAAATAGCCGAGCGAATTTTTGACATCCACTAAAAGCCGTGCTGCAATCATCCTATGACCAGAGTTGTCACGGGATGGACGTTCTTTGCATTGCTTTTTTCTTCAGCAGTTTCACTGGCTGCGATCAGCAATGTCGTGGTGAGTTCCGACACCGTTTCTGCCCTAGATACTTCGGATCCCGCGAATATTAAAATTTATGCAGGCTATGTGGGGAATGGCGCAACTTCCCTCTGCCCTTCAGGTACGAATGACCCCAATGCCACTTGTGATACTTGTGCCAATATCTCGAATCTTTGCACCACCACGCAACTCGCTTGTAATGAAAAATCAGTTCACAATGACTTGCGCTTGTATGTCGAGTTTCAAGTTGATTCCGTGCCTGCGAGCTCCTCTTTTCTGGCCAAATGGGGAGCCTCATCTGTGACAATCACAGATCAAGCAGTGTCGACTCCTGTTGCAGGATCTACCTTATGGATAAGAATTGATTGGGATGACATCTGCAATGCGGCTGATACCGCAAGCTGCTCAAGTACTTCAGATTTCAATGGAACTTTAGATGTGGGTGTTTCTAACGGATCAAGCACCACGGATTTTTCAAACAAAGTGAGCTTGAAAGTGAATTTTCGTGGTGTGGATGCGACTTTAGCTCCTCGTCATGCCGATGGTTGGTCGACTGCTTGTGCCGCTGATGAGGGATTTTGTAAGTTCTCGATGCAGCCGGGGGATGAGAAAGCATTCGTCAATGATGTGGAAAGGGCGGCCACAGGGCCCTCAGGAGGTTCCAATGTAAAGTGGGACCGGCTCAGAATGTATTATCGTCCCACGCAAGGAAATTTTTGTTTGAGTGCAGCGACAGATGGTTACGCCGATCTTTTGGTGAAAGATAAAACCGTCGTCGCAGCGTCTCTCAGTAACAATAAGGTCGATGGCCTAGATAACGATGTGACTTACGACTTCCTCATGGCCACAGTGGATGAAGCCGGGAACGTCCAATATTTCTCAGATCCCACGGTCTTGAATGCCACGCCGACCAGGTACCGAGCCACTCCTGGAAAAGTGGTGGGCCTTTTGGATGGGCAAAGCTGTTTTATTGCGACAGCAGCTTTTGGTTCTAGCATGGCTCCACAAGTGGATTTGCTGCGCCAGTTCCGAAGCGAAGTTCTTTTACAATTCCCCATGGGAAGATCTTTTGTGAAGTGGTACTACGAGAATTCACCCGATTGGGCCTTGAAAATTTCGCAATCTGAAAATTTGCGGGCTTTTGCGCGTGTGGCTTTGTGGCCTGTGGTCGCTGGAGTTTGGGTGTTTTTCAATGCTCCGGTTCTATTTACTTTGTTGATTCTCTCTCTCGTTGCCATGCTTGTTCTGAGAATGAAAAAAAGCGGGAGAAAGCATGCTTAAAGCGCCCGTCCTTCTTCTCGCAGTGACTTTCAGTTTTGGAATTTCATCAATAGCGTTGGCGCAAGATCAAAGTCTTCAAGAACCTCCGAAGCTTCCGCCCGCTCCACCGCGTGGAGGAGTCTTGAAAGTTCCTCATCCAGGAGCCGCCAAGGGGCTCATGAGAATTGAGAAGGATGGAACTTATCAGTACCGAGTTCCTCTCAGGGAAAAGACGAAGTCGAGCAGTTTTCGATTTACTTCGATGACTCCGCCGGAAATCAGCGGTGGAAATGGAATTACTTTTGAGTCCATGTATGGGGAATCCAATGTTTTTGGTTTCAACTATGATTACGAATGGCAATTGCGCACACGTTTTGGTGCTTTTGGCGGTCAGTTAGGGACAGGCATCGCCACTGGCAGGGGTAGTGGCACTTTTGTACGCGATAATTCCAAAGCACGTGAAGCTTACAATTTGTACATTGTGCCTCTGTCGGCTTTTGTGATCTATCGCTTTGAGTACGTGCGCAGGCAGTGGGTTGTTCCCTATGTTCTGGGTGGCGGAACTTATTACGGACTTGCTGAATCTCGTGATGATGGAAAGTCTCCTCAGTTCGCTGGCGCAGCCGCCGTCGGCGGTGGTGGGGGTTTGCTTTTCTCGATCACGGCTTTTGATGCGCAAAGTGCTTTTCGCCTGGGCGAAGAGTATGGCATTGCTGACATGTACGTGAACCTCGAAGCCCGCGCCATGCAGGGACTCAAAAAAGATATCGACTTTACTTCTCAGGCGATCAGTCTTGGAGTTACAGTTGATTTTTAGAACTTAAGATCTGTCTCACAAAATGATGGATGGCCATTCCCACGGTCATTGCAATGGCAAACACAATGGCTTGTTGCGAACCCGCTCCCACCGAAGCCAAAGCGGCTGCAGGATCAAAACCACCTAAGGCTATTCCCACTCCAAAAAGAGCCGCACCGAGAATCATTGAAGTGGAAACATCTTTTCCGTGGGGAATATGTTTCTTGTGATCAAAGAGGGGACGCTGCAATGACGATAAAGTCTTAAATGCCCAAAAGTGAAAGAGCAGAGCCGCGCCAATAAATATCAAAAAATGAACGACCGCAGTTCCTTGAAGTTTGAAAACTTGCAGAAAATTTTCTGGCTGCCCCCAACCCGCAAGAATAAATCCAAAACCTAAAATAAATCCTGAAAGCAAAGAGGCTAAGTTCGTTTTTTTCATTCAACAAACCTCTTCATAGGCTCAGCCTCTTCATCACAATCGCTGTGACAATTCCTGCAATCAAAAAGACACCTGTCGCAATAAGTCCCCGTTGAGACAATAGGCTTCCGGCGCTGAGCGTATGCCCGGTCAGACAGCCCGTTCCCAAGGCAGCACCAAATCCTGCGAGCAGTCCGCCCACAGAAATCACAATCAAAGATCTATTTTCATCAAACTGAAAGAAAGAGCCTTCGGTGAATTGAGAAAAAGCCACTCCCGAAAGAATCAGGCCCAGCACATAATAGACTCGCCAATCCACATCGCCACGATAGAATTGGAGAAGCCCATTAAAGATACCGCTCACGCTGGTAACTCGACCATTGAGAAGAAGCAGAGCACTCATAGCCAGTCCGACGAGGGCACCACCAGCTGCAGCCATCATGAAATCATTCATGACCTCATGGTAGCTGGTCGCCTTTGAAATGCAAACCATGGCCCCTACTTTGGGCTGGTCATTTCAGCTCTTCTAGAGTAGTTGGTCCCTATGCAGAAAGTGAAATTCATCGTCTCTTATGATGGGACTGACTATTGTGGTTGGCAGAAGCAAAAAGAGCACAAACATGCTTCTGAGAAGCCATCACTGCAAGAGACTGTGGAAATTGCTCTTTCAAAACTTTTCAATGAGCCTATCGGTGTGAATGCTTCGGGCAGAACCGATGCGGGTGTGCACGCTTATGGACAAGTGGGTGACTTTGAAACTTCTCGCAAAATGCCCCGAGATTTTTGTTGGGCCGTCAGATCACTTCTTCCGCATTCGATTGTGATTAAAAATGCCTACACGGCCCCCGAGGAATTTCATTCCACATTGTCAGCCGAGAAAAAGACTTATCGCTATTGGATTTGGAATTCTCCGCGCCCCACAGCTTTGCTCCATCGTTACAGTTATTGGATTCGCTCACCCTTGGATTTGGGACAACTGAATTCATTCGCAGAGCGATTGGTCGGAGAAAAGGACTTTAAGTCCTTTCAGAGTAGCGGGACTGTGGTTCCCCACACCGTGAGAAAAATTCAATCAGCCCGCTGGTGGCAACGAAAACCTGGGCTGATTGAGTTCGAAGTGACCGGCAATGGGTTCTTGAAGCAAATGGTGCGAAATCTCGTGGGAACTCAGCTCGATTTGGCGATGAAGTCACAACCTATTGAAACCATTGATGAAATTATAAAAGCTCGGGATCGTCGAGAAGCCGGGCCCGCGGCGCCCCCTCAGGGTCTGTTTCTTTGGAAAGTTTATTATCCATCATCTCTTGACAAGAAGTGCCGCCGAATCTAAAAAGTCCATTCCTTTTGCATTCTCGGGGAGCCTTATCACTTCGAAAAAGCGAAAGTTTTTGAGATTCTTGGCAAGCGGCCCGTTATCCCTTGCTTGGAGATTTCACAAAACAAAGAAGGAATATTTATGAATACTTGGATGGCAAAAAATGAAGAAGCAGATCGCCAATGGTGGATCATCGATGCTTCCGGACAGAGACTCGGCCGTGTAGCCACACACGTTGCGACTCTTCTCCGTGGAAAACACAAACCGACTTTCACACCTCACGTGGATAATGGGGACTTTGTTATCGTGATCAACGCTGACAAAATTGAAATGACTGGAACGAAGTGGGAAGAGAAAAAATACTATCGCCACTCACGCTTCTTCGGATCAATGAAAGAAAAAACTGCGGCGCAAATGAAAGTTGAAGATCCTGCTTTCATTATCTCTGAAGCCGTTCGTGGAATGCTTCCCACAAATAAGCTTTCTTACAGCTTGATCAACAAGTTGAAAGCTTACAGCGGAGCTGAGCACCCACACTCAACTCAAAAACCTCAACCTTACGTTATTAAGGCAAAGAAGGACTAATCCATGGCAGCAGAAAAAGTGTTTTATGCAACTGGTAGAAGAAAAACGAGCGCAGCTCGCGTTTTCTTGAAGCCTGGAAAAGGAAACTTAACAATCAATGGTTTGAAGGCCGATGACTATTTGAAGCGTATGCAATCAAAGATGGTGATCTTGCAGCCTTTCGACACTGTTAACCAACTTGGCAAATTTGATGTTGATATCACTGTTGCTGGTGGTGGTGAAAATGGACAAACTGGTGCGATCCGATTGGGAATCGCGCGAGCTTTGACAGCTTTCAGTGCAGAATTTAGACCTCTACTGAAAAAAGCTGGATTCTTGACTCGTGATCAGCGTGCGGTTGAGCGTAAGAAATACGGTCTCCGTGGTGCTCGTCGTAGAGGTCAGTACTCTAAACGATAATTACTTAGCGCAAACGCTAATGCTAAAAACCCAGGTGATGAACCTGGGTTTTTTGTTTTAAGATACTTCACATGCCGTGGATCAAAGTTGCTGAAAGTGGTTGGGTTCCTGATTTTATCATTCGTCGTGGAATTCACTCTCTGTTGAAGTTTCGCTTGGCTGAGCAAGCGAACACCATGGGTAAGGACCTGAGGGCCGCTAAGCAAGCTTTTGTCGAAGAGCTCCGTGGTCAGCCCATCGCCATCGAAACAGATAAAGCCAATGAGCAACACTATGAACTTCCCCCTGAATTCTTTGTGATGAGTTTAGGTGATCACTTGAAATACAGCTCTTGTTTCTATGAGACCTTCACTGAGTCGCTTTCGGTGGCTGAGAAAAAGATGCTGGAACTGACTTGCGAACGAGCAGAGCTTGCACCGGGTCAGAAAGTTCTGGAACTTGGATGTGGTTGGGGATCTTTGACACTGTTTATGGCAGCCAGGTTTCCGGGTTCGCATTTCACAGCTGTTTCAAATTCAAAACCGCAGCGCGAATACATTCTATCACAAGCAAAAGCACGCGGGATTTCAAATGTAGAAGTGATTACTTCAGACATTAATCATCTAGAGCTTCCGGAAAATCAGTTTGATCGAGTCGTGTCGGTCGAGATGTTTGAACATCTGAGAAACTATGAAATGCTTTTCCAAAAAATTGCACGATGGTTGAAATCGGATGGAAAAATGTTTGTGCATATTTTCTGTCATCGTCAGTTGGCTTATCCTTTTGAAACCGAAGGGAATCACAATTGGATGGGTCGCTACTTTTTTACCGGGGGCTTAATGCCCTCCATGGATCTGTTTGAATATTTTCAGAAAGATCTTTCGATCGAAAAAACCTGGTCTGTGGATGGTCGGCATTACGAGCGAACTTCGAATCAATGGCTCGAGAAATTGGATCAAAACAGAGACAAGATTCTTGAGGTTTTCACAAAGACCTATGGAGCAGAAGCTCGAGTTTGGCTTCAGCGCTGGCGAATTTTTTACATGTCTGTCGCCGAGCTCTTCGGCTACAATCACGGCCAAGAGTGGCTCGTTGCCCATTACCTTTTCAAAAAAGGTGCGGTCCCAAAAGTGGCTTAACGAAGTCAACTTCAGCTCGTCCTCGCTGAGGGGGGTGTCTCATTGTGAGACAAAAAAAAGTCTCAACTTTGGTCTGTCTTATTCCGATAAACACCTCAAGGGGGATTCGGATGAGACAAATCGGTCTTATTCTCGGTTCATTATTGCTCATGCTTTCTTATCAGAACTGTGGCGCGCCTGTGCCAAGTGGTGATTCGAATGCGAGCTTGAATGAAAAGATTCTGCAAGAAGCTGTGATTTCAAGAGTGGATCTTTCCAACTATCGAAGTTTGAAAATTCTCGCTCAGGATTTCGTTCTTTCAGATTCTCATCTGATGCTCGATCTTTCACTGACACCAAGCAATGGCGGAGGCGAGCCTTACTATCGTTTGGAAGCGTTCACATTAAATCCTCAATCGGGTGGAGAAGGAATTTCAGGTACTTATTGTGTAAAGGGAGATCACGCTAAATTTATTACTGAGTTCATTGCCTTAAACCGAGTCTGTCGTGTGATCAACCAGCCTGTGTACGAAGAGGGTAGACTTTGTGCTCAGGTAATCTCAAGCTTTCCTTATGCTGAAGCGATCGATGGCCAAGGCAGTGATCAACTAGGTTACAAAGCAACTCCATGTGATATGCCCACAGATATCTGTGATGGCAAAAGTGAGCTGCTGAAGAGCTTCTTGGCCGAAGAATTCTTGAATAACAATGCTTACAAGAATTTCAGCTGCAATTAGCAGTCAGAAATTTCAAGACATCTAAAGTCGTTGAAATCTGCCTTCGAGCTTAAATGCAAAACTCATTTAATGAAAAACTTCAAAAGAGCTACTGAATTTTCAGTAGCTCTTTTGCTTTCTTGAGGGCTTCTTGGGATTTGCTGCGATCAGGGATCGCACCTTGAGCGAAGTCAGGTCTTCCGCCACCCTTACCGCCCATCACAGCTGCAAGTTCTTTGAGAAGATTGCCCGCTGAGACCTCAGGGTTGAGATCTTTGGACACCGCCACAATCAATGGATGAGTGGATGAACCCTGACCGAGAACCACGACGACGCCGGTACGGACCTTGTCTTTGAGCTGATCTGTCGCTTGTGCGAGAACGTCACGATCCTCGACATTCAAATCTGCAAAGACAAACTTGGCATCACCTGCTTTTGATTTGAAGAGATGTGATCCTTGCACCAGAGCATCGAGATTGATTTGGCCGCCTTGCGCTTTCTTGATTTCGCGCTCGAGATTCTTGATCTCAGTTTTTTTGTCTTCAATCCAGTGTGATAGCTCTTTTGAAGATTCAAGATAGCTCACCCAGTTCTCACCGATGCCGGCTTGATGACGAGCTTTTTGATTTTCATTCAAGTTCTTAAAGAGATACTGAACAGCCGTGTCGCCTGTGATGGCTTCGATTCGGCGCACACCCGCACTGACCCCTGACTCAGACACAATTTTGAAGACGCGGATCTCAGCGGTGTTCTGTACATGGGTCCCTCCACAAAGTTCTGTTGAGAAATCTCCCATTTTCAAAACACGAACTTCGTCGCCGTACTTCTCTCCAAAAAGTGCCATGGCTCCGGCGGAGATGGCTTCTTTGTGTTTCATAATATTTGCGGAGACGGGAACTGCTTTCGCGACCTCTTCGTTGATGAGATTTTCGATTTGTTCCAGCTCTGTAGTGGTCAGAGGTTTGTTATGAGTGAAGTCAAATCTGATTCTTTGCGGGTCCACCATCTGGCCCGCTTGAGTCACATGGGTGCCCAACACTCTTCTCAGAGCCGAGTGCAACAGGTGAGTTGCGCTATGATTAGCTGCTGTATTACGGCGCTCTTTGCTGTGAACAGTGGCTTTGAGTTTCTGTCCCACTTTGAGTTCACCTTTTACAAGGCTCAGCTGATGCAAATGAATCTCTAGCTGTTTGGTGCAATCCAAGACTCGAGCCTCAGTTCCATCAACTGTCAAAAGACCCTGATCGCCCGCTTGTCCTCCACCTTCCGCATAAAACGGAGTGGATTTTAAAATGGCAACCCCTGTTTGTCCTGCTTTGAGGTGAGAAACTTCTTTTTCCCCATCGGATAACAGCAGCACCTCGGCAGTCTCATCCGTGGTTCTGTAACCTGTAAAGTTGGTGGCGGCGGACTGATCTTTTGCTTTTTGTGCAAGAGCGACAAAGTGAGCTTCATTGGAAGAAATTCCTTTGCCCTTCCAGCTGGCCTTCGCTTTTTCTTTGGCGGCTTCCATCTCTTTTTCAAAATGCTTTTCGTCAACCGTAAAGCCCTGCTCTTCAGCCATCAAGCGTGTGAGGTCGGCAGGAAATCCATAAGTGTCATAGAGCTTAAAAACAAGATCACCAGGAACTTGCTTTTGGTTCTGAGATTTCAATTTTGAAAGAGAGTCATTCAGAATCGAAGTGCCTGTTCCTAAAGTTTGCATGAATCGATCTTGCTCATCCTTCAAGGTCGTGAGCACCACGTCTTGACGAGCTTTCAATTCAGGATACTGGCCCGCCATTTCGCGAATCAAAATTTCTGAGACTTGCGGGAGGAAAGAATCCCCACCACTGAGTTTCTGGAAGTAGCGGATGGATCGTCTGAGAATTCGGCGCAGGACATAGCCGCGCCCTTCGTTGGACGGTAAAGCGCCATCAGCGATCAAGAAAGAACCAGAACGAATATGGTCTGCGACCACTCGAAGAGCGGCCACTTCTTCGCGAACAGTCGGAGAGATTTGAGCATGAATGCCTTCTTTGTCGAGCTGCTCAATGACTTTGAGAAGATTTTCTTTCTTTGCGAGCTCGGCTGTGCGAACAACCATGGGCCAGAAAAGATCAGTGTCGTAGTTGTTCAGCTTGCCTTGCAGAGCCGCCGTGAGGCGCTCAAGACCTGAGCCCGTATCCACACTGGGCTTTGGCAAGGGATCCATCACGCCGGGAGATTTTTCGTAAAACTGCATGAAAACCAAGTTCCAAATTTCAACGAAGCGATCTTCGCCAGCCACAATGCCTTTGAAAGGATCTGCTTCGCGACCTGCGCGAGGGCCGTGGTCGTAGAAAATTTCTGTGCAAGGACCACAAGGACCTGTGTCGCCCATTCTCCAGAAATTATCTTTTTCCCCCAGACGGAAGATACGGTCTTTCGGAACACCTTCTTGCTTGTGCCAGATATCAGCAGCCTCATCGTCTGTTTGAAAAACTGTCACATAGAGTTTTTCTTGAGGAATGCCGTAAACTTTGGTCAGAAGTTCCCAGGCGAAATGGATGGCGTCTTTTTTAAAATAATCACCAAAAGAAAAGTTCCCCAGCATTTCAAAGAAAGTGTGGTGACGAGCTGTGAATCCAACGTTCTCAAGGTCATTGTGTTTACCACCGGCGCGCACACATTTTTGAGAAGTGGCAGCTCGCTTGTAGGGTTTGTGTTCAAGGCCCAAGAAAAGATTTTTAAACTGATTCATTCCCGCATTGGCAAAAAGCAGGGTGGGATCATTTTCAGGGATCAAAGAGGAAGAAGGTAGAACTTCGTGACCTTGTTTTTTGAAGTACTCTAAAAATTGTCCGCGAACTTCATTACTTTTCATAAATCACCTTTCGAACGATATCTAAATCAAATCCTCGAGACACCAAGAAGCGACCCACTTTGCCTTGAGCCTTTTTGTCTTTCAAGTCTAAGTCGGGAAACCTAGTTTTCACAAGGCTTTGAGCTTTTTCAAGTTCATCTTCTGACTCTGACGAGATCGGGGGAAGTCCCCGCTCGTAAAGCTTGGCATTGATGTAGCGAATGCCCTTGCCACGGCGATGGAGGAACTCTGCCGATTTTTCAGAGAGTTTCATCGCCGATTCTGGATCGGTGGGGATCCAGCCCTTTTCTTTGCCAAATTCGATGGCCTGGTCGATCTCCTCCTGAGGGAAGCGCTCGCGAAGCTTCTGCCGAAGTTCTTTCTCTGAATGATCCCGACGCGCGAGGTAATCCATCATCTTGTTTCGCGCGGTCATCGGCGGTCGTTTTTTGCGCTGGTTCTGGGGGGCAGTCATGGCTTTGGTTATAGACAAATCAAATCCATGAGGTCATCCTTTTCCTATGAAGAATTTGATCCTATTTTGCATGGTGTTTATTTGTACAACATCAACATGGGCTGCGCCCAAAGCAGATGTGTTCGTCAAGCGGAACTTTAATGCTTTGCAAACCGAAATCATGACTGAAAGTGGTGACCACTATCAACAGTTGGGGGGTCAGCTAGGCTGCACCTCTGAAGAGGAGCAAGTGTTCCTACAGTCTTGGATCCGAGAGAATATCGTTGAAATTAGATCCCTGGAAAGTGCCAGCCAGCTTTCCCAGTTCTTAGACCAGGGCTGTCAGCAAGCCAAGCAAGAGCTGAAAGCCTCTCTGGAGGCCGCACCGACTTTAAAATGAGACTTCTGTCTCAATTTAAGACTGGTTCTTAAGGGTGTGTATTCTCCCCCCAAAAAATTTGTAACCTTTTTGAGGTTCGTCTGTTGACCTTGAAAAAGGAGATCTTATGAAAAACCTAATCATGGCCTTGATTCTTTCCCTGAGTTTTTCGGCTTTCGCTCAAGAGGCAAACACTGAGCCAGTTAATCCAGGTCTCGGCCAGGAAATGAAAGAGCTGCAGCAGGACGTGCGTGAAGAGCGACAAGATGTTCGCAAAAAGAAAAAAGAAATGCGCAAAGAAAGAAAAGAACTCCATCAAGCCCGTAAAGAAAGAAAAAAAGCAGCTCACCAACACCGAAAGTCTCAAAAGACACAGTAGTCAAAATTCAAATTTGAGGAGACTCTGAAAGTCTCTGTGATAAAGTCCCTCCTATGAGGGACTTTCTTTTTAAATCGGCAACTTTTTTTGGATTAGGTAAAATTTCGAAGGCTCCTGGGACTCTGGCGAGCCTTGCGACTTTGCCCATTGTTTGGGCACTTTATCAGGCGGGTCCCTTTGTTTACATGGCGGTGGTGCTCCTCCTTTTGCCGCTCTCCGTTGTGGCCTGTGAGATTTATGAAAACACTGTGGGCTCACATGATAATTCTGAAGTGGTAATTGATGAAGTATTAGGCGTACTTATCGCGATGACGTGGGTTCCCATGACGTGGCAGGCGCTTCTGGTGGGCTTTCTGCTGTTTCGAGTTCTGGACATCTTCAAACCTTTCCCCATAGGATATTTGGATAGAAAGATTCCAGGAGGAATCGGAGTCGTAGTGGATGATGTTGTGGCAGGAGTTCTGACCAATATCGCCTTACAAATTATGCTCACTCAAACGATTTGGTTGGGCGTAAGAATTGGTTAAGTGATTTTGAAAGACTTCGATCAGCGGGTTCAAGCAGACCTGGAAAATTTAATCCTGAAGCTCAGAAGCAAGAAGCTCTCTTTAGGTTTTGGCGAAAGTTGCACGGGTGGTTTGCTCTCGGCGACTTTGGCAAAGGTACCAGGAGTTTCTGATCTCTTTATGGGGTCCATTGTCAGTTACTCTTACCAAGCTAAAGTCGATCTTTTGAAAGTGTCTTGGGACACTTTGAAAAAAGAAGGTGCCGTGAGTGAAGCTGTGGCTTTAGAGATGGTGCGCGGGGTGCGCGATTCTTTAAAAGTGCAAGTGGCGGCAAGCATCACGGGGATAGCTGGTCCGAGTGGTGGAACACCCGATAAGCCGGTGGGCACTGTGTGGTTTGCGGTGAGTGGCCCCAAAGGTGAACGAGCTGAAAGAAAACTGTTTGCCGGAAGTCGACAGGACATCCAAGAGCAGTCAGCGGCTCATGCCTTGAAAGTATTATTAGCAGTCGTGAATTGATTTTATAACAACAACAGCGTTCGCAGGAGTCTGCGAAGAAAGCGAGTGAATGATGGCAACACAGACAGATGCAAAAA
Source organism: Pseudobdellovibrionaceae bacterium (assembly GCA_046315835.1). Taxonomy (GTDB): domain Bacteria; phylum Bdellovibrionota; class Bdellovibrionia; order Bdellovibrionales; family Bdellovibrionaceae; genus JAJTIC01. The sequence continues at coordinate 455 of JBKCXY010000026.1, read as the reverse complement.
CAAATGCGGAGAAGGCAAAAGCCCTTGAGCTCGCAGTTTCTGCAATTGAAAAGCAATTCGGAAAAGGATCGATCATGCGTTTGGGTGCAGATGAAAAAATGCACAAAGACATTGAAGCGATTAGCACAGGATCTTTGAGCCTAGATATTGCTCTGGGTATTGGTGGATTGCCAAAAGGCCGTATCGTGGAAGTTTTCGGACCTGAGTCTTCAGGTAAAACAACCATCGCTCTTTCTGTAGCAGCACAAGCTCAGAAAAAAGGCGGTGTGGTGGCTTATGTCGATGCAGAACATGCGTTGGATGTGAACTACGCTCGAAAATTGGGTGTGAACACGGAAGATCTTTTGATCTCTCAACCCGACACTGGCGAGCAAGCTCTCGAGATCACAGAAACATTAGTTCGCTCAGGTGCGATCGACGTGTTGGTTGTCGACTCTGTGGCGGCTCTGGTTCCG
>JBKCXY010000025.1:0-1434 GCA_046315835.1 Pseudobdellovibrionaceae bacterium | reverse complement strand
CCGACAAAAAACGAGTCTCCCAAGATCTCAAGTGGCTGAAACCTGTTCCCAAAAGAATCTATTCTCGACAGAATCAGCTCCAACTCCCCGTTCAGTGGCAAGGGGACGCCCAAGAAATACAAATCGTTCAAAATTCGCAAGAAACCACATCAATCCCCGTCCAAGCGCAGGCAGAGACCACCCTGGCTGTGCCTCTCGAACAAGGGAAAGCCACTCTGAGACTGGTCAAAGGCGACGAAGTGTCTTCTCCCCTCGAAGTTGAAATTTGGAAAGCACCCAATATCCAATTGCTCTCGCCTTACCCTCGAGATCGGGCGTCCACTTTGGACCCCGTCCAATTCCGTTGGTCGAAGGCCTCGCCGGTAGAAACTTACGAAATCCGCATTGTCGATCAAGAAACAGGTCAGTCTTGGTCTCAAACAGTGACGGGAAATAATTTTCAGTTTCAATTCGACAAAGACTCGGACCTGTTATGGTCTGTTCGTGGGTTTGACCGTGAAGGTTTTGAAATTCCCGAAGCTTATCGCAACGAGCTTTACTTGCGCGAAAAGCCCCTCGAAGCTCCCAGGCTGAAATCTCCACAGCTCAGAAAACCTGCCAACAGAAAAACCGAAGAAGGAGCCACTCTCTTTCAGCAAACACCCCCGCTTTCAAAATCGTGGATGTTCGCTCAGCTGTTGATTCACAAGTCTTTCGCTCAAACAGCCCCCGTGAAAGAATCCGACTTCGAAGCCATCTTCGAGTGGGAAAACGTCGATAAAGCTGATCACTATATCATCGAAGTTTCTGCGGATCCTCTTTTCCAAAACACATTGGTACGCGAGAAAGTGAAAAGAACAGAATATGTTTGGAAAGAATTCCGCTTAGGCACTTACTACTGGCGCGTTGCTGCTGGCTCAAAAACAGGTCGTTTAGGACTTTTCAGCGAACCGCAAAAAATTGCTTTTACCGAGCTTCCGCAAGAAGAGTCCTTTGCCGATGGCGTGATTCTTCGCAAAAGAAAGGATCCAGCACCACCGCGTGCTGATGTGGATACGTCCGACCAAAAAGTGTTTCAGGATCTGCCACAAAAAAGTTTTGATGAAAAGCGCTTCGAAAAAGATCCTCCAATCCCCTTTGCCGAATACCGCGAGTTAAAATCCAGAACCCTGTTTGAGGTGGGCCAGAGCCAATTTAACTACGCACTCGAAGGTGAATCCGACCTGTCTGCCAAAGTCGCTGTGAAAGATGCTCCCACGTTCCGTCTGTTTCATGAACAACTATGGAAAGAGCAAAGAACTTGGGCGGTGGACGTTGCTTACTCGCCCCAAACTTGGAAAGAAAAAGATCCCATCTTAAGTCCTTTTCAGCCAGACCTGCAGTGGAATGAAACTTCCGTACAACTTCTCACCGGACAAGCCAAAGATGATTGGCTCTATGGATTTATCTACTCAA
>JBKCXY010000024.1:0-6085 GCA_046315835.1 Pseudobdellovibrionaceae bacterium | reverse complement strand
TGGTAGAGGGCGGCGTTGTTGGTAGAGGACGGCGTTGTTGGTAGAGGACGGCGTTGTTGGTAGAGGACGGCGTTGTTGGTAGAGGGCGGCGTTGTTGGTAGAGGACGGGTTTGCGAGGTCAGCGCACTTGAGTTGATAACTCTGTTAGGAGCTCATGACCGGAACTAAAGGTTCATAGCAACGGGGTTAATGCTCTAAATCACAGGATATTTGCATTCGGTTTCGGGAGTCTCTGCAACAATCACTTGCACAATCTGTGGTAGGACTTTGTGGGCTTTCACATAAACCCAATGGGCCAGGTTCTCTGAAGTTGGGTTTTCAAGGCCTGGAACTTCATTCAGTAACTTGTGATCGATTTGTTTGAGCAGTGGCTGCATTTTTTGAGAAATTTCATTGTAATCAATCATCCAGCCAATTTTTGGATCAAGTTCACCCTGTAAACGCAAAGTGATTTTGAAACTGTGGCCATGGGTGGACCTGCAAGGGTGGCTTTCAGGCAGAAAAGGCAAGTATCTGGCAGACTCTATTTTAAAGTGCTGGACGAGTTCGAATTTTCCCGACATAAAAGCTCCTATGAAACCATCCTCAACCACAACTCTTCATCTCTATAAACAAAACTTCAAGTTCTCTTCGGCCCACTTTTTAATCTTTGACGAAAAGTCCGCGGAGAAGCTCCATGGCCATAATTATCAGGTCCGTGTGGATATTCAAGTTCCCAGTGAAGTCGATATGTCAGAAAAGGGTTTCTTTTTTGATTTCAATGAGTTTAAGCAAGAGATCAAGCGCCAAGTGGACCATTGGGATGAGCATGTTCTTTTGCCGGCTGAGCATCCTGACATGAAAATCAAAGCAAATGGCCCAAGCTTAGAAGTTCGGTTTCGCGATCGTTTTTATGTCTTCCCTAAGAATGAAGTGCATCTGTTGCCAGTGACAAATACAAGTGTTGAGCAGCTCGCACGCCTTTTGGGAGAAAAGCTTCATCTTTCTTTTAAAAAATGGGGCGTGAGAAAGCTCAAGGTCGCCGTGGAAGAAACCAGGGGCCAATCCGCCAGTGTGATTTTTTCTTAAACCATTAGGGAAGCATTTCGCTCACTTGGTAGTTCCAAAAACAAATCCGTGGCGAGCGTTTGATCCACAGATCATTGAGGTCTTCAACCAGACTCGGGGAGCCATCGCACTCTTGTGAAGCAAAGAAAGCATAGCCATAAATCTTTTGGATCTTCCAGTTCCAGGGACTCTGAGAGCCGCGAAGCGGGTCCCAATTCAGTCCTGGGGCTTTGGAGTCGATGTCTGTTTGGGGTTCGATATCTGCAATCAAGATCCTGGGATGGGGACGATCTTGTTCAGCCAAAATCTTTTTTGTCATCTCAATCATCTCTGGATCTTCCAATCGAACAACAAAGCTTTCCGTCTTGTCGCGATTAGAAAAAACAAAGCTTTGGCCACCTGGGGGATTTTTGGGTTGAGGTTTTGTGTTCTCAATCAAATTGTAGATTTGAGATTTTGAGGATTGATTTTCAATCTGATAGCCGATCACTCGGAGCTCAGCTTCAATTTGAAAAAGCCCACCAGGGAGATTTATTTCTTGGATTTCAAAAGGAGTTAATTCCACCGTTCTTTCAAAGCCCACAAGATCTCGAATCTGCACTTTGTTTTTTCTGGGCTGGGGGTTGGTGAGAATCAGCTTGGAAGCGGGTCTCAGGCCTGTGCTCCAGCTTGAAGAGGAAACAGTCAGCGGCAGATAGGGGCCTTTCGATTCAAAAGACCAAAAGACTTTTTCGGTGGAGCGCATTTGAAGGTAACGAAAACTTCGAAAGTTTTTGAGATCGATTTCAGTTTTTGATTTGGGCTGCAGCAAGTAAGCATGCTCCAAGGGGTCACGAGCTTCCGAGAAGCTATCGTTCACGTAAACATAGGCTGCATCCGCTGAGGGGTTTGAGACAAAAAGGCTTGGACTGTCCTTAGGAATCACTTGAGAAAAAAAGGCCCAGCATGTGGTCGAGCTCAAAGCGAGCAAAAGTCCCAGAAGCAGTGGTTGAGTCATATTGATTTATCGGGCCAATGGGAGGAGCTACTTAAGTCCTGATTCTCATCTTGTTTTCAAATGTAAAGAGCTTTGCCTTTTTTCTTCACTTTCCAGGGACTCGTCGATTAGCTAGTACTTTCGTCGTGGAGATCACCGATAAAGCGGGAGGCCTGGGTGGGTGAACGAGAGATTGAAAAGACAGTGCTGGCGATTCAGGGAGAGGCGCTCATTTGCGATCGTCTTCGAGAGCTCGGTCTTTTCGTCGGTCAGCAAATCACCATTCTCGGGCGAGCACCTTTTGCTGGTCCTTACCTCATCCAATACAACAACACGGTTTTGGCGCTCAGAGAGGAGGAATTTCAATGTCTTTCTCTGTAGTTCTTTTGGGATCGCCGAATTCCGGCAAGACGACTCTTTACAACTGGCTCACGCAATCAAAATTTAGAACGGTGAACTACCCAGGATCGACCACAGAGTATGCCGTCGGGGAATGTGCTTCGCGTTGGGGTCTGAAGGCGACAGTGGTGGATACCCCTGGTGTTTATTCCTTGCTCCCGAAAAGTGCTGATGAGCAGGTGACCTGTGAGATTTTGAAGGCCCTTCCTCTAGAAAATAAATCGCGAAAGCTGGTGGTGGTGGTCGATGGAACTCAAATTGCGAGACATCTATTGCTGGCAAGGCAAGTTCAAGACTCTGGCGTTCCCTTTGTCATTGCGATCACGATGAAGGATCTCCTTTCCAAGCAAGGTTTAGAACTCAAAAAAGAAGTTCTTGAGAAAGAATTTTCTGTTCCCGTCGTTATGGTAGATGGACTCTTAGGAGGCGGGATCACAGATCTTATCGCTCAACTTCAAACTATTCCTGCGAATGAAATACCTTTACAGTTTAAGGGTTGGACGCAAACACAGTCCGACATCATTCGAAGAAAATTTGAAACTGTGGCCGAGCAAGCTTTGGGTCTTCGCCATGCCAGCGTGACTCAAGTTTTGAAGCCCATTTTTGAAAGAACAAAAATGTTGGATCGTTGGCTGCTTCACCCTGTTTTTGGGCTTCTTATTTTCTTAGGAGTGATGACTTTGCTATTCTCCAGTATTTATTGGGCAGCGACGCCTTTTATGAATGGGATTGATGCTGTTTTTGGATGGCTCAACGAAAGAGCTCTCTCCCTCGGTGAAGAGAAGCTTTGGGTGGATTTTTTAAGCAATGCAGTGATTGCCGGTTTCGGATCAGTTTTGATTTTTGTGCCACAGATTTTCATTTTGTTTTTTGCTATTGGTCTTTTAGAGTCCACGGGATATCTCGCTAGGGCTGCCACAATGGTGGATCGCCCCTTTTCAAAACTCGGCATGAGCGGAAGGTCCTTTGTACCCTTGCTCTCAGGCTTTGCCTGTGCGGTACCTGCGATGATGGCGACGAGAAATATCAGTTCTTCTCGTGATCGATGGATAACGAATTTTATAATTCCACTGATGACCTGTTCAGCGAGGCTTCCAGTTTACGCTCTTTTACTGACATTTCTCTTTGTCGATGAACCTTTAAAAGCTGGATTTGCTTTGGCACTTCTTTATTTGCTAGCGCTCATTGTGGGGGCGGGGGTTGCAGCTATCTTGCACCGAATCCTAAAAAGGAACGATGTTTCCCTGTTGATGATGGAGCTTCCACTATATCGACAGCCGCGGTGGTCAGTGCTCTTGCATCAGACCCTTGAGAAAACAAAAGCTTTTATCAAACGCGCAGGGCCTGTCATTTTTGTTTTAAGTCTGTTGATTTGGGTCTTATCGACATTTCCAAGAACGGATCTTGCGGGAAATGAAAGATTCAATCAAAGCTATTTGGCGCAAACGGGGCAGGTCCTGGAGCCACTTTTTTCACCGATGGGTTTGGATTGGCGAGCGGGGATTGGGATTCTGTCTTCCTTCGCAGCTCGAGAAGTCTTTGTTTCAACGATGGCCGTCATCTTCAACATCGAGAGTGAGACGGAAGATGGTCTTTCTGAAGGGCTTCTGGCTTCACTCAGAGAGGCCAGAACAAGTGGTGGAGATCTTGTTTTTACGATGAGTTCCGTGGTGGGGCTCTTGCTCTTTTTTGCCATCGCACTTCAGTGTATGTCGACTTTTGCCATTGCTATTAAAGAGGGCGGATCATGGAAGTTTGCATGGCTTCAGCTTTTTGTTTTTAACAGCCTTGCCTATGGTCTAGCTGTCCTCGCTGTGCAAATGCTCAGAATGGCGGGGCTTCCCTAAAACACAAGTCCTAGACTCTATTGAGTGGTGCTAACTACCGAAATATCCACAGGAAAAGCTGTGGATATTGAGGTGAAGTCATGACTACTTCTAAATCTTTGATTCTCATTTTTGGGATGACGTTTTCTTTGGCCTGCACGAAAACTGATTTCGCGCCGGCTGAATTGATTGATCAAGGCGGAGAAGAAACTGAAAGTTTCGAAACGACAGCTGAGTTTCAAATGAAACCTGTAGAAGAGTTCTTTGAGCAAGATTTGCTCACTGAAAACAAAACTTCACTCATTCTCCAAGTGTTGGATTCTCGTGGTTTCTCTGTTCCAGGCCTGAAGGCTCAGGATTTCAAACTGACCGAAAATTCGGTGGATGTTTCAAAGTTTCAAGTTTCCTCAAGCAGCGTGAATCTTGGACAGAGAGCTGACATCGTTTTCGTTTTTGATCATACCAGTTCTATGGAGGGCTCTATCAACGATGCAAAAAACAAAGTGAAAGAGTTCGTTGAGAAATTGCGTGCTAAAAATATTCAAGCCCTCTTGTGCTTAGTGACCTTCAAAGATAAAACGACCAAGAAGTGTGACCGCATTGTCGAGGATAACCCTCGGACTCCTACGAATGAAAACCTCGATGCCTTTCTGGATGAACTCACACGCCTCGAAGCTTCTGGGGGCGGTGATATGGACGAGAATCAGCTGAGGGCCCTCATCGATGCCGCCTCGGTCACTCCTTGGCGGGCGAATTCTCAGCGAATTTCAATTCTAGTGACGGATGCAGGATTTCACTACACACCAGGAAATGAAGGTGATGCCAAGAAAGATGCTCCTCGCTATGAAGAGGCCGTCGTTGCCATCAGGAAAGCTCAGATGAGTGTTTTTGCGGTGGCACCCGATGAGCCTGGTTATAACAGTAATTTTCAGAGCTTCCCGGCGCTCACTCAGATTATGGGAGGGGGCTATTTTAAATACCGAGATCTGCTTCGAGGAAGAATTACCATGGAATCCATCTTTTCGTCCATTGTGGATCAGATCAGCACTCAGTATCAGATTGAATATATCTCGGAAGAAAATCCCGGTCTTGACCCTGAGCTACCTCTTAAAGATCGTCAGATTTTTGTGACTGCAGGAAATGCCGCATTCACGGTCAAAAAGATTTCACAGTTATCAAATTTTCCCGACGGACGCATTGAGGGCAAAAAGAAGTTTCGCCTTTCTAAAGAGCCTCGTCGAAAGCTCGGAAGAATTTTTGTCAAAGTGAATGGAGTTCCTCTAACGACGGGATTTCGCGTGGAGCGCGATGAGCTGGTGTTTCAAAAAGCACCACCTTCGAAAAGTCGCATTGAGCTTCTTTATGATCCAGAAGATCTTCGAGACTCTTTTCAGTTGAGTTCCCTCGTGTTGCCGGCAGATCTTGAATTGAACACCCTGCGTGTCGCCTTTAATGATGTGACTGTCGGCTTTGCTGAGTTAAGACTTTCAAGGGACTCGGAAGGTCGCCTGATTCTGGATCCGGGAAGTATTGTCTTTTCTTTGGAAGATCCTTATCGGCTTTTTGAGAGAAAAGGTCTCAAAATCCAAGTCTTCGGTCTTCGAAGATTTCAATCAAGATAGGTCTGTGAGAACAATGTCGAAAGCTTAGACAGTGAGTGCCACCTATGGGCCCTTTCGCAGTCGTGCCTGATTCTTAACCTGGAGTTAGGGCTCTAATTCGTCCTATTTCATATGACCCTCGCTCGTCCCCTGATCTTTGGCACTAAACTTGATCTCTAGGGCCATGGATGAAAACAACGATTCGGCTCTTTTTATTATTTTTGCTCTCTTGGCGC
>JBKCXY010000023.1:0-3580 GCA_046315835.1 Pseudobdellovibrionaceae bacterium | reverse complement strand
TTTCTTTAAAAATAAATAGTGTTTCTGGCTCTTAGTCCGTATGCTTAAAAAAGCAGCAGAGCCCTCTGGAATTCAGGCCCAGAGGGCTTTTTTACAATAACCACCAAAGGTGGATTGTTAGATTGTATTAGTAATCTGAATAATACTTTTCAACAAACCTCTTTGGAAATCAACGGTTTTCCAAAGGAGGGAAACATGGAAGCAGGCGGAGAGATTAATAAGGAAGTTAACCCCAAAGACATTAAACATGTCTTTTTAGGGCGTGGAGATAAACAAGAGCAAAAGATTGTTTTACTCAGCCCATTTCACACGGATTTTAATACCGTTAGATGTGAGATTTTTGAAAATGATCAGCTGGTGGAGACCGTGGATGCAAATCCTCGCGATCCAGTTCTGAGAGATTTTATTTTTGAGTTTTCAAACTTAATTGACGGCCATACATATTCATATCGGTTTACCAATGACCGCAACCCTATTGAACTTGGAGGAGGGCTTGAAGAGAAACATCTTCAGTTTAAGTACTGGAAGACTTTTACAAAGAGTTCTGAGTTTTTGTTGTTGAGTTGTAATGGCGTTGATTACTACAAAGATAAAAAATCCAAATGGAATATGTGGACAAATGCTCTTCAGACAGTTCAGCACAACAGAGATATTGGACTTTTAGTTCTAGCTGGTGATCAATACTATCAGGACAAAATAGAGGAAAAATGGATTGATCTTTTGGATGATAGTTTGAGCGAGGATAGTCATTCTCGCTTTCTTCTTGATAGTATAGAAAGTGTCTTTAGACAGACTTCGCATCTATCGTATCGCATCTTAATGGCACAATATTCTTCTGTCGCGATGTTAGATGATCATGACATCACAGATGGTGCTGGTGGGCGAGCAGAGTTTTTTGAAGGAGTAGAGTTCACTAAGAATTGGAGAAAATATTCAAGCGCCCAAATTAGGGTATTTGAAGCATTTCAGGGGTCGCGAAATCCATCGCCAATTAAAAAAACAAACGGATCGGGGTTTTCATTTCAAATTAGTCTTGGAAAATCAAAACTAATTGCTCTTGACCTAAGAACTGAGAAAAATAGTAAGAAGAATCAATTGATGAGTGATGATCAAAAAGATGCGGTATTTAAGGAAATTGAAATATCTACTGAGAAAGTTGTTTATCTATTACTTCCTGTGGTTCCAATACGGAACGCGATTAAACTTGAAGGTGTATTGACTGCGGTTTCAATGATATCTCGTCTATTAATGAAGATTAAATTCTTATCTTTTCTCGATCCAAAAGTATTTCAGGGTATTAAGTTTATTGCTGACATGGAAGATGACCTCAGAGATGCGCTTTCTTCAGAGAATAATGTAAAATTTTTGGCAGAATTGTTTAGAAGAATGATTTTGAAGAATAAAGATGACGGGACAAAATTTGTAATATTGTCTGGAGATATTCATACCGCTGGTTCTGTGGAAGTGATAATTTCCTATCAATCGAATTACCTAAAGTTCCCAATTTTGATTGCCTCGCCCATAGGGTATCAAACAATGAGTCAGCATGTAGAGGCAGCGCTTCGCGAATCCGCCGAGATTTCGTTTGAGGAATCAGGGGTTAAGATCCGAGCTAATAATAACGCTTTCTATACAAACAGAAATTTCATGGTTATAAATCCGGGATCAATTCTTGAGAATGATCCCTACGCAGTTCGGCTATATCAGGAAGGAGTATCTGGTTATAAGCTCATTCAATATGATTCCTGGAAGTTAGTTGATTTCGCCAAAACGTCCCGAGTTGAATCACTTGAAGCGAGTCAGAAAGAAAATAAAGCTGAATATGTAGAGGCCAACTAAATATGTTCGCTACTCCTGGACCATGAGTCAGGGCTGGAATAGCGATTTTTTCCGATAAGTTCTCGAAGTGCTTTGCTTCAAGGAATCATCATGTCGGTGACCTGACCCCCTTAAACCGGTCCAAAACATGTGATATGTTTGGGCCAGAAAGCAGGGGGCTATATGCCAAAGAAGCGCTACAAGACAGAAGAGATCATTGGACTACTTAGGCAAGCCGAGATTCTGGTCGCCAAAGGTCATTCGACCGAAGAGGCGTCGCGTGAAATCGGTGTAACCTATCAGACCTATATCCGCTGGCGAAAAGAGTACGGCGGACTTAGAACCGACCAGGCCAAGCGGCTTAAGGAACTTGAGCAAGAAAACGGCAGGCTTAAGCGCATTGTTGCGGAGCTTGAGCTTGATAAGTTAATGCTTAAAGAGGTTGCCTCGGGAAACTTCTAAGCCCGACCAGACGCAGGGATGCTGTCAAAAAGCTTACGGAAAAATTTGAAGTGTCAGAGCGTCGGGCTTGCAAGGTGATTGAACAGAATCGGTCAACACAGAGGAAACCAAATAAGATCAAGGGCGATGAAGAAGAGCTTGTTGGTGATGTTATTGCGCTTGCCACGAAGTACGGTAGGTACGGTTATCGTCGCATTACTGCCATGCTACGGCGTGATGGTTGGCGCGTGAATCATAAGCGTGTGCAAAGGATTTGGCGTGAAGAGGGTCTTCGTGTGCCGTCAAGGCAGCCTAAGCGCGGAAGACTTTGGCTGAATGATGGATCTTGTATTAGGAAGCGTGCGGAATTTAAGGATCATGTTTGGACTTATGACTTTGTGTCGGAGCGAACAAAAGATGGAAGGCCGATTAAGATGCTGACGGTAGTTGATGAATTTACCAGGGAAAGCCTAGCGATCGAAGTTCGAAGGACAATGAAATCCGGTGATGTGATTGAGGTTCTAGGAAATTTATTTTTAGAGCGAGGAGTCCCGTTCCACATCAGGTCTGACAATGGCCCTGAATTTATTGCCAACAAACTGAGGGCGTGGATTGGAAAACTTGGTGTGAAACCACTTTACATTGAACCCGGAAGTCCATGGGAAAATGGTTACATCGAATCATTCAACGGAAAGCTTCGTGATGAGCTTTTAAATCGTGAGATTTTCTACACATTTTTAGAAGCTAAGGTTTTGATTGAAAGATGGCCAAGAGACTATAACACGATCCGGCCACATAGTTCTTTAGGATACAAACCACCAGCTCCGGAAGCCTGGATGGAGGGAAAACTTGTCATCCATTAGTAAACATTGTAACTGGATCACCAAACGGGGTCAGGTCACGGATCTCTCCGGCCACGCGAGCCACCACTTCTATTTCTGAGATCACACGCTTTGTGGGTGTGCGATCTAAGATGCTCTCTGCATCGATCAAATTCATGCTGAGATGGGCGCTGATGACTTCGAGAGAGCGACTGATCGTCACAATCTGATTTTGGCCTGCGGCTGACTGAGTGTATTGAGTGAAGACAATTTTACTTTGGTCGAAATCAGGCTGTGGTGTGGAAGCTGATCTTGAACACGTGGCAATGACCTTCGGATCTTGGGGACGCAACGAGCAAGAGTCTGGTGCAAATATCAGAAAAAGTGAGGCATCGATGGTCTTTTCTGGGTCCTCAGTTTTTTCAAGAAATGGAATCGAGATATCTTTGAATCCAGAAATATGGAGCTCGTCAAAAGGAACAAAGGTATTCCTTTGGTGT
>JBKCXY010000022.1:0-4074 GCA_046315835.1 Pseudobdellovibrionaceae bacterium | reverse complement strand
CCAATAACCCACGCGAACAGCTTATCTAAATTCATATTTTCCCCCTTTGTGTAAAATGACTTTTTTTGTTTCAAATCGAATGACTAAGTTTTGAATCGCAGCCCAGCTCCATACTTTTCCAGTCCTAGAGAGAATTTTGGCTCGATTCAGTTCTAAATTGATCTGGTGAATCGTCTTTCCCTGGCTCCAGTAGCGATGAATCATTTGAAGGACGGGAAATTCTCTGGGATCTTTTACGATCTTCCCTTCGAAGTAGCAGAATCCATAGTACGGCAAAGCCGATTGCTTTCCCGACTTGAGCGACCGCTGGTGGGTGGCTTGAGGGCGCCTACTGCGTAGCTCAAGCCCGTTTCGCTTTACTTCGGATCGAACCTTGTTTTTTGAGAATCCAAATAGGAAGGCAATGTCTCTTAGAGAACAGCCATTTTCGTACTTTTCAGCTATGGTCTTAGCGTCTGCGGCGGAAATGCGGGTCTTGATTATTAAAATAAACCTGTGCGAAATCAATGGGATAAAGTGATTCGGCCAATGGAAAGCTAGGATCACCATTTATTCCATTTCTTCTTTCACAATCGAAGCATCCACCGGATTAAAGTAAACTTCGACTTTCTTGCCAGCAGCGTTGGTGCCGTAAATCTCGTAACAAGTGCCGGGTTGTTTGAATTTGCTGATCTTGTAGCCTTGTCCCTCAATTTTTGCTTTAAAATCAGCTTCGCTCATCCATTTGGATTTAGGCTCGCCGGTGCAGTCCTTTTTCGCATGTGCCAGACCTGAAGTGGCAAGGACTGCGAGGACGATCATGAGATTTTTCATAGGTTCTCCTTTGTTGGGGCCAAAATAATTTCTAGCGCCACAAGGTCAATTATCGATATCCTTGCCAACTTTGTAAATACGCCAAATGGCCTATCCCCCTGAAATCAGGTCATCTAGGCCGAATGGACCATGGACAAATCCAAGATAAATGCTGAAGTTAGTGAGTAAGACAGCACTCAGCTGATCTCTCTCATCCTCAAGGAGGCCCAAAATGAGAACCACCAAAGTCTATGATCTCCCCTTACGTCTCTTTCACTGGCTCTTTGCGGGCTTTTTTGTGGTGTCTTTCATCATTGGAAAGACCGTGGACGATGATTCGGTGATCTTTAGCTATCATATGATCTCAGGGATTTTGCTGACAGGCCTTGTGATCTGGAGACTGGCTTGGGGTTTTCTAGGATCCCACCACTCTCGCTTTTTCAATTTTCCACTGAATCTGCTCGAGCTCAAAGACTACTTGTATGGGATTCTCAGCGGGTCTCGCAGAAAATGGGCAGGCCATAACCCTGCTTCCAGCTGGGCTTCAATCGCGATGTTTGCTCTGGCCTTAGGCTTGGGAACCACGGGATACTTGATGACTTCAAATCAAGGTAATAGCTTCGACATGGAAGATATCCATGAACTGTTGGCCCATGGCTTTTTGGTGGTGGTGATCCTTCACGTGGCTGGCATTGCTCTCCACACTCTGAGACACAAAGATGGCATCGCATTTTCAATGATTGACGGAAAAAAATCCGAAGTCGACATGACCCCAGCGATTCCCTCCCCTCGGCCGGTGGCCGCTGTCGTTTTGCTTGGACTCGTACTTTCAAGTGCAGTTTACTTGTTCAGTCAGTTTGATTCGCAGACGAGAGCACTGAACCTCATGGGAACAACTCTGCAGCTGGGCGAATCTGAGAACGAAAACGAGAATACAGGGGCCGATTCCCAAATGTCCGACACGACAGAGCCGAAGGAGACTGAAAATGATGACGACTAAAGAGCGAAATTTCATGATCGCCATTCTTGCTCTGGTAGCGATCATGGTTGGGATTGATCTTGCCACCGACTCAAAGGAAGGAGTCGTCCTTTGGCACGTGCTCATTGAAGCCAGTGCCGGACTTGCCGCCCTGGTTGGGATTTTTATTCTGCTCAAAGGAAGTTTTCAGTTACGACACCAACTTTCAGATTCGCAATCAGAGAACCAAAAACTCAAAGCCGAAGCCCAAGCGTGGAGAACCGAAGCCCAAAGGTTTATTGAAGGCCTTTCCAAGTCCATCGATCTACAACTCACCAAGTGGAGCCTCACACCCGCTGAAAAAGAAGTTTCCCTGCTGCTGCTCAAAGGGCTTTCGCTGAAGGAAATTGCCGAGTTTCGAGGGACGAGCGAGAAGACTGCTCGTGTTCAATCTATTTCAGTCTACTCAAAATCGGGCCTGACTGGACGCTCGGAGCTGGCGGCTTTTTTCCTCGAGGATTTGTTACAACCTCAACAAAATCAACAGGCTAGCTCGGGCCCCCAAGAGCCCAATAGCTAGCCCCTTCAAAATTTGATATTCAACTATCTTTTTTGCCAAATTATGCCTATAATACGGGCAATAACTGTCATTTTCCGAATTTCATTAGATGTCCTACTGTCTTCTGTAAATGGCCCCAAAGCACCTACAGGAGGCGTAAATGGGTAAAAAAATATACATCGGTAATCTTTCTTACAGCGTGAACGACCAAGATCTCACAGACTTGTTCTCACAGTTCGGCCAAGTTGAATCAGCACGTATCGTGACTGATCGTGACTCTGGACGCAGCAAAGGTTTCGCATTTGTTGAAATGTCGACAGATACAGAAGCTTCTGATGCTATCGCAAAATTGAACGGCCAAGACTACTCTGGTCGCGCAATGAACGTGAGCGAAGCAAAACCAATGGCTCCCCGTGAAAATCGCGGTGGTGGCGGACGCGGCGGCTTCGGCGGCGGCGGAAGATCTAACCGTTACTAATCACTCACGATAGTGAATGTTTGAAAAAGGCAGCTCTCAAAAAGCTGCCTTTTTTATTTATCTCACCAGAAAGAATTCACTCTAATTAACGAGTGGTAAAACTTTCATTCCCAAACTTTCCGATCGAGCTGAGGTCTTCGTTAGAGAAACTGGCCGCTGAGTTGGCAGCTTTTTCACTGAAGAGCTTCTTTGCATTGCGCAGGAGTTCGACTTGGACTATCTAAGCTTCGAGCTTTGCAGCTGAAAGGATCCACTTGAAGACATTTTTTCAACTTCTTGTTTTCACCGCCCTGTTGGGGCTCACCCAACAGGCCCTCTCAGAGGTCCCTCTGGAAGGTGGCCCTTGTGGCGCGTACAACGAAATCGCCTCGCAACTGGAATGCTCAAACCGTAACTACCTCCTCCAATTTGGCTATCGCTATTGCCAAAAATATCTCCAGCACGAAAATCTATTCTCCCCCGAAGGCCAGGCCTTCCTCCAAAAAAACCGCCACTGCCTGATCGAAAAGCTCACCGAGCAAGAGGGGCTCACCTGTGAAAACGTCAAAAGACTCGCTTATGGTCATCATGTGAAGTGCTATGTGGATATGGGCTTTTGCGAGCTTCCCAAAAATGATCGAAAGCTTGTGATTCAAGAAATCCAAAAAAGGCACTTACTCCGCCCCCTCAACATCATCACAGCTTTTAAAATTTTAAAAACCTGTCATCAAAGGAGAGAAAGACAATGAACAAATTAATCACGATGATTCTGACCCTTGGCTTTGCATCAATGGCTTCTGCAAATTGTGGACAGACTATTTTGAATTGGGCCAGCGAACGCTACAACCGAGTCACCAGCACCTATGAAATTACTTTGGATGAAGCTTTGGCCAGCCTTGAAAAGAGCCCCTATGTTTCCAGTGACGAAAAAGCAGAGCTTGCTGCTGAACTCCAGCAGCCCAATACGTTGAGCTATAACTTAATCACTGATGAAGATGGCGGTACTGTTTTTACATTGCTCGCGGTCAATGCTTCTACCTGTGAAGTGAAAGCATCCACTGTGACTTATGCAGAATAATCTTAAACTACCCCTTTAATTTCACCAAAACCTGCCGCGATCAAAGTGATTTCCACAAACTGACTCAAAATCCTGTCCCTGGTCACTGTTACCGCCTCAATGGAGCCAACATTTCCTTATGAAATCTGCGTGTTCGTTGGTGATTTCTGTTTCTTGTAAAACAAGAAACAGAAATTCCGTCCGATTTCCCTTTTTTCTCTAGAGAGTTAGGTAGTTAGAGGACGGCGTTC
>JBKCXY010000021.1:0-11292 GCA_046315835.1 Pseudobdellovibrionaceae bacterium | reverse complement strand
GATGACGATACCGGCTTTCGAGAGTCGATGTCGGCGTTTCTTTGGTTTCTGGGGAGAATTTCGGGCCTTCTAATCTATCGGCCCATCGTTTGGATATTGGTAAGTTTGGTGATCCGGGCACGACTTGAACGTGCGACCTACTGCTTAGAAGGCAGTTGCTCTATCCAGCTGAGCTACCGGACCACGAAAGAACTGTGTATCAAATCCCCCTGCCTTTGAAAAGGGCCGTCTTGGACAAAAATGACGCACATGCGACACCACTTTTGGGGCCGCACCTTTTTAGAGTTGGAGGTAGGGGGTTTTAGGGTCGTGTTCGAAGAAGAGGTACCACTTCTTGGCAGTGGCTTCTTCGAGCAGCTGGCGCTTTTCTTCAATGAGGGTCAGCGGATCGAGGTCATAGCCCATGATCCAAGCCAGTTTTACGTGGGCGGAAGTGGGAATCAGGTCCGCACAGTAGACCATGGTGTTTTTGTCATCGCTGATTTTGACGATCTGTTGGCCTCGAGTATGGCCCTGGGACAGCTGAACGGAAACGCCAGGTAAGAGGTTTATCTGCGGTCCGTGCAAGATTTTGAGCTGACCTGACTCCACCAAAGGTTCAAAGTTCGCTGGAAAGTAAGAAGCCTTTTCGCGAATATTGGGCTTTCTGGCAGTCTCTAAATTCTCGGCTTGAACGTAATAGGTGGCTTTCGGAAAGGTGGGCACGAGCTTGCCATTTTTTTCAGTGGTGGCACCGCCGGCGTGATCAAAATGCAAATGAGTGAGAATCACCTCCGTAATGTCTTCCGCTTTGAGACCGTAGCTTTCGATGGATTTCAAAAGGCTCGGGCCCTCGGGGTTGATATTGTACATTTCAGCAAATTTTTTTCCCAGTTTTTCGCCGTACTTGGCAATAAAATCACCGCCATTGCCCGTATCGATCACGATCTTTCGGTCCGTGCCCTTCAAAAGTAAAGCGCGCGCTTCCATGGGGATGCGGTTTTTGTCGTCGGCAGGAATTTCTTTTTCCCACAAAACTTTGGGAACGGTTCCAAACATCGCTCCGCCATCAAGACCAAAAATCCCTGTGGGGAGCGGACAAATTTCGTAATCACCAATGATTAGCTTTTCCATTCTTCAACCTCACTTCCGACAAAGGCATCTGGGGCAATCTGAATAACCCAGTCCCGGTAGGCTTGGTAGACAATTTCAATGGGGGCTGGGGGATGAACGGGACCAATATGAATTGTCAGAAGGCCCGGGCGAGCAAAGGGGGCCCCCTTGGGCCATAGCTTAGTATTCCCATCAATATACAAAAACAAAATGGGAGTCTGAGTTCGCTCCGCAAAGATACTGACCCCGCGTTTGAAATCCTGAACCTTTCCGTCCTTGGATCTTGTGCCCTCGGGAAAAAGAATCAGCCAGATACGATCTAAATTGGTCAGAAGATTGAGAATTAAGTTAATGGCTTCACCTTTACGGTCTTTGCGATCGATGGGAATCGCACCTAAACAATGTTGTGAGAAAAAAGTGAAGACGGGATTAGTGAAAAAATAATCTTTCGCGGCAGCAATAAAAAGATCCAGCCAATAAATCGCCGGGATGCTCGCTGCAATACTGACCGCATCCAAGTGGCTCCCGTGATTGCTGATGATGAGTAATTTTTTATGATTTTTGTAAACGTCACCCCAGCTGCCTTTGGTGCGCAGTTGAATGTAGGTTCGAAAAAAGAATTTCAAAAACAAAGACCAAAAGAAACGAATCACCATGGAAAACAAATCCAGGTGACGAGTAAAAAGTGGCAAATGCTTCAGATGAGCAGGCAGCTTTGTCCACTGCTCATTGTCGTAGTTCCAGTCCTTCACGAGGTCACCTGGGAGATATAAAGCATCGCATAGTAGTAAATGGGAGCCACAAAGATCAGCCGATCCATGCGGTGAAGAAAATCACCTCGCCCTAAAATAAAAGCGCCCATCACTTTGATTCCAGCGTCCCGCCGAATGGTAGTCATAACCAAATCTCCCACAAAGCCACCCAGCGAAGCCACAAGCCCTGCTGTGAGCCAGTAAATATCGGATCGGTCGGGAAGCAAATGTCTCATGGCGAAAGCAACACCAATCGTGATCAACACAGAGACAATGGTGGACTCCAAAGTTCTTTTGAAATCGATGCGATCAAAAAGCTTAAATTTTCCAACGTAGCGAGAGATCGCCATGTTCGTGTTATCACAAAACTCGGTCAGGATGATAAGATACATGACCTGGTAAATGCCTTTTTCAAATTTCAGAATCCAAGCCATGTGCATGTAAGACCAGCCAAGGAAAATAAAAGCGAGCATCGTTAAAGAAATGTACTGAATCATTCTTTTGTAGTTGTTCCGAGCTAGCGGCACCAAGCAGGCCGCACCGAGAACGATCATCGGAAGTAAGTTATACAGGTTCAGGTTATCTGTGAAAACAGCATAGGCGAGGGCCAGAATTCCCGCATAACAAATCAAGACAAAGTAACTGCGGTGGAACATCCCCATCAGCTGGAAAAAGACTTTTGCACCGAAAATCCCGAGGAGGGTTAGCATGACCAGAGGCCAAGGTGCGGGGAGTCCTAAAACAATAAACAAAATGGGCGCAACAAAGAGCCATGACTTGATGGAAGCCCAGCTGACGACGAAGTAGTAGTTTTTCTTTCTTAAGAAATAAACGATGATGCCCGAGACAAAAAGAAAGCTCAGGACAATCAAAACTGTCTCGCGATAAACAGGCGAAGCCCACGAGCTGTTGGCAAATAATTCATTCATCATTGGTAGTCCCTCTTATCAGTGCTGAGATTATGATCTTTCAATTTTTTATAAAGAGTGCTGCGAGAAATTTTCAGCAGCTCAGCCGCAGCTTCCGGGCCCTCGGATAATCTCATCGCATGCAGGATCATTTCTTTCTCGAAAACTTGAAGGGCTTGATCAAGACCCTTTTCGATATTCATGGCAGACGAAGTGTTGTCGGCACTGTTCAAAAGACCCCGAACGTCGGTTTCTCGAATCATCGGAAGGCGCGCGATTTGAGCTGCTTGTTCAGCCACTCGCTTCAGCTCCCGAAGATTTCCTGGCCATGGATATTTTTTCAGTGTTGGGAGCACTTCCGGCGACCAAGCTTTATTGATCCGAGGTTTCAATTGATTCAAGAAATGATCTGCAAAAAAGGAAATGTCTTCGGGTCGTTCACGAAGCGGAGTGAGCTCGATGGTTTTACCACAGATTCGAAAGTACAAGTCTTCGCGAAACTTCCCTTGGGCCACGAGTTCTTTGAGATTTTCATTCGAGGCCACAATCACGCGGCAATTCGAATATTGAAAGTCCTTGGCGCCGACCTTTTTAAATTCGCCAGATTCAAGAAACCTCAAGAGCTTCACTTGATTGCTGAGGCTCAGAGCTTCGATCTCATCCAGGAAAAGATCGCCGTTTTGTGCAGCTTCGACAAGGCCGATTTTATTTTGATCAGCACCCGTGAAGGCACCCTTGATGTGTCCAAAGAGTTCACTTTCAAAAAGAGTCTCAGTCAGCGCTGAAATATTCACGCTCACAGCGGGGCGATTTTGTTCTTGAGCATTGAGAGCTTTGAAAACTATTTCTTTTCCGGTTCCCGTTTCTCCATGAATCAAGACGGGGCCTGGTTCCCCGACAAGGTTAGCAATTTCCTTTTGAAGCAATTGCGAAGAGTGCGAAGGACCAAACTGGTAATTTGCACGATTGGTTTGGGGATTTCTTAAGCTCCAGAGGGCGCGAATCTTTTCAAGTTGCGCAAGGACCTCTTCTTTAGAGAAAGGTTTTGCCAAATATTGGCGAGCTCCTGCGTTTAAGCAATCTTCCATCAGTTCCAAGCTCAGGTCCCCGGACATGGCCACCACTTCAAGAGTGGCGTTGTGCTGCAAGAGCTGTCGAATGATTTGGGGGCCTTGGGCTGGGCCTTCTGGCGATAAGTGCATATCCACAAAAGCTGCATGAGCTTTTATGCGACCAGAAATCAGACTTGGGTCTTTAATCCAAGTCATTTTCCAATCCACGGGGAGCAGGAGCTCTAAGGAGCTGATAATCTGAGGGTCATCTTCGACAACCAAGAGATGAAAATTAGACATCTCTCGAGTTTGTACTCAAGTCTTTGAAAAGTTGAGATTTATCGCGAAGAGTTATTTCTGAGAGAGCCTCCACAATGCATTAGGAATGAGCCAACATAAGGAATATGGAAAAAATTAAAATATTGCTCACAGAAAACATCCACCCGGTTGCCAAGCAAAGACTCGAAGAAGAAGGTTTTTCCGTGGACCTTCAGAGTCATTCGCCGACAACGGCGGACTTGATTGCAGCTTTGAAAAATTACCAAGTGCTGGGCATTCGTTCAAAGACTGAGCTCAGAAAGGATCTTCTCACTCAATCTCAACATTTGATGGCCGTGGGTTGTTTTTGTATCGGGACCAATCAGGTGGATTTGTCCACGGCGAATGCTTTAGGAATTCCTGTTTTCAATGCGCCCTACTCCAACACGCGAAGTGTGGCAGAGCTTGTGATTGCCGAGATGGTGGCTTTATCCCGTCAGCTCGGAGATCGAAATACTTTGGCTCACCAGGGTGGCTGGCTCAAGTCTGCAGAAGGTGCTTTCGAGGTGCGCGGTAAGACTTTAGGAATTGTAGGTTACGGTCACATTGGAAGCCAAGTGAGCGTGCTCGCAGAGGCCATGGGCTGCCGGGTGATATTTTATGACATTATCAAAAAATTGCCTCTGGGAAATGCCGTGCCAGTGAATTCTCTATCAGAGCTTCTTTCAAAATCTGATTTTGTGACCTTACATGTGCCCGAAACGACAGAGACTCAAAACATGATCAGTAAAAAAGAGCTTTCGCAGATGAAAAAAGGTTCTTTCCTGATCAATGCTTCTCGGGGCACAGTGGTGGTGATTGAAGATCTGGCCGAGTCTCTCCGTGGAAAACATCTCGGTGGCTGTGCCATCGATGTGTTTCCAGTGGAACCTGCCTCAAATAAAGAAAAATTTCAGAGTCCTTTGCAGGGACTGCCGAATGTGATTCTCACACCCCACATCGGGGGATCTACAGAAGAAGCTCAGTACGCGATTGGGCTTGAAGTGGCGGAGAGTTTTATTCGCTATCTGAAAATTGGATCGTCCTCGGGGGCTGTGAATTTTCCAAGAGTGGATTTGCCCGTTTCTCGAGGTGGAGCTCGGCGAATCTTGAATGTTCACCGCAATGAACCAGGTGTTCTGAGTGAGATCAATGCTCTGGCTTCAAAGTCAGGAGCTAATATTCAGGCGCAGTATTTGTCCACCGATGAGAAAATTGGTTACATGGTGATGGATGTGGAGCGCGCTGAAGCTTCAGCACTCGCCACTGAGATCGGTAAATTATCGAGAAGTATTCGCACAAGATTAGTTTTTTAAGTGATTGGGTCTTTTAAAAAACGAAGCCCGCAAAGTTTATAGGCCTTGCGGGCTTTGAGTTCTCTACTTCGTTCTTCAGAGGGGAGAAAGAGAAGACCGTGCTCGAGATATCTAAAACCATTGCGAGCTTTATACTCCCGACGACAGAGTTCGAAAAGTGTAAGAATTTTTGACAGGTATTCCTTACAGAACTTTACCTGGATTCATAATTAAATCGGGATCGAAGACTTTTTTGATCCCTCTCATGAGCTCAATTTCAGCAGGTGATTTGGTGTAAGTCAGGAATGACTTTTTGGTAAGCCCTACGCCGTGCTCTGCAGAAATAGATCCTGCTTGTTTTTGAACAGCTTTAAAAACGAGCGGATCGACATGGCGACACTCTTTCACGAACTCTTCTTTGCTCAGGCCCTGGGGGCGCAAAATATTGATATGGAGATTGCCATCACCAATGTGGCCAAACCAAATCACATCCCATGTGGGGTAAGCTTTTGTGAGAACTTGATCGAGATCATTCATAAAAGCGGGGACTTTTGAAATGGCCACAGAAATATCGTTCTTATAAGGAGAGTACTTGGCGAGTGACTCAGAAATATCCTCACGAAGTCTCCAGAAATTTTTAGCCTGTGTTTCTGACTGGCTGACCGCCCCGTCATTCACAAGTCCTTGCTCCAGACAAGCTTCAAAGACCGAAAGAGCGGATTCTTCGTCTTGCGGAGACTTCGTTTCTACTTCAGCGAGCACATAGTATTCGCAAACAGTCTCGAAAGGACGCTGAAGTCCAGTGCTCTCGATCACTTTTTGGAGGGCTTTCTCTGAGAACATTTCAAAGGCCACCAGCGTGGTCTTCTTTTTAAACTCTGCAAACACTTTCATCACAGCCTCAAGGCCTGTCACTCCGAGGACTATCACTTGCAAGGGTGGGGGAGGTGGGCTCAAGCGAATGAGAGCTTTGGTGACAAAACCCAGGGTCCCTTCGCTTCCGATAAACAGGTGGCGAAGATCGTAACCTGTGGCATTTTTCACAAGTCCGTTGTTCAGACTTAAAATCTCACCAGCACCAGTCACCACTTCAAGGCCGGCCACCCAGTCTCGTGTGAGTCCGTATCTGACGACTTTAATTCCACCGGCATTGGTGGCAATGTTGCCAGCAATGTGGGAAGAACCCCGAGCCGCAAAATCAACGGGATAGTAGAGTCCATTTTCAATTGCAAATTTCTGCAGAGATTCCGTCACCACTCCAGCTTCAACCATCACAGTTTGATCCGTGGGATTAAATTCCAGAATCCGATTCATTTTTTCAAAGGAAACCACCACTTCCCCTTGAGTGGCGACAGCCGCGCCACTGAGTCCTGTACGACCACCTGAGGGCACAAGAGCCATCTTGTTTTTGCGGGCCCAGAGGACCAATTTTTGAACATCTTCCGTGGATCTTGGGAACACAATCGCGGAAGCTTTAACATCATAATAAGTTGTCCAATCTTTTCCGTAGTATTTGATGGATTCAGAATCGGTCTTGACGTTTTCGGCTCCGAGAAGATTTTGTAACTCAGTCATTTGGTCTCCCGATCAGGTTCAGGATTTAAGAGCAAGGAGGGTCCTTGCTTCTGGATCAGTCTCTAACGAAAATCTTTCATTCTTTTCGTAAGATGTCTTCAATTTTTCCATTACGCTGAGTGCTTTTTCAAAATACAGTTTCTTCTGAGGGAGATTTCGCACAGCAAGATGCTCCATTTGCTCTGCCAGAACGGAAATTTCAGGGAAGCCATAGGTTTTCCCGGTTCCTTTCAGCTTGTGATAGGCATCTTCGAGAGCTTTGTAGTCCTCGTGCAAAGTTAAATCGTGGAGTTCTTGAATCTTCTTTGGCAGAGACAGCAAGTACTCTTGTTTTAATTCTTTCAGAACGATCTGGAGTTTTTGAGGATCCTTTTTCACCGAGCTACATCCTCTTCATTAATGAGGGTCTTCGGGAAAAGAGAGGGAGGACTCGGTCACTTTCGAAGTTCTTAATTTAAAAAAACCATAGACTGGGCAGATTCCCCAGCTGGCAGTGACAATGAGGTAGACGCCCACATAAGACCACCAGGGGCCGCCGGCCAAAGCCCAAGCTGTGAGCCAAATTCCGAAAAAGTACCTGAGCGCTCTGTCCCAAAAAGCCAAGTTGATTTTCATAAATACAAGTTTACCAATCTGGCCTGCTTCTGTCATGCTCTAAGGCTATGAAAAAAATTGAAACGAGTTTTACTCAAATGATGAAGTGTGATCTCCCCATTATCGGGGCACCGATGTTTCTTGTTTCCAATGTGGATATGGTGGTGGCGATCTCCGAAGCGGGCGGTGTCGGTACTTTTCCTGCGCTCAACTATCGTCCGATTGAAGCTTATCGCGAGGCCCTTCAGCAAATGCGGGCTAAAACTCAAAAGCCCATCGGTGTGAACATCATCGTGAACAAAAGCAATACTCGCCAGACCGAAGATTTAAAACACGCTTTGGATCATGGGGTGAATCTCTTCATCACATCCTTAGGAAATCCTAAGCAAGTCATCATCGACGCTCATAAAAATGGGGCGAAAGTCGTTTGCGATGTGACGAATTTGGAGCACGCTTTAAAGGTCCAAGAGATGGGTGCCGATGGTGTCATCGCTGTTGGTGCCGGTGCCGGTGGACATGCTGGACCCGTTTCACCGCTTGTGCTGATTCCTTGGCTCAAGAAAGAACTGAAAATCCCAGTCATTGCCGCTGGTGGTATTGCTGATGGAAGAACTATGGCAGCTTGTCTGGCGCTAGGGGCCTCTGCCGTCAGTGTGGGAACAAGATTCATTGCCTGTAAAGAAGCGGGCGTGGATGCCTCTTACAAGGAGGCGGTGGTTAAAGCCAGCCCCGAAGATATCGTTATGACCACGCGAATTTCAGGGACCCCTGCAGCCGTCATCAATACTCCTTATGTGCAAAAGATGGGACTTGATCTTCCGTGGTATCTAAAAGCTTTGAAAAACCAAAAATTCACCAAGAAATTCGCAGTGCCTTTGATTCATCTCTTAGGAATGAAGAAGCTTGAAACTGCTGCTGTGGGCCCCACCTGGAAAACCGTGTGGAGTGCAGGACAGTCTGTGGGCCTCATCCACGAGATTCTGTCCTGCGAAGACATCATGAACAAGTTTGTTCGTGAGTATGAAGAGGTGGTGCGTGAGTTACCACCTGTCCGCTGAAGCTGATTTCCTATTGAGTGTAGTTTTCAATTGAGAAGGGATATGGAGGGCAGGCCTCTCCTGGATCAAGATTAGGAGCATAACACATCCCTTTGGCATTGGAGATGTAGACAAAGTCTAAAGCTCTACCATTGCTTACGAAAGTTCCGTGATTTGGAAAGGTGTAGCTCAAGCGGACTTCTTCTTGTATGCGTGGTTGCTTTGACAGGTTGAATCGACTTCCAACATAAACAAGCCTGTGTTTCTTTATAATTCGATCAACCGCTTGCATGATTTTTTCGCAATTTTTCTTATCGGGACGTATGTTGAGAGCTGAAGTTGTGACGGTATTTTCTTCATCCAGCATATGAATCATGAAACCATAAGCACCTATATCAGGATCTTCATCGAGCTCTTCGCACTGAAGTAGGATTCGATCAGAGTTGACCATCAATACTGTCGTGGAATCAGTTTCTTTTTTAATTTTAAATGATGAAGTTGTACAACCAGAGCAAGCCCATAAAAACAAAACAACAATTTTACAAAGATTTAAGTTTTTCATAATGATACCTGTAGTTTTGTAGAGCCTTCTTTTTCAAAGGAGAATTACTTTTCAACATTCCTTTGTATTCAAGAATTATTTCTTCATGATTAGGTTCTCGTTTCAACTTATGTTTTGCTAATGCTCTTTTTCTCTGAATCCATCTAATTCCCATTGGAATACTAATGCTTGGATTCCTTAAATCTTTTTGTTGAATTTTAGTAAAAATAAAGTCTTTAGCTTCACCTTTGGGGTCTTGGAGAACTTTAAAGGTTTCTTTGGTGATTTGAATAATGCCAAGAGCAATTTTATTATCTAGAGGGTCCTCTTTAAAGCCTGATTCGCTAGCAATTAAGGCCTTAACGACATCTGGATCAAGGGGTGGATTCACGTTAAGTTTTTTATTAAAGTAATCTGTCCAAACAGCAATCAGGTCATCATATTTATCAGCGTTCTTATACTCAGGAAGCTTCTTAGATGTTGGATAGGGGATACTTTTTTTATCATAAGTTTGAAATATTTGATCTATTTCTAAACGGTCTAATGAAGTGCCTTCTAAACGTCTTGGATGTCGATCAACGATAGTGATGCCATCAGGATTTTTTTCACTGATGCGAACATGCCTGGCATGCTCGCGAACAATAGTAACTTTATTACTTACTTTTTTTGCCATATGCTTTTTCTCAAATGATTTCTAATATTACCTAAGTTTAAAGCTTTAAAAAGGATTAAATGTAGTAGGTGATGGAAAGATATTTAAGCTTCATTTGGAGCCACGAAATACTGCAAACATTCTCTCACTTTTGTACTTGACGGTGTTTCCGTGTTCTTTGTTTGGGTGCTGTCGAAATATTCCAATGTATTTGGACAAAAAAGATTCCTATTTCCGCATCAGGAGCAGGGCAAAGGTTTTAAGAGCCTACAGCGACTTTTGAATGAGCCTCTCGAGAGACTCAAAATTAGGCTTTGAAAACTCATGGTATACGGATCCCTATGAAACAAATGAAACTCTTCTCGGAAAAAATCATGAAAGAATTTGGAGGAAATCTTTCCTCTGTTGGAAAGCGAAAAGGTGCAAGGCCCTTGGTTTTTTCAAAGCCTATGCACTTGGTTTTGAAGACATCAAAAGCCAAAGGCAAATATGCATTTTCTCCGACAGATCATCGCTTGAAACAGCTGATTCAGAAAATGGGGTACAAATTTGGAGTCAAAATCTATTCTGTGGCTCAGAACTGGAGTCACATTCATGTGGTGATCAAGCTCCCCAATCGACTGGCCTATCAAAAGTTTATTCGCGCTCTAACCGGGGCAATGGTTCTCAAACTGAAGGCGGCAAAAGGCTTTTTTGATATGGCACCCTATACGAAAATCGCTTCGTGGGGACAGCAGTTTCAAAATTTGAAGCTTTATTCTCTGAAAAACGAACTGCAAGCTCGCGGATTGACTTTTCAATCGCGTTCAAGGAATGGCCACGAGGTCATGCAAATAAGTGCCAAGTCTCTCAAGGGTAGAAACTTGCTAGAAAAAAACAGAAACTGACTCAGAACCCTGTCCCTCAAATCTCCAAAGATCCGGATTTCAGGGAAAGTCTCCTCTCTCACAAGATTGAATCTCGATTGACAAAAGCTCTCACCCTCTCGCGGCCAGGCATTTTGCAAGAGATCTAAAAAAGTTACGCAAAGATCTCCACTTGATTGTTGTAGCAAGCATAGATCAAGAGATGTTTTTCAAGATTTTCAGTTTTCTTGGTGGTGGACCAGGATCTTCGAATCAGTCGATTAATATCGGCTCGAAGCTTGGCGCAACGTTGATTGAGTGCAAACATCGGATCAAACATTTTCTTCTCATATTTAAAATACAATGGCGCTCGCCTTTTCTCTTCTTTACGCACACAGATCTCATGCCTCACGGTGGGAAATCGGCGATGAATCGATTTCAGGTAAGAGCTCTTGCCATCTGTTTTGATGACATTTACTTGAAGCTGATTTGGTAACTGATCAAGAATCTTTGCCACTAAGTCTTCTGATGTGGAAGTCCTTGGTCCGTATTTTTTCCGAGAGATTTCAGAGAGATAGCCCTTTGCCGGAATCTCCCCACAAGCCACACTAAGGATCCTTTGCTGATCGTCAACAATCAGAGGGATCGTCAC
>JBKCXY010000020.1:0-11805 GCA_046315835.1 Pseudobdellovibrionaceae bacterium | reverse complement strand
TCTAAAATCCTGAATGTTATAAAGGCTTTAAATAGTTGACCAAAAAACTCACCAATTAGCTTTTATTTTTTGATTTGGTAAAATTAAGACATGGAGAAAACTCCCATCGTGGTGATGGTCATTTCCCCTCTGGAAATGGTGAGAGTAGCCTGTCCTTAAAATCGGAACCTCCTGCACTTAACAGTCAGGAGGTTTTTTTATTCCCAAAATCTAAGCACCCCATCCAATAACACCGACCCTTTTTGCTTTAAATGCAACTAAATAGGTCTTGCTTTTTTCTAATTAAATCGCTACTTTATGCCCAAAACAGGTCGGGTTTTTAGTTCCCTCCTCCTGAGCCATTTTTATGCTCCTCAAAGCTGCACTGGGATCAAACTTATGAAACTTTCCAAGAAATCTTTTAAATCTCCCTTTGGCACTTTTTTGATTGTGGCAAATCCAGATTCTATCGTTGCGCTTCTGCTGCCGAATCAGGAGACAGAAACCTTTGAGAGGGCAGTAGAAAATAAAAACCATCCTATTCTCAAGCAGTGTGAGGCAGAGCTGAAAGAATATTTTGCCGGTTCTCGCAAAGAGTTCACAGTCCCTGTCTCAGGCGCTGGAACTGAGTTCCAAACCAAGGTTTGGAATGAACTCATGAAAATTCCCTTTGGGGAGACCACTTCATATTTAAAGCAAGCGCGCAGAATGAAAAAGGAAAAAGCTGTGAGAGCAGTGGCGGGAGCTCATTCAAAAAATCCAATTCCTATTCTTGTCCCTTGTCACCGAGTGATTGCATCAGATGGTCGTCTGCATGGCTATGCCGGCGGCATTTCTTTGAAAAAGAAGCTTTTGGAAATAGAAGGTCTCTCCATTCAAAATGATCGAGTGATCCCCAAAAGATGATTCTCATCCTCAGCGTCCCATCGATTTACAGAAACTCACAGCCTTAGACGGCACGTCCTTTTACTGATCAGACCAATAACTCAGATCTACTTTTTCAGTTTCAGTCATCGAGGCAATTCTTCCACCAGGGGGTCTGTTGCAACAGAGACAGTGGATCAGTCACTATTTGTCCTTGGATAGGAAACAGAATAGAGACATTGGATTTTTGGCTCGCCTGGAGAGCTCGCTCGGCTGGTTCAAACCAAGAATGGACCGAAAGGCAATAAGATCCCCAGTGAATGGGAACTAAAAAATTTCCCTTGAGATCAAGATGAGCTTGGATGGCCTCTTCGGGGAGCATGTGAACAGCCTTCCAAAGTTCGTTGTATTGCCCGTTTTCAAGAAAAGTCAGATCAAAGGGACCATAGAGATCGCCGATCATTTTAAAGTGATCTGAGTAACCCGTGTCTCCCGAGAAATAAATTTTCTGGGACTGGCTTTGTATGACCCATGAACACCAAAGAGTCGTATTGCGGTCGAGGAGACCACGGCCTGAAAAGTGTTGAGCAGGGGCACAAATAAATTTAAGTCCCTGGTCGTTGTATTCTTGTCCCCAATCCAGCTCTTGGACCTCAGGCAGAAATTCTTTGAAGGATTGAAGATACTGTTGAACTTTCAAAGGCGTTAATACTTTTTTTGACTTTCTAACGAGGGATTTCAGCGCTTTCAAATCCAAATGATCATAATGATTATGAGAGAGAATCAAATAATCAATTTCTGGGAAGGTCTCTAGATCTAAAGGGAAAGGCGAGAAGCGATTCATGATCCCTTGAACGGGAGACAAGCTAAAGTAAGCAGGGTCAAAAAGGAGAATTCTTGAATCCAGTTTCATCATAAAACTAGAATGCCCAAACCAAACAAAGCTTCCATCGGGCGCTTCGCTTTTAAAGCGATGAAAATCAGGAGTCATAAACGGCAGAGGCTTTTTGGGCAGACGGTGGGGCGAGCGCCGGAGAGAAACTTCGTTCAAAACTTTGAAGGAATTCTTGAGTGACATCATCTGCTTGGTCGGCAAAGGATTTAGATTTTCAAACTGATGTTTCCTATGGTTGTAAACAGAAGAAGGCAGTCGAGTCATAAGTTAGGAGGTAACAAGTTCAGTTGCCAAAAGCTAGAGAATAGAACATCGTTTAGCAAAGGACATTGGATATGAAACTTTCACAGACCTTTCATCAACTCAAAGAGCGCTCGTCAACTCAAGAGCTGACTATTCAGCAAATTGTCGACATGTTGGCCGACAAAGGTCATGCGCTCATTATGACTGTTTTCACAATTCCATTTCTGCAACCGATCCCTACCATGGGCTTATCCGCCCCTTTTGGTCTGATGATCTCTATCATCGGTTTCTGCATGATGATTCATATTCCACCTTGGGTTCCTTTGAAGTTTCGTCAAATGAAAGTGAATCGGGACCTTTTGCATCGCTCAAGCGAAGTGGCAGAAAAAGTATTTCTCAAAATCGAAAAGCTCATTAAACCCCGCTGGCCCATTTTTCAAAGTCAGATCTTTCACCGATGGACAGGATTTTTGATTCTGATCAACGGATTCCTTCTTTCCTTGCCCCTTCCCATTCCAGGAACTAACAGCGCTCCAGCTTGGTCTCTCTTGTTTCTGGGGCTTTCAGAAATTGAAGAGGACGGAGCCTTGACCCTCATCGGCTATTTGGCCTCTCTCGGCACCCTGATCTTTTTTGCGACTCTCGCTTGGGGCGCCCAAGCCGGGCTGCAAGAGCTGCTTCGGTCCACCTAGACATTTACGACTAAGATACTGAAATAACTTTATATTTACGCATTTTCCCACACAATTAAACGGGCGATTAAAGTCTCATTGCAATTAATCAAACGTTTAATTATATTCCCTTCATGGATCCAAAGTCTCAAATTCTCGAAGCTGCTCGCCGCTTGTTTGCCCAGAAAGGGTTTGAAGGTACCTCCGTCAGAGAAATTGCCGCTGAGTCTGAACAGAATCCTGCAATGATCTCCTACTATTTTGGCGGCAAAGAAGGCCTCTATAAGGCCATGCTCCAGAGCCACCTGGAAAAAACATTGGCTGGAATCCAAGCCATTTTTTCTAAGGATTCTATCCCACACATGAGCCAAGAGGTGTTCACCGAAGAGCTTCGCTCGATGGTGGCTCTCGTCACGGCTCTTCAGCTGGATAATGCCGAATTCACTCGAATCATGCATCGAGAGCGGGTGGACAATCTTCCCTATTCTCGAGAAATCCATGAACAAATGATTGGACCTGTGGCAGAGCAAATTGAAGAAGTGTTCGCTGCCGCGAAAGGATCCAACGTGATTCGCAGCGACCTCGACACTCGGGTCTTTATGGGATTTCTCTTTGAGGGTGTTCTTGGCTATCTCAACGTTAACCAATGTGGTCTTAAAACAATGAAGGGTTCTTTTGAATTTCCTCGAGACCGCGAACGATTTATCGATTTTATCACTCAACTGCTTCTAGGAGGCGTTCTCAAATGAAATTGCTGTTAGTATTTCTCTTTTCAGCACAAAGTGCTTTCTCTGCCACAGAGATGACTTTAGAACAATACATGAAAGCGGCGAGCAGCCAAGATCCTAGCTACGAGGCTGCTCTCAAAATGGAGGCAGGAGCTCTTCGCAGTCAAGATGCCGCAGCTCTGCTGACAGGTCTGAACTTTTTTACGACTTACTCTGACCTTCATGATGGCCGGCCGACCACCAATACAGCGGCTCAAGGTGACACTACGACCAATCAAACACTTTCTGTGGGCTTGAAACAGCAATCAAAAGTGGGTCTGCAGTGGAGCTTAAGTCAGAATTATTCTCACACGAAAATTTCAAATGCCTCGCTGATTCCTGCCCCAGATTATCATGACGTTTATCCAAAGCTTGAGCTGAGCCTTCCGCTCTGGAGAAATTTTTGGGGTGCAGAAATTCGAGCTTCCCAGGAGCAACTGGACAGCCAGCTTCAGCTTCAGAAGCTCAGCGCAAGGTCACAGCGAATTCAAAAAGAATCTGAAATTAAAGAGACCTTCTACAATATGTACACACAACAAAGAAATTACGAAATTCAAAAAGATTCTCTCGAGCGCGCGGAAAAAATCCTGACTTGGGCGAAGTCACGATTGGCAAGAAATCTTTCCGATAGAGGTGACCTCTATCAAACAGAGGCACTCGCTTCTTCGAGAAAGATTGAGCTTACTGTCGCTGACCAGAAACTGAAAGAGGCAGCTAGAAAATTTAACTCAATGATAAATCAGCCGGGGGACGTAGTTCCTGAGATTTTGCGCATGCCTGAAGTCCAAAAAACACAACTGGAAATCAATATCACCAAAGAAATTCAGCGAATTGATTACAAAGTGTTAGAGCAGAATTTAGTTGCTAACCGGAATAACTACTTAGCCCAAAAAGAAAAGAACAAGCCCTCTTTGGACTTGAGTTTGATCTACTCAAAAGCGGGCCGTGCGACCAGTCAGTCCGCTGCGGAAAGAAATGTGTGGGATAAGGACAAGGAGTACCGTTTGGTGGCTTTGAATTTCACCATGCCCCTCGATATAGGAAACTCATCGGATGTGAGATCTGGATTTCAGGAACTCGCTGAGAGCCAAGTCGCTGCAGAAAGAGCGCGCGTTCGAGATGTAGAGCTCGAGTCCAAGCGAGCTGAAGATCAGGCAAGGGCTTTGTGGGCTCAGTGGCAGCTGATTCAAGAGCTTGAGAAGATTCAGAAAGAGAAAGCAGATCTTGAGCGGAGCAAGTACAACAACGGTCGCTCGACAACTTACCAAGTTCTCACCTTTGAGCAGGACTATGCCAACTCGAGAACTCAAAGAATCAATTTAGAACTTCAATTGCGTCGTTTTGTGGACTCACTTGAACTTTTTGTGAAGGAATAATTTATGAAAATATGGGAACTCTCGGTTCGCCGACCCATCTTCATGTCCTCTGTACTCGTCGCTATTTTGACTGTCGGATATTTTAGCTTTAAGAAAACTCCAATTGAACTTTTTCCAGATGTCACTTTTCCCATTGTGACAGTTCAAACCATCTATCCAGGCGCAGGTCCCAATGAAATCGAGACTTTGATCTCTAAGCCCCTAGAAGAGGAAATCTCGACAATTTCTGGAATTAAGAATATCCGCTCGATTAATCGCGAATCTGTCAGTGTCGTCGTGGCGGAATTCAATTTGGATGTCGATATCAAATACGCGGAACAGCAAGTTCGAGATAAAGTATCATCGGGGCGCAGAAAGCTACCTGAAGGTCTTGATGATAGCGTCATTCGAAAAGTCGACCCCTCAGCTCAGCCCATCATTGTGGTGGCATTGAAGTCAAACCTTCAAGGCGGCGCGCTTTATGATTTAGCTAATGAAAAAGTAAAGCCCCTTCTTGAACAAGTAAATCAGGTGGGACTCGTAGAAGTTGTGGGTGGTCGAAAGCGAGAGATTCATGTTCAAGTAGATCGGCAAAAGCTGGCGGCTCGGGAAATGTCCGTGAGTCAGATTGTCTCTTCATTAAGAAACACAGGTCAGAACGTACCCGCTGGTAAAGTGGATCAGAAAGACTCAGAACTGGTTTTTAGAACTCTTGGGGAGTTCAACTCACTTGATCAAATTAAGAATGCGATTGTGAGCTTCTTTGGTAACGACGTGACCACGAAGTTGTCGGATGTGGCTCAAGTTGTGGATACTGTTGAAGATGAAAAGCTGCGGGTTTTTATCAATGGCGAGCAAAGTTTGTTTCTTAATATCTATAAGCAGTCTGGGGCCAACACCATTGCCGTTTCAAATAATGTTTTCAAACGAATTGATCGAATCAATCAAGAACTCAAGACAGAGTTCGGCCAAGGCGCTGAAGTCATCGTTGTTCGAGATATGTCCAAGTTTGTTTGGGCCAACGTGTTCGACGTGGCCGAGTCGATCATTATCGGTATTATCCTCACAGTTCTTGTGGTGTTTCTCTTTTTAGGATCACTGCGATCAACACTGATCACAGGTCTTGCGATCCCGGTCTCACTCATTGGTGCTTTTGCACTGATGAACTATTTTGGAATCACGATCAACATCATGTCATTGTTAGCCTTTTCTCTTGCGGTAGGTCTTCTCATCGATGATGCGATTGTGGTCCGAGAGAATATTTTTCGACATATGGAAATGGGCAAGGGACCGGTCCGCGCAGCATTGGATGGAACTGCTGAAGTTGGAGTGGCCGTTCTCGCTGTGACCTTAGCCGTTCTCGCGGTTTTTATGCCCATTGCATTTCTATCAGGGGTCGTGGGTCAGTTCTTTAAGTCCTTCGGGCTGGGTGTTTGCTTCGTGATGATCATTTCTCTCTTTGATGCTCTTTCAAATGCGCCCATGCTCTCTGCATACTTTGGCGGGCACCATGAGCCTCTCACCGGCAAGGTACCCACATCGAAAAAACCAGTGCAAGCTTTGCTGATTTGGTTTGATCGATTACAAACAAACCTTGAAAACAGATATGAAAAGCTAGTCAAACTTGTATTAAGTCATCCGATGAAAACCATGGGCATTATGCTTGTGATCGTTTTTTCGTTGGCAGCATCTGTGATTTGGATTCCAAAGACCTTCATTCCGCCCAACGAATCAGGGGAGTTTCAAGTCGCTGTTGAATTAGAACCAGGAACAACTCTCGCTAAAATGAATGAATTGATGCTCAAGGTAGATACGGAGATCAAAAAGAATCCCCTCGTCGAATTAACTTTGACCACGGTTGGCGACGTCAACGGTCGCTCTTATATGGGTGATGTTTACGTGAAGCTCGTTCCTTTCGAGAAGCGAAGCAAGTCCACCGTGATCGTCAAAGATGAGATTCGAACAGCGGTACAGGCACAGTTTGCTTTTGCTAAACCTAAAGTTAAAGACGTGGATTTCATCGGTGCGGGGCAAAGGCCTTTTGTGGTGAACATCATTGGCCAGGATCTTGAGAAAGTCCGCGGCGTAGCCCAAGAGCTCTTTACTCAACTTAAAGGTCACCCGGCTCTTCAAGATCCTGAGATTTCGGACAAGCCAGGCTTACCTGAGTTTCAAGTGAAGATTGATAAAGAGAAAGCTCAGTTTTACGGAGTGACTCCAGTTGTGGTCGGTGCCGAACTTCGAGCTCAAGTCGAAGGAATCGTGGCTTCGAAGTTCCGTGAGCAGGGCCTTGAGTACGATATCCGTGTGCGAATGAAAGATGATCAACGAGATCTTGAAAAGTCCTATTCAGAGATTACAGTTCCAAATATTAATTTCCGCCCGGTCTATCTGAAGAACTTTTCGACGGCCAATAAGGAGATCGGATATGCAACAATTAACCGAGAAAACCGAGGACGATATATTTCCATTGAAGCAGACATTGCCGCCAAAGGACCTGGAATGGGTGGGGCGATTACTGACATCAATCGAATGTTTGAGTCCGGAGAGATCAAGCTTCCTGAAGGTGTGAGATATCGCTTTGTCGGTCAGGCTGAGAACTTTCAAGAGCTTGGTGAAAGCATCAAAGTCGCAGGCATCTTAGCCATCATATTTATCTTTTTGATTCTGGCCTCACTGTACGAGTCGATCGTGACTCCATTTACTATCATGACAGTGATTCCTTTGGCGATCTTTGGCGGCTTTTTTGGTTTGTTTGTGATGCAGTCCACGCTGGATCTCTTTTCGATGATCGGCTGTATTATGTTGATGGGTCTTGCCACTAAGAACTCGATCATTCTTGTGGACTATATCAATCAAAAAATCGAAGAAGGACTCGAGCTCAAAGAGGCGATCATCATTGGTTGTAAAACAAGACTTCGCCCGATTCTAATGACGAGCTTTGCGCTTGTGATGGGAATGCTTCCGGTCGCCATCGGTTTGAACGAAGCTTCTTCGCAGCGGAAATCCGTGGGGATTGCTGTGGTTGGAGGCGTGATCGTGTCAACGCTCCTGACCCTGGTTCTCATTCCCGCTGTGTTTAGTTACATAGAGCGCGGAAGACGTTGGATGATAAACAATGTGGGTTCTAAGTTGATCACGAAAGATCACGAGGGCTCATAAGGCATGGGTATTTCTAAAACTAAGGCTGAGAAATGGAAAAGTTTCAGCGCCGATGAACAAGATCGGATCGTGCGCATGGCTTGGGAAGATCGAACGGCCTTTGATGCAATCAAAGAACAATTCGGGTTAACACCGAACGAAGTTGTGAAATTCATGCGAACGCAGCTGGATCGAAAGGCCTATGAGCGCTGGCGCAAGCGAGCAAATACTCAAGGTCAATTGAAGCATGAAAAAAAGCGGCCATTCACCGAGGGCCGCTTCAAGTGTGCCCGCCAGCGATCTGACGGGTCCACCAAAGGTTGGAAATAGTAAAAAATTCAGTTGCTAACAGATTGTAAACTCCGTATATCCTCACGAATTCATTTCTAGGCTTGAAGTGATTATTGACTGAAACGGATTTGGTGTCTGGTGAGGAGTAGGTTGGTATGCGAGCTTTGGGTCGACATATTCTTGTCGAATTTATTGGTTGTTCTCCGGAAATTATGAACGATGTGGCTCATATTGAGCAGGCGATGGTCACCGCTGCGAAAACCGCAGGGGCCACGGTCATTCAATCGACCTTTCACCATTTTTCTCCCTACGGGGTGAGTGGTGTGGTGGTGATTCAGGAAAGTCACTTGGCGATCCATACATGGCCCGAGTATGGCTATGCAGCTGTGGATCTTTTCACGTGTGGTGACTCTGTCGATCCATGGATTTCGTTTGATTACTTGAAGAAATCCTTCCAGGCTCAAAATCAATCGGCCATCGAGATGTACCGTGGGTCTCAGTCCATGCTTAAACGTGTTGAATTCAATGTGGCGGCTGAGCGGGACGACATGGCTCAGCGGCTGGGCGAAAACTTTCAAAGAAATGTCTGGTTCACTGATAAAGACGAATACCAAGCTCTTTCTTTGAAATACACTGGCGAAATTCTTTTCAATGAAATGACGCCATTTCAGCAAGTGCGAATTCTCGAAACCTATTCCCATGGCAAAATGCTTGCGATCAACAATATGGTGATGGCCACTGAAAAAGATGAAGCTCACTACCACGAAATGATTGTCCATCCTGCTTTGCAACTGCACGGATCGGCGAAAAAGGTTTTGGTGATTGGTGGCGGCGACGGCGGAACCATTCGCGAAGTCTTTAAGTACCCTGTGGAAAAAGTAACCATGGTTGAAATCGATGAAGCTGTGGTGAGAGCGGCCAAAGCTCACTTGCCAACGATGTCTAAAGAGTTTTCAAATCCTCGGCTAGAGTTGTTGTTTGCAGATGGAATTGAGTACGTGAAAAGTATCAAACCAGGTTCCTTTGATGTGATTATCGTCGATGGTTCAGATCCTGTTGGTCCTGCAGAAGGGCTTTTCAGCGAAGAGTTTTTCCGGAATTGCTCCACGGCTTTGACAGAAAATGGGATTTTGGTTTCTCAGGGCGAAGGCCCCATGTTTCACGAAAGCGCCTTTATCGAGATGCATAGCTGCTTAAATAATATTTTTGGTCCTGACAAAGCTCACACGATGCTGTTCTACGCGACGACTTATCCAACGGGTATGTGGAGTCTTCACTTTGCAACGAAGTCTTCTTTGCACCCAGTGGCAGACTTGAATATGGCTCAGGCCGAGAAGTTCTCTCAGGATAAAGATCTTCATTACTATAACTCGGAAATTCACCGAGCTGCGTTTCAGCTGCCGAACTTTGTTCGTAAGATGCTCTCTCAAAAGTAAATTTTGCACATCAATGAGCGAAAAATGTCCCTGTGATTTTCATCACTTGGGACATTTTTTATTGACCGCGCGGACGCCACTTTTGGTCTCATGTTAAGAGTCTAACAGCTCTCCTAAAACTCATTGGCTTTGGTCACGGCAGAACTCTTGAACATTGGTGCCATGGCCCTGAAGTGGTCTTTGGAGGATAAAAATGAGGATGTTGAAACTAGCCATGGTTGGCTTCGTAGTGATGATAAGTTTGACAGCAGCTGCTCAGGGGAGCGAATTGCCGGTCAAAGGCTTTCGTGAATGGAAAAGCGATAAGGTACAAGCTGTCATCCAGCGGATTGTGCTCACCAAAGTCGGAATTTCTCGATCCAAAGTCGAAGGCACAGCCACTCAAACAGAACAACTTGAGAAACAGCTTCAACAAGAGCAATGGAACTTAGATGTTGCGAAGGACCTTTCGGTCGCTGACTATTTTATGCTTTATCTGGCCAGCCAGTCTCATCCAGGCCGATTCCAGGAGGCCGCCAGTAAAATGTCCGCTCCCGAAGTGGCTGAGCTCATGGAGGCCTATGCGAAAGAGCTGGGCGCCTTTCCCTCGGGCGGAGGCCAAAAAGTCGGTGTCCCCCAAGCCAACCAGGCAAAAGATCTTTCAAAATAGGTATTTGGCGCGTGCCGCCATCAACAAAACTGAAAAAATAGAGGGTCTTACCTTGACAGAATTGGGGACCCATCCATATTTGGTTGTGCTTAATTAATTAACCAATTGCTCAGGGGTTTTTCGCCCTGGGACAGACACAAAATGAGGAGGAAAAGCAATGGCTAAAGACCTAAGCGTTCGACCACTGCATGACCGTATTCTTGTAAAGCGCATGGCGGAAGAGGAAAAAACCGCTGGCGGATTATTCATTCCAGACACCGCTAAAGAAAAACCACAAAAGGGTGAAGTTGTAGCGACTGGAAAAGGTCGTATCACTGAAGATGGCAAGACTCTTCCACTGGAAGTAAAGTCTGGCGACAAAGTTTTGTTTTCAAAATACGCAGGCACTGAGCTCAAGCTAAATGGCGAAGAGTACTTGATGATGCGCGAAGAAGATATCCTCGGTATTTTTCACTAATTTTTAAGGGAGTTTAAAATGTCTAAAGAATTATTATTTTCAGAACATGCACGCGCCAGCATTCTCAAAGGCGTAAACATTCTTGCAAATGCAGTAAAAGTGACATTGGGACCTAAAGGTCGCAATGTGGTGATCGAAAAATCTTTCGGTTCACCCTTGATCACTAAAGACGGTGTCACAGTGGCGAAAGAAATCGAACTTGAAAACAAGTTTGAAAATATGGGCGCTCAGATGGTGAAAGAAGTTGCTTCTAGAACCAATGACCAAGCTGGTGATGGTACAACAACAGCGACAGTTTTAGCTCAAGCGATCTACCGTGAAGGTGTGAAAGTTGTAACTGCTGGTCACAACCCAACAGCTATTAAGCGCGGGATCGACAAAGCCGTTGCAATCGTCGTGGAAGAACTGAAAAACATGGCTAAGCCAGTGAAAGGTTCTAACGAAGTTGCTCAAGTAGGAACTATCTCTGCAAACAACGACAAAGAAATTGGCCAGATGCTGGCTGATGCTATGGACAAAGTTGGCAAAGAAGGCGTGATCACGATTGAAGAGTCAAAAACAGCTCGCACTGAAGTGAACGTTGTTGAAGGTATGCAATTTGACCGCGGTTACTTGTCTCCATATTTCGTAACAAATGCGGAAAGAATGGAAGCAGTTCTTGAAAATCCATATATCCTTATTTATGACAAAAAAATCTCTTCAATGAAGGACATGCTTGCAATTTTGGAAGCTATCCACAAGCAAGGCCGTCAAATGTTGATCATTGCTGAAGACATCGAAGGTGAAGCATTAGCTACTTTGGTAGTTAATAAATTACGTGGACAACTTCACACATGTTCAGTGAAAGCTCCAGGGTTTGGCGATCGCCGAAAATCAATGTTGGAAGACATTGCAATTTTGACTGGCGCGAAAGTGATCTCTGAAGATCTTGGACGTAAGTTAGAGCAAGCAACAATTGCTGACTTGGGTGTTGCTAAGCGAGTTATCATCGACAAAGACAACACAACAATAATTGATGGAGCTGGTAAAAAAGCTGAAATCACTGCACGTGTTAACC
>JBKCXY010000019.1:0-4361 GCA_046315835.1 Pseudobdellovibrionaceae bacterium | reverse complement strand
TCGCACCATGTAGTCTTGAAGTTTTGCTAAATTTTGATCCAGGAAAAGAATCGAGCTCTCGGTCATAAAGTCATACTCGCGAAGTGGTCCTCGCATCAAACTTTCGACACCCAACTGACTTTGCACGCGCTTTTCAAGCTCAGTTTGAGTTTTAAGAAGCTGTTCATTTTTCTTCTGCAGCTCTTGATAAGCGCTCTCCAGCTGCAGAGTTTGCTTCTGGAGAGAATCTACCACCGACTGTAAAAGCTGGGGACTGATCTGACGACCGACGTCCTCAGAGCCAAACATCATGGGTTGCTCCGCCTGCCAAGAAAGAGTCAGGCGCAAATCTTCCCAACGACAGTGGGCCAACGCTTGGCCCGCGAACACAGGCAAACTTTCCAGCGAAGCTTCCAGCAGAACTTTGGTGTACGGAAAATTCTCTGTAGGAATTGGCAAATCAAAAGCAATTCCATTTTCAGCCTGCTCTAAATTTTGAAATGGTGGTGGCGGAGAAATGAAAGAAGCTAAAAATTTCTCCGGGTGCGCAAGCATCTCCTGAGGTCGTGGCATCATGCGAAGAACGCTATCAAAAACTCCCCAACTGCGAAGCTCGGGACTCGCATGCCCTACTTGTCTGAGAAAATGTTCTTCGTTGGGTCGTTGATAAATTTGACATGCTTTTTTGAAGAATGACTCCATTTCTGAAGCACTCATCCAGTAACTGGCATCACGAAGAAATTCTTCGGGAAGCTCAACCCCATCAAGTAATGGATTGAGATCACCTCCAAGGGCTTCCACAAATGCAAGAACAGAGCTGGTCATTTTACAGCTAAAAAGCATCTCCGAAGGGATAGCTTAAAATCAGGCAGCTTTCACGAAGTTACTTTGTGGAAACGGGAGGTTATTGTCGATAATCTCGTTCATAAAGCTGGGAATCTCGCCTGTCGGCTGCAATTGGCCTGAAAGTTTTCCATCAGCACCTCTGACCATTCGCGACATGCTGAAAATAGGAGCAACTTCGTAAGCCCCATCAGCGGCGAGACCGCGAACTTCAGCGATGGAAGCAATTCGGCGAGAGCCGTCTCCGTAACGAGAAATCTGCACAATCAAATCGATGGCGGAAGCCACTTGGCTTCGCAAAGCTCGTTCACTGATTTTGGCGTCACCGCCTTGAGCTAAAGACTCGAGCCGCACAATTGCATCTTCCGGAGAATTGGCATGCACAGTTCCCAAACAGCCTTTGTGCCCGGTGTTCATGGCGTTGATGAGCTCCATGGCTTCGGCCGATCGAACCTCTCCGACGATGATTCGATCAGGACGCAGACGAAGCGAACTTTTCAAAAGATCTTTCATCGAAACTTCGCCTTTGCCCATTTGATCAGCCATGCGAGTTTCAAAGTTCACAATGTGATCGTAATTGATCGTGAGCTCTGAAGAGTCTTCGATCACAATCACTCGTTGTCCTTTGGGAATGCGTGAGCACAAGAGCGACAACAGAGTGGTCTTGCCGGAACCGGTTCCCCCACTCACAAGAATATTTTTTCCGAGGAACATACAGATATCTAGAAATTGAGCGGCATCTTGAGTCAGCGCTCCCATTTGAATGTAGTCTTTGAAAGTGATTGTCTTTTGCGTGAATTTTCGAATACTCACGCAAGTGCCATTGCGCGCGCAAGGTGGAATGACCGCGGCAATACGAGAACCATCGGGCAAGCGAGCATCAAGTCTCGGCTCATCATTATCGATTCGACGACCCACACTTTGTGCGATGCTGTTGACAGCGGCGCGAAGTGAATCTTCATCAGGAAATTGAACTTCAGATCGATGAAGTTTTCCGCTCTTTTCAACGAAAATGTCTTTAGGACCATTGATCAAAATTTCAGAGACTGTGGGATCTTCCAAAAGGGGAACCACAGGCCCGAGAAACTGTCGAATGGCGGACTTAAAGACGCCTTCACTCATCTATTGACTCGCAGGTTTTCGATCATCCGAAAAGATGACCAGTCGCCCTTGTTTGGCCGTTTCAGGACAAACAAAGGAGAAAATTCCGTCTTGCTTTGGTGAAATCGTAAATGATTTTTTTTGGCCAAAGTAAGTGGCATGATGCTCTGAGAAGGCATCTAAAATGAAGCTTGTGTTCTTTTCTTTCTCATTCACATTGACAATGTGAATTTGATAATTCTGACCACGACGCAGCTTCAAAGTGGAAGGGACAAATCCTGAATCTGTATTCAGAATCACAATTTCTTGAGCGGGATCAAGAGATTCAAATACTGGCCCCAAACCCACGAGACTGGCTTCCTGACTTTGAGGCTGATCAACGATGCTCGCAGGCAAGCGCAGGGTTTTGAGATCTTTGGTTCGTCGAGAAAAGTCGACGTCCCAAGCACGCACTTGGACGTGGGCCATCGAAAAGAAAATAAAGAGACCGATTCTAATGAAGGTCTTTACGGTCTTGAAATTCTGCGAATTCACGAGCTACCTCCAGAGCGAGAAAACTAACTGACTTCGTATCCATTTGCTTAAGTCGATTAACCAACATTTGTAGATCCCCACCACAGGCGTTCACGGCGGAAACCACTTGGGATAAGTGATCTGGCGCTCGGTACATTTCCTCACTCACCTTACGCCAATCCTGTTTGAGAACAGGATCGATCGCGCCAATTTCATAGAGAGCATCAAAAAGAGCCTGAAGATTACCTTGAATGAACATGCTGTTGACTCCTTCCCAAATCCATCTGGGTTGCTAGATTTTCTTTCGGAAAAAGAAAGAAAAACCTTGAGTCAAAATGAGTCATTTCAGATTGGGTCTCTAACTTTTCGACGTTTGTCCAGACTTGCGTTGACATGCTCAACAGGGGTCTTCCCTATATCGCCTTTGGCGAGTGTTTTTTAATGGGAATTGAGTAATTTCAACATGTTAGGGCGACGGCATGACCTTTGGAAGGTAAAGGGGTAACGGCGAAGAAATTGTTTAACTCTGGGACACCTTGAGGAGGGCCAAATGACACAGACGACACTTAAAAAAGCGACTGTCGTTCTCAGTCTTTCGACTCTTTTTATGCTTTATCAAAATTTCGACTTTTCACAATATTGGAAAGCTCAAGTGAAACCTATTGATGAGCAAGCTCGGCGCGAACATGCGAGAGAACTCCTCGGGAAATTCTATGCAGGGTCGTGGGCTGAGCGAGCAGAAGATATTCCGGCTCTTCATATGTCCCTCTATAATGAGATTTATCGATCCCTCCCCAAAAAGTTCAAAGGCCAAGCAAGTGCCCTGGCGACCACTTTTATTAAAGAATCAGAGATCCATGATTTCGATCCTGTATTTGTGGTCGCCGTGATCAAAACCGAGTCGAGCTTTAACCCTCTGGCTCGTGGTGGCGTTGGAGAAATTGGCCTCATGCAATTACGACCTGAAACCGCCGAATGGGTAGCAAAGAAATTTAAACTGAAATGGCATGGGAAGAAAACTCTGGAGAATCCTGTGGACAATGTCCGACTGGGAATCGCTTACCTCGATTACTTGCGTGAAAAGTTCGATGGTTACGCGAACAAGTACCTGTCGGCTTACAATATGGGCGCGTCCAAAGTTCGAAGAATGTATGCGGCGGAAACAAAACCCCGTGAGTACTCGCGCAAAGTGATGCGTCACTACAAAGACACTTATGCTCGCATTGTAAACACTTCGACGGTGAGCTTGATTGCCAAAGCAACAGAAGCTCCCTACTTTGTCGACGGTGCTTCACTATAAGGAATGATGGCAGCAGCAATCTCAGAGGGTGATGGATTTTGTTTCATCATCCTCAGCGTGCGTTCGTCCCGTGCCCCTTTAGGCAGATCAATCTTCGCATCTCGAATCTGAGTGATGATGGACTTCTCAAACTCTTCCTGAGCCTTGGGACGAAATTCTGAAATAATGTTTTCCAAGAACACCACATAGGTCACCTGAACGACTGGCTGGAAAGCTTTGGGGTTCTTGAGTGCAGAAATGGCTTCTTTGACGAGGTCTCTGACGGTTTCCTCATAAGCCTCATGCTCTTCAAGCTCTGACTTCAGCGGCGAAATAATTTTTTCAATCATCAGATCATCATTAGGGCGCGAAAAAACGGCTTGAAAAGCTTCTTTCAGAGGGATGACTTTGTCTCCGCCTGATTTCTTTGATTCATTAATTTTAGATCGCACGATCTTGTTCATTTGATCAAGATCCTTGAGCGCCAGCTGAGGGTAGTTAAACAGCAATCCCGCTTGTGCGGAGAAACTGGCGAACAACAATAGACTCACAAAGAACTTCTGCATCGCGCGACTCCTTAGCTTCGAAACATGGAAGTAGTCTAAACCTCGAAGGCCACAATGAAAAGTCCTGCGGACTGGACTAT
>JBKCXY010000018.1:0-2875 GCA_046315835.1 Pseudobdellovibrionaceae bacterium | reverse complement strand
GGGAATGCCTGTCCGATCACTGATGGAGCAGCCATGCTCTTGTTGATGTCACGGGAAAAAGCGGAGTCGTTGGGGTACAAGCCACTGGCAAGAATTCGCTCGTACGGTTTTGCGGGTCTTGAACCAGAGAGAATGGGGCTTGGTCCTGTTTACTCGACACCCGTAGCGCTCAAGCGAGCTGGACTCAGTATGAAAGACATTGGCTTGATCGAGCTCAATGAAGCTTTCGCAGCGCAAGTGATGGCTTGTCAGAAAGCGGCAGATTCTGAAAAGTTTGGCCAAGAAAAATTAGGTCTTCCTGGAAAACTCGGAGAAATGCGCACTGAAATTCTGAATGTGAATGGCGGAGCCATCGCTTTCGGTCACCCTGTGGGAGCCACAGGCACTCGGATTGTCACAACTTTGGCCAAAGAGATGAAGCGACGTTCGGTGCAGTTTGGATTAGCGACTCTTTGTATCGGTGGTGGTCAGGGTGGCGCGATGATTTTGGAAAGTGAGGCTTAAGATGAGTTTTCAAGAAAGTATAAAAATTATTCCTCAAGGTGATGTGGCCGTTGTTGAATTCGACTTGGTCGGCGAAAAAGTGAACAAATGGAATACTCCCATGATGGTTCGCTTGAAAGAAGTCCTCGGGGAACTCAAAAAATCCACATACAAAGCAGCCATTTTTGTTTCTAAAAAACCAAAGATCTTTGTCGCAGGTGCTGACATTGAGGAAATTAAGAATCTCAATACTCGAGAGCAAATTTTAAAGGCGGTCGATCAAGGTCAGAGTATATTTAATGATCTTGAAGATCTCCCGATGCCCACCATTGCGGCCGTGAACGGGGCCTGTGCGGGCGGGGGCTGTGAGTTCATCATGGCCTGTGATTACCGAATTGCCACTGAAGACAAGAGTACTCGGATTGGTCTTCCTGAAACTAAATTGGGAATTATTCCTGGCTTTGGCGGCTGTGTCCGCATGCCACGAATGATTGGTTTGCAAGCGGCCCTTGATATTATTTTAGCAGGCAAACTCGTGGATGGAAAAAAAGCTGAAAAAATTGGTCTTGTCGATCAAGTGGTTCATCCAGGCCTACTGATGGAAGTGGCTTTGAAGAAGGCCAAAGAAGTGATTGAGGCCGGTGGAAAAAAGCGAAAGAGAACTT
Source organism: Pseudobdellovibrionaceae bacterium (assembly GCA_046315835.1). Lineage (GTDB taxonomy): Bacteria > Bdellovibrionota > Bdellovibrionia > Bdellovibrionales > Bdellovibrionaceae > JAJTIC01. The sequence goes on along the minus strand of JBKCXY010000018.1, from coordinate 1,727 downwards.
TCAAAGCTCAAGGGGCTGTCAATGGAATCCTAGAAGGCTTCCTCGGTCGGGGAGTTGTTTACTCTCAAGCGAAAAAAGGAGTTTTAAAACTCACCCATGGTCATTATCCAGCACCCATCAAAGCCATCGAAGTGATCTCCAAAACTTATGGTATGAGCGATCGCGCTCGTGCGATGGACATTGAGCGGGAAGGTTTTTGTGAAGTCGCGCTCACCGATGTTTCTAAGAACCTCATTCACGTCTATTACCTGACAGAAATGGTGAAGAAAAATTCCGGAGTGGCCAATGCTTCTGTGAAAGGTAAAGACGTTAAAGCTCTAGGGATTTTAGGAGCGGGGACCATGGGCGGAGGAATCGCTTATGTGGCTGCGGATAAAGGCATTGATTCCCGAATGAAAGATATCAATTTTGATGCTGTAGGAAAGGGTCTGAAGCACGCGAGAGACCTGTGGTCGAAAGAAGTGAAAAAGAGAAAGATCAATGAATTTGAATTCAAACAAAAAATGAGTTTGGTGTCTGGAACCACAGATTACTCAGGTTTCGGGAATATGGATGTGGTGGTCGAAGCCATCGTTGAAAATATGGATATCAAAAAGAAAGTCATTGCTGAAACGGCAGGACAGATGCGTCAAGATGCGATCATTGCCACCAACACCTCTTCATTGTCCGTGACTGAGATGGGTGAGGCTCATCCACGACCTGAGTATTTTGCAGGAATGCATTTCTTCAACCCCGTTCATAAAATGCCTCTGGTGGAAGTGATCCGTGGGCCTAAGACATCGGATGAAACGATAGCAACCATTTATGAGCTCTCAAAGAAAATGGGTAAAATGCCTGTGGTGGTGAAAGATGGGCCAGGATTTTTGGTGAATCGACTGCTACTTCCCTACATGGCCGAAGCGGCTTTCCTGATGCAAGAAGGACAAAGCATTGAAGCCATCGATAAGGCCTTCGTGAAGCAATTTGGAATGCCCATGGGGCCCATTGCTTTGATGGATGAAGTGGGTCTTGATGTGTGTGTGAAAGTTCTGAAGATTTTTAAGAAAGCCCTCGGAGAGCGAGTCGAAATCCCTACGATATTCGACAAGATTGAAAAGTCAGACCGCATGGGTAAAAAGAACCTGAAAGGTTTTTACAAGTACTCACCCGATGGGAAACGTTTAGAAGTGGATCAGGCGGTCTATGCTGAAATGGGACTTTCTCAGCCGAGCAATCCTCTGTCGGATAAAGAGTGTATCGAGCGGGGAGTCTTTGCCATGGTGAACGAATGTGCTTTGGCTTTGATCGAAGATCGTATTGTGGAAACTCCGCACGAAGTGGATTTGGCCATGATCATGGGGACAGGTTTTCCTCCGTTCCGGGGCGGGCTTTTAAAGTATGCAGACACCCTGGGGACCCAGTTCATTGTGGATCAGCTGGAGGTCTATGCAGCCAAGAAAGCGCCGCGACTCAAGCCTTCCCAGCCACTCAAGAACTTGGCAAAAAATTCCCGTCGCTTCTACCAATAGAGAAAAAGTGCGAATAAGCTGCAACCCCATTTTTGGGGTTGCAGCTCCCTGAAGTTACCTTCAAGACTGACATATTCCATAACTGACTCAGAATCCTGTCCCTTCAGCAGAACGCCGTCCTCTAACTACCTAACTCAATAGAGAAAAAAAGGAAATCGGACGGAATTTCTGTTTCTTGTTTTACAAGAAACAGAAATCACCAACGAACACGCAGATCTC
>JBKCXY010000017.1:0-1538 GCA_046315835.1 Pseudobdellovibrionaceae bacterium | reverse complement strand
ATAACTCGGACTTTGAAGGTGAACCTTATCGAACAGTCTCAGGTCAAAAAGACAATAACTCAGTCAGTGTGACCACTGAATTCATGAAGGCAGTAGAAAGCAATCTGCCTGTTGTCTTGAAAGGAAGATCTGACAAAGCTTACCGGAGGGAAGTCCGAGCTCGAGATCTTTGGAAGAAAATTGGCGAAGCGGCTTGGGGCTGTGCGGATCCTGGCATTCAATTTCACGAAACCATAAACAACTGGAATCCTTGCCCAAAATCGGGGGAGATTGTCGCGAGCAATCCCTGTTCTGAATATATGTTTTTGGAAGACACAGCCTGCAATCTCGCAAGTCTGAATTTAGGAAAATTCCTCAGTGAAGACGGAAGTTTTGATTATGCGGCATTCACGCACACGGCTCGTGTGATGTTCATGGCTCAAGATATTCTGGTGGAGCTTGCTTCTTACCCGACTGCGAAAATTGCTGAGAACTCTGTGCGCTTTCGTCCCTTAGGACTTGGGTTTGCGGGGCTGGGCAGTTTTTTGATGCGGAAAGGTCTTCCTTATGATTCGGTGCTGGGAAGGGCTTGGGCGTCCCACCTCGGAGCTTTGCTGCAAGGAGTGGCTGTTCACACCAGTCAAGAAATCGCACATAAAAAAGGTTCATTCCCCGAGTACAAGAAAAATCAAAAAGAATTTTGGCGAGTGCTTGGACAGCACCGCGAAGCTCTCGAGCAGCTTCCACGCACTCAAGATTCGGAAATCGAAAACCTTCGAGCCCTCGCTCGAAAAGTTTGGGAAGAAATTTTTGCACGAAAAGCAAAATTGGGGATTCGCAATGCCCAGTTCACCGTCATGGCCCCCACAGGAACTATTGGACTTGTGATGGATGCAGACACCACAGGCATTGAGCCTGAATTTTCACTTGTGAAGTATAAAAAGCTCGCGGGCGGGGGGGTGCAAAAAATTATTTCTCAGTCCTTGCCTCAAGCACTCAAGAGTCTTGAGTACTCAGAGAAACTGATCCAAGAAATCACAACAGAGCTTCTGAAAGAAAACTCCGATCAGTCTGAAATGGAAGTTCTGAAGAATAAACTGAAGCCTGAACATTTGCAGACTTTTGCCTGTGCCAATGATATTGCACCTGAAGGACATGTGAAAATGATGGCAGCTCTGCAGCCGTTTCTAAGTGGTGCTATTTCAAAAACAGTGAATCTTCCTAAAGAGACTTCGGGAGAGCAGATTTTAGAGATCTATCAACTGGCTTATCGCTTGGGTTTAAAATCCATTGCCATTTACCGCGATGGATGTAAGTCTTCTCAGCCTTTAAATCGAAAAAGCGATTTGCAAAAGCCCGTGGATGCTCCCAAATGCGCTGACTGCGGAGGTCCAACAGAACTGGTCGGGGGATGCTTTCGTTGTACGAATTGTGGCTTTACCACAGGATGTATTTCTTAGAAATTGAGAGTTATCAATCAAAAACTGACTCATAATCCTGTCCCTTCAGCAGAACGCCGTCCTCTAACTACCTAACTCTATAAAGAAAAATGGGAATCG
>JBKCXY010000016.1:0-4464 GCA_046315835.1 Pseudobdellovibrionaceae bacterium | reverse complement strand
ACATTGCACCGTGGAGTTTCTAAATTGTTCAAAAAGATTTATATCTTTGGCTAATTCTGAAGTGGAATATTAAAGGGCTTTTTGGAGCTGATTTGTCGCACTTTCAAGAGCTGAAAAATCTAAGATCAATTTAGATCCTCCTCGGGAAAATTGGTAGGGAGTTTTTCACGATGAAAAGCACCCTTCTTTTAATTGTTTAGAATTCTACCCTACCAAAAACCTACCATGCCTTACAAGGCTCTATTTTAGCGAATTGAGCTGAAGCCCTGTCGTGGTGTGTATATCAAGGACGGAAGGATTCTAATTGATGTCTAGTAAGCTGACCTGAAACTCTGGCTCGGATTCTGTTTCTTGTTTTAAAAGAAGCACGTTTCAAAGAACTCATTCTTCGTTCTCGGCACCGCCGCCACCTCTTGACCCATTCTGATCCACCGATGTCTCAGTGTTCGACGAAATTTCGCTCACAAGTTTGACGATTTCGTGAATGTTCCCAAATCCCAGTTAAAGAGTTTTACACTAAGGAATGAACCTAACGGAGGTTAACACTATGAATAAGGTCAAAGTGACGAACTGGATGACCTATTCTCTGTCTGCGGGGCTTGCGCTGATGATGCTGACGGCATGTCTGTCTCAATCTGGGTCAGAGTCAGGTACCTCTGCGGTTTCTGAACCCACGCCGAACGTGAAACCTCCCCTCACAACTCCGGAAAGAACGATTTGTGATCCGTTCAGTACGGGCTCTTCTGTGGCCCGAGATAGGGGAGTCACCGCGAACCTTGTTTACCGAGACATTGGACAGCCTCGGTGGCACACCGCTCGCGAGTATTTGGATTATGGAACCATTGTCGAGAGTACGTTGTATTTTGATCGCTTGTATGTGCCTACACGAAAGTACGACACTCCTTTTATGACCAAAACCGGTGAACCGGTGGTTTATCAAGGCACCAATCCAAGCTTGCCTCCTCAGGCTGTGTACGAGTATTTCGGACTGCGCTTTGAATCTCAACTCCAGCTCGCCGCCAATGAACCCGCGGCTGACTATCAGATGGCCGTCCTCTCTGATGACGGAGCCGTCTTTTACTGGAAAGATTCAGCCACCCAAGCCCTTACCCCTTACATCAATAATGACGGGGACCATTCGACAAAGATGAAATGTTCTGCATCCACCGTGAGGATGGAGTCAGGCCAAAAGCGGCCTTTTGTTCTCGAGTACTATCAGGGTCCAAGATTTCACATTTCATTGATTGTGATGTGGAGACCTGTGCCAGATGGAACTGATCCTGACGTGCCGGTGGTGGATCCAGAATGTAACATGAGTGGAAATTCACGATACTTTGATTTTAATACAGTGCCATCAACACCGAAGTCCACTTTCTACGAGTTGCAAGCTCGCGGTTGGAAAGTGCTTGAAAATGACAACTACTATTTCCCTGAGCAAGCGAGCAATCCTTGTGTGCCGCCGGAAGGAACTCTCACAAATTCATTCTTTGGGGTCATTGATTTGAAGGCTCGAGAAGTCACCGTCACTTGGCAAACCAGTATTCCTACTTATTCCAAAGTTGAAGTGAGAGGACTCACCAACGGACAGGTGATTTCCACGAATTTGACGAACACTTTGACAACCAATCATCGGGTCACTGTGACGGGCCTCAATGCCAATACCTTATACGTTATTAAGGGAATTTCGCAGTCCCCCGGAGGGCAGATCGTTCCGACGGATGAAAAAGGCTTTAGATCTCCTCGCGCTTCCTTTTAAATCGTTAATTTCTTTGAAGGTTTCGCCGATACACACCTTAGGTCCTGCCCGACATAAGTCAGAGGCGGCCTAGGAGGCTCCGATGAAACTTTCCATTCGATACAAATTTTTGTTTGTCATCGGATCGCTTTTGTCAGCGTGCCTTCTTGTTTATCTGGCAATGGCAGTTCAGGTTTTCAAATCGGATAAGACAGAGCTCGTCTTTGACCTCAACCGTTCGCAAATCTCGAATCTTTCATCAGAAGTGGAAACTCAACTTGAAGGTGTGTCAGCTCAATTTCGTCTTTTTGCACTTCTTGCACATGCAGGCCAAAGCCTCAGTGCAGATCAGATTTTTCCCGAAAGCAGTGATGTGGTCTATGCACAAGTTCAAAGACTGACGGATGGGAAGATTCTTCGCGCGCATGCGAATTCAAAGTACACAGAAACCTATGGCCTTGATCATACCAAGTTTTGGAAAGACCTTCTCGAGCAGAAAAGCTTTCAGCCCGAAGTGGTGAAGAACGAAAGCGAACAAATTTGGAACGCCACTATTGCGCAGGGGCCTCCTTTAGTTGGTTTTGCTCGGTCCGTGGTGATCGAAGATCAGTCTGGCAAAGCTCTTGAAGAATGGGTGGTGCTTGGCTACATCAAAGGGGATCGCTGGCTCAAGGCCATGTCCTTATTCAAAGATCTTCAAGTGAGCCTCCTCGATCATGAAGGCCAGCATCTTCTGAAGCCCTATGATCAAGGAGATGAATCCGCACAGCGAAATCCATTTTTCGACTTAGCTCAAAAGTCCAAAGCAAAGACGAGTGTTTTAAAAATCGAAGATCGTGGTGACTTCTGGCTCGGTGGATATTCAAAAGCCTACAACGGGAAAGTTGTGGTCGTCGCACAAACCAACCAGAAGACAGCTTTCGTGGCTATTGAGAGTTTGATTGAAAGATCTTTGATCTTTGCTCTGATTGTGGTGACGGCGGCTTTCTTAGTGGCCATTTTACTAGCGAGATCACTCACCAATCCTATTCTGGATCTCGTCGAAGGAATGGAAAGTGTCTCTACAGGAAACTTGGATACCCAGATCCAAGTGAAAACAAAAGATGAAACACTAGTTCTTGCTCAAAGCTTCAATAAAATGATTCGAGACCTGAAGGTTTCTAGAAATCAATTGGAAGAAATCAACCGTGACTTGGATCTGAAAGTGAAAGAACGTACAGCTGAAGTTGAAGAAAAATCCAAGAAGATCCAAGAGATCCAAGAAGCCCTGCTGCGAACGACTCGGCTGGCAAGTGCCGGTGAAATTGCGGGCAGAGCGGCCCATGAAGTTCTCAATCCATTGACGGGGATTTTGGCAAGGCTCGGACAAGTGGGAAAAAGAATGCAACAAAGCTTACTTCCCCAAGTGCAGCTGATGAAAGACCTCAATCAGGCTTGGTCTCAAGATTACTACCAAGGTGGTTTTCCTCACCTTGTCCAAGCTTGGGAGAAAAAGTCAGAGGTTTTACCTGGAAAAAATCTCTTCGAGGAAGATCTTCACAACCTGAGTGGCACTTTAGTTGATTTGGAAAATGGCTTGGGTCAACTGAATAAAGATCATGAGTTTATCGCTCATGAAGGACAACGAATCTCCAAAATCGTCGGCGGGATGAGAAAACTCAATCATGTCCACGGTGACAAGAAAGTGTTCTCTGGCAAAGAGCTCCTGAAGCAGTGCACCTTGATCATGAGTGATCAGTTTTTCGAGAAGGGCTTTGAGATTTCCTATGATCTGCAAGCTCCTCAAGATCAGCTCTTGGTGGACAAGGATGAATTCATTCAAGCCGTGACAAACCTCATGAGAAATTCTTATCAGGCCATGTGTGAAGCAAAGAGTTCCCATCCGACCTATAAGGGAAAATTGGTACTGAGAACATCTCTCGTTGACTCAAAGGAAGGTTCTCAGTGGCAGTTTGACCTTGAAGACAATGGGCCTGGTATTCAAGCCGCTGACCAGGACAAGCTTTTCCAAAGCCAATTCACCACCAAGTCTCCTGAACATGGGACGGGGATTGGACTTGGTATTTCACGAAGATTTATTCGCGCCTTTGGTGGCGATATTCAATTTGTTCACAGTGAACCGCATCGATCGACCATTTTCAGAATCACCTTACCCTTGGCACGTCATCAGGAGGTGGCAGCATGAGTTCTGCACTGAAACTCAAACCCTCACAACCCTCAACCCCGGGTCTTTCAGCACCTGTGAAGAACATGAAAATTCTGGTGGTCGATGATGAAGTCAGCATCGCTCAAGGAATTCAGTCCATTCTCGCCCCCGCGGCGAACGTCATTCCCATTCGCAGATCCAGTCGTCAAATGGATCCTGCTGCGGGGGCAAACCCAGCACCGCGATCTCAGTTCCAAGTCACTGTGGCTCACTCTGCAGAACAGGCCCTCAGCGAAATTCAAAGAGCTCTGCAAATGGGAGAGCCTTTTGCCATGGGATTCTTTGATGTTCTCTTGGGCGAGGGCATGGATGGAATTCAGCTCGTGAAGAAAGCCCAAGAGTTGGATCCAAAGCTTTGTGCGGTCTTCGTCACTGCTTATCAGGATCGAAGTGTGGATTCCATTTCGGAAGTCCTCGGAGCAGAGAATTTGGCGCGCTGGGATTATATGAATAAGCCTTTCACCGAAGGTGATATTGTCCAGTAAGATCGTTATATGACAGAGTGGCGCCACGTGGAAGAAAT
>JBKCXY010000015.1:0-10106 GCA_046315835.1 Pseudobdellovibrionaceae bacterium | reverse complement strand
CTTCTAGCACCTAACTTTAGACCGACTCAGATCACGAAGGATATCGTTGGATTTTGGAAGAACTCTTATTTTGAAGTGAAGAAAGACCTCAAAGCGCGCTATCCCAAACACTCGTGGCCAGACAATCCGATGGAAGCTAAGCCCGAAGCCAAGGGGCGCCGCCACACTTAGACGGTGTTTGTTTTGACCACCGCCCCTGTGGGTACGTCTTTGAGAACAACCGCATTGGCTCCAATTTTTGCGTAATCACCGATCCGAATGGGACCCAAAACTTTGGCTCCCGCGCCAATGAGCACACCATTTCCCACAGTGGGATGACGTTTCACGGGATCGAACTTCACTCCCCCTAAAGTCACTCCGTGAAAAATAATGCAATCATCACCAATCTCAGCTGTTTCACCGATCACAACACCAAAACCATGATCGATCACTAAACGGCTCCCCAATTTGGCTCCGGGGTGAATTTCAATCCCCGTCAACCATCTCGAAACTTCTGAAACAAACCGCGCGAGAAAGAAAAGTTCAAGCTGATAAAGGCCATGGGCCAAGCGGTGAAGAGCTACGGCTTTAGGACCAGGATACAACAATGCAATTTCGAGAATCGACTTTGCTGCAGGATCGTAATTCTTATAGGCTTTCAAAAAATCAATCATTCGTTTCCTTGATGTTGAGGCTTTATATCACAAAACATTTCAGGATACCTTGAATCTTTCAGGGACACTTGCGCCATGCGAAGCTGACTGCCTTCGATTTTTGCAAAAACAAAACTTCCGCCATAAACACTGAGATGGCGAAGATTGAATGTGTTCGCTGTCAAGCCAGCTTTAAAACCTTCTTTGTCCATCAGCTGATTGACCACGGCGTACTTACCACACCCCAGTCCCCAGGTCTTTCCCTCAACTTTACGAGGTTTCGTGTTCGAAATGAAATGACTTTGAATGCCCACTTGCGAATCGTCATCAAAGATAAATTGAATAAAGAAGGTCCCCACTCGATTCCCCAAGTACTGGGAAAAATCAAGCTCGCCCCCTCCTCGGGGAAACTCTAGGAGAATTTCTTTCTGCTGAAGAACACCCGGATTCTTTTCTGTGAGGAGAACTTTCAAAGGCACAAAAGTGAAAGAATCAACAGTGACCCCCTTCGGGACCAAGGATTCCCAAATCTTCGTCGGGATATAAACTTCAGGCCCTCTCTCTGCGACTTTCAAAGGTTCTCTCTGAACTTCTAAAGGGTGATGGTTTGAGCATGAAAGTGACAATGTTGAAAGAAGAACTAGCCATGAAATTTTATTCATTCAATTGTCCTTTAAGTTCAATTAGGGGTAAGTAAAAAGGATACAAAGTAAGGCCCTGATCAATTTTACCTTTAGCGGCCATCTGATCATTCTGTTTGAGATCAAGCGTGGCATAAAGTTCATAGTACATAGGTCCCAATGAATTTTTGCTCAGCGGAGCTAACAACTCACGAACACACTTGAGATCACCTCGCTCAAAACAAAGATCTGATCCGACTCTGGCCAAAAGGGGGCTCGCAAAACCTGAAGCGACTTTGACCACTGCTGAGGCCTCTTCAGCGCGCCCAGCTTTAGAGAAAAAGAAGGCCTGCAAGCCTAGCAGTGATTTATCTTGGGGATATTGAACCCGAGCCGCTTCCAAAGTTTGCTGAGCGCTGGTGAGGTCTCCACGATGGTAGTCGCACAAACTTCGAAAAGCTTTCGCCACGGCACTCTCACGATTGATTTCTAAAATGGACTCACACAAAGAGACCAGTTCCGGCATCTTTAAGAAAGAGTGGGCGATGCGAGCATCATAGCGAAGACGCTGACTCCAATCAGGATCTTCATTAATGAGGTTTTCCATCGTTGCTTGAAGCTCGATACCCTTTTCTAAGCTCTTTTCAAAGTAAGCTCTCAAAAGAAGAGCTTGGGGTTTGTAAAAATAGGATGTCTCTGAAAGTGCTAAAGCTTTTTCATGAAGTACTTCCATGTCTTGCTTCTGATCTGGGAACTTCAGCTTAGAAAAAAGCGACTTTAACTGAAGGAGGCTCACAAAGTCTTTCAGCTCGGACGAAAGCGGATTTGAAAAAGGTTGAGTCAAATTGTGGGTGCTTTCCCGAAGATACGCCACAATGTACTGATTGATTTCATATTCAGGACCTGCGCCCGCAGCTTGCAAGTACCTGAGTGCTCTCTCCACCTGATTTTCATTGAGAGAAAGAGCTGCATTCAACAGATTAAAGTCCTTCACTTGTTGAGCTGTGATCAGTTGGGTGGTGTCCACCGATTCTAAAGCCAATTTTCCTTGGTTCTCCCAATCCTCAAGAGCGAGCATCAACTGTGCGGCTCGCAGCTTCAGAGAAGCATCTTGTGATTTTACGCCTTTGAGAATTTCGGAATAGAACTCTGCCGCCTTTGAATCTTGCCCCTGATCGTAATACTTTTCAGCCAGTGTTGCGAGATCTCCTTTGGACAACAAGGCCGGAGTTTCAAGATTTTGCCGCAAAAGAAAAAGAGCCACAGCCGCCGTAAGCCCTACAGCGATCCAAAGAAGTGCCTGCGCCAAAGACCTTTGCTGTCTTCGCTTTTTGAGGATGGTCTTTGCCACCGGAGCTTCTTCGAAGACATATTTTTTTGCAGGAGCTGGAGAAACTTCAGGTTCTTTTTTGACATCGATTTTGAGAGTCGTAGTGACAGACTCCTGCGAAGGCCTTATCGGCGGCGGCAAGGGTGTCACTTCGATATCTGTTTGCGTTTGTGCAAAGGGAGTCTTTGTATCTTCTTTGATTAACTCGAGCTGGCGACGAACTTCATCAAGCAGACTTGAGAGCTCAGGATGCTCTCTCAGGAATGTCCATCGGCCTTTGGGCTTTTTGATTTCATCAATCACTGAAATGTGTCTTTTCAAAAGCTCAACTTTTAACTGTTCCGTTGAATAGGGACCGATCACTCTTCCTGAGGTTTTAACGATCCATTCCATCAGTGTTTAAAGTGCCTTTCGCCGGTCAATATCATCGTGATTCCAAAAGCTCTGGCCTTCTGGATCACTTCCCCATCTTTCAAAGAACCCCCTGGCTGAAGAACCCACTTCACAGGCGTTGTTGCCAATCGTTCCATCGAATCAGGAAAGGGAAAAAACGCATCTGAAGCTAGCACCCAGTCATGGCTTTGGGGATGGAACTGTGCAGCCCTGCGAAGTGCCAGCTCCACGGAATCGACTCGATTGGTCTGCCCCATGCCGAGACCCAAGCTCGATCCTTGGCTCACAATAGAAATGGAATTGCTTTTGAGAGATTTTGCAATTTTCTCGGCCAGAACTAGATCTCGAAGAATCTCCGCACGAGGTGTCTCCCCAATAACTTTCCAGTTTTCAAGGGACTGATGAACTTGATCTAGGTCTTGAACCAAAAAGCCGCCCAGAACCGATTTCACTTCTTTTGTCAGTGGCTGCACAAAAGGCGTTTGCAACCGTGGCCAAATCAAGAGTCGCAAATTTTTCTTCTTCGCCAAAAAGCTCTTTGCTTCTTCGGTAAAGTCCGGCGCAATCACACATTCTAAGAACAGCGAGCTCAGCTCCTCTGCGGCCGCGCCATCCACCAAAATATTCGTTGCCACAATACCCCCAAAGACACTGATGGGGTCCGCTTTGAGACAGCGACCGATGGCCTCTGATCCAAGAGCAACGCCGCAAGGATTATTGTGCTTGACCGCCACACAAGCTGGCTCTTTCAACTCGAGCAGTAAGCGAAGTGCAGCATCAAGGTCCAAAATATTGTTGTAAGAAAGTTCCTTCCCCTGAAGCTGTTGAGCCTCATGAAGCCCCATTTTAGCACCGAGCTCCGAATACCAAGCTGCTTTTTGATGGGGGTTCTCTCCATAACGCAATTCTTGAACAAGTCGACCAGGGAGAGAAAAATAGCTCTGAAAGTCAGGATTCAAGGTGGAAGAAATCAACGAATCATAAGTGGCTGTGTGGCTAAAAACTTTAGCCGCTAATTTCTGACGATCCTCTTTAGAAAGACTTTTTTTCTGAGCTACCCAAACATAGTCCTGAGGATCACAGAGAACCGTGATTCGCTCAAAACTTTTGGCTGCCGACCTCAGCATTGAAGGCCCACCAATATCGATCTTTTCGATCAGATCCTGCCCTTTCAGGCCAAGGCTCCGAGATTTTTCAAATGGATAAAGATTCACGATGACAAGATCAAAGGCAGGAACCTGCTGCGATTCGAGAAGCCCAAAATCTTCCGGTTTAAATGAACGTGCCAGTAACCCCATGTGTACTTTGGGATGCAAAGTCTTCACTCGGCCATCCATCACTTCAGGAAAACCAGTCAGATCACTCACATCAGTCACAGGGAATTGGGAATCGCGAAGGTACTGAGCCGTTCCCCCGGTGGAATAGATGTTTAAACCACTGTCCACAAGTGGCTTTAAAAAATCTAACAGCCCGGTTTTATCGGAAACGCTGACCAGTGCGTTTTTGAACATATTTAGTTCGACGGCAGCTGCGTCAAAAGTAGCTTCAAATCATCGTTGGACAACTGTAAGCCGGCACCGATGTAACTCGAGCGTTTACTTTGACGATTGAGCAAGTCGCTGCCTCCTCCCATCAGATAGATGCCCTTCCATACGTTGTACTGTAATTGTGCTCTGACATTGACGCTTGAAAATTCAAACGCCTCAATCGATGCGCGCATGCGACGACGCCAAAAATAATAATCAGCACCCACGCCACCCGCATTTTCGATAAGTCCACCACGCACGGTAAAATCATAAAAATTCTTAGCAAATTCGAGGTTAAATTTGACCTTGCTTTTGTAAGTCTTTTTTTCATCCACTGTCTGGATGGGGCCACCATTGTTCGAAGTCTCTGTGAAAGTTTTTTCGACGAGACCCGTCGGATCATCCACAATTCCGATATAGTAGTAACGATCAAGACCCGGTTGAATTTTGATTCCGACATTTGTCTTTGCGAGGCCTAAATCTCCCAGGTACTGAGTATTGAAATCCAATGAGGTCGATGTCTTTCCTGCCGTATCCAAGAAGCTATTCACGCCACTGATCGCGGTATTGAGTTCTTCCACTGTCTCTTCGTCATTGACGAGTCGGCCGATCGTGCCTTCTCCTCGATTGATCTTTCCAGAAATATCTTCGACGTTTTTCATGGTATTATCGAGGCGAGCCATGGTTCTCTTGAGCTGATTCTTTAAGCTGTCTTCACCTTGCTCATTCAGAATTTCGTCAAGGGACTTGGTGACACTTTGAACTTGATCAACGATCGAATTGATCTTTTCTTTGTTCTCAGAAGTGATATCTGCCAAATCAGCAGTGATGATTTCAATATTCTTCACAATTCTTCCGAGCACGTGCTTCTTGGTTCCATCTTCAGTCACAGCTTCCTGCAGGGCCTGAGCTGTTTCTTTCAGAGAACCTGCAATGGATCCCACTTGGGCAATCACCGAATCCAAAGAACCTTGGTCTTTCACATTAAGAATCTGGCCACCTTCTTCCAAAGGAGGATCTGATTTAAGTCCCGGACTCAAAGACACAAACTTATCTCCTAAGATCCCTTGAGATTTGATCTCAACGGAAGCGGACGTCTGAAGTTCGAAATCAGGCTTTAAGGTCATATCGACCCGGGCCAGACCATCTTCGGTCAGCGTGATATCCTTGATGATTCCAACGGGAATCCCTGCCGATTTCACAGAGCTTCCGCGAACTAAGCCTCCGGCATCAGGCATTTGAAACCACGCCGAATTGTTACGACCCAAGTAACTCGGATCGTTACTCACTTGCATCGACATGTAGCCGATTAATCCAGCCACAACCAGAACAAGGAGACCCACTTTAAATTCAGCAGCCTGAAGCAAATTCATCGATGTCGCATCCCTTTATCTACAAACTTTTTCACCAACTCAATATCGGTTTTAAAAAAGTCCTCGGGAGTCCCATAAAGCAAAACCTGACCTGCATTTAACATCGCCACATAATCCGCAATTCGAAATGCAGCATGAAGGTCATGGGACACCATCACCGACGTCGTCCCATTTCCCGCCTTATGAGTCTCGAGAATTAAATTATCAACCATTTCAGTGAGAATGGGATCTAATCCTGTGGTTGGTTCATCATAGAAAAGAATTTCTGGATCAAGGGCTAGGGCACGAGCTAGACCCGTTCGCTTTTGCATCCCGCCAGAGATCTGGCTCGGCAACTTATGAAAATGTTTTTCTTCGAGACCCACTTGTTTGAGTTTTTTCGAAGCAATTTCCAAAACAGTTTCTTTGCTCAAGTCTCGGCGGTGTTCGAACAAAGGAAAACAGACATTTTCCAGAACCGTCATATCATCAAACAGCGCAGCCCCTTGAAAGAGAACTCCAAAATTGCGCCGGAAAGCCGTGAGCTCATTTTTATCAAACTGAGTGATGTCATGACCAAGAACTTCAATCATTCCTCGACTGGGTGGAAACAAACCGAGAATGTGTTTGAGCATCACAGATTTACCAGTTCCCGAAAACCCAATAATGGCCGTCAAGCTACCTTTTTTAATATCCAGATTCATCCCTTTCAGGATGTACTCTTTTCCATCAAAAGTTTTCCAAACATCCTTGAGTGAAATCGCGCTTTCCATCATGTCGGAATTCCAATCAGGCTGTAGTAAACGCGAATAAAGTTCGTCAGGAAATAATCTAAAATAATAATCATAACCATCGAAACGACCACGCCGCGATTGGTGGCTTCACCAACACCTTTAGCTCCGCCCGTGGTATTAAATCCCCGATAGGTACAGATCACCGCAAAAACAAGTCCAAAAACCATCGCTTTGAAAAGGCCTTCATTGATATGACGAACCTCTAAAGTCTGACGAATTTTATCAAAAAAGATGGCTTCATCCAAAGAGACCAAATGAACCACCAGAAACCAGCTTCCGACCATGGCGACAAAATCAAAGACAGCGGTCAAGAGTGGCATGCAGATCAAAGCTGCATAAATTCGCGGGGCAATGAGATATTGCTTCGTATTGACACCCATGACATCCAAAGCATCGATCTGCTCATTCACGCGCATTGTTCCCAGACGAGCCGCCATCGCTCCGCCGGCTCGAGCGGCCACGATTAATCCCGTGAGAACTGGTCCCAATTCTCGAGCAATCCCTAGCGCGACAGTAGGACCCACCAGGTTCACAGCATTCACTAACTTAAAACCTAAATAAATTTGGAAGGAGAGAGCGAGGCCCGTAAACAAGCCGGTCAAAGTAATAATTCCAATGGATTGGTTTCCAACAAATTCCATATGCTTGACCATTTCGGTCCAGCGATAGGGTTTTGTGAAACTCAATCGAATGGAAGACGTCGCAAAAAGAATAATATCTCCGACCTCCCGAGCAAATTCAGAAAAAGATTTCCAGAAACCCAGTACGACATGATCCATCCAGCCCGAGATTTTCTGAATCATAAATGTACCTCATGGGCTTGCTTGCGGTGGGCGTAGCTGAGACCTTCCGTCACTCGGGGGACTCTTTCTCCGACACTGGTTAAAATCTCCCAAGGAATTGTTTGTGCCTTCTCCGCAAGCTCGCGAGCAGAAATTGAATTTCCATTTCCATCATGCCCGAACAGAGTGACTTCTTCCGGCCCCGAGTCCAAGTGAAGATGAGAAATATCTGTGAGATCCACCATGAGATAATCCATACAGACATTTCCGACTTGAGGAACTTTTTGTCCCGCCACTAAAACTTTGGCTCGATTTGAAAGCAACCGATGATACCCGTCCGCATAGCCGATCGGTACGACGCCGATGAGAGAATCCCGTTGAGCTTTCCAAGTTGCAGAATAGGAGACAGACTGACCCGCCTTAACCTTGTGATACCTGACAACCTGCGAGCGCAGACTCATCACTGGCTTTAATTGGAAATCTTCCGCAAAGGGAGACACTCCATAGATCGCAAGGCCAGGTCGCGCGCCATATTTTACTGGCCCTTGTTGAGAAAGCCCCAGAAGAGCCGCCGAATTTAAAGCATGCACCAACGGATGAAATCCTGAGAATTTTTTCTCAACCTCAGTGAAAAGTTTGAGTTGATGCTGACTCGAGCCCTGAGGATCGTGAGCATCTTCTCCCGTATGCAAATGAGTTAACAGACCTTTTAATCGCAGGACTTTGCTTTTTGAAAAATACTCTAAAAGTAAATCGGCTTGATCCAAACGAAAACCTAAACGATTCATTCCTGTATCAAACTTAAGATGAACATCGACGGGGGCTTCCACTGCCTTTTCGAGAGCGTGAATTTGCTCCCACAAAGAAATCACCGGAGTTAACTGATACTTGAGAACTGCATCAGCACCATCCATCTCAAAAGTTCCGTAGACTAAAATTTTGCAATGAACACCAGCCTGGCGAAGGAGAATTCCCTCTTCGATCAACCCGACTCCGAGATGCTCAATCCCCTCCGCTTCTAAACGGAGGGCCACTTCGACATCCCCATGACCATATCCATTGGCTTTGACCATGGGGCAAAAGAAATTCTTTTCCCCTGACAGCTTTCTGAGAAGATGTGCATTGTGAGCGAGGTGGTCTAAATGAATCAAAGCGCTCGTTTGCCTATACAGAACTCACCTCAAAATCTGGCTTAAACTCCTGGACAGGTTTAAAAAGACAAACTTTGTTGCCACCCTTCTGGGAAATAAACTCAAGGGCTTGCGAGACCGAAGCATCTAGCTCCGCCCCTGAAGGCGCAAGACTTGGGTATTCGCTCACTCCAAGACTCACGGAGACACGCATGGGCGTTGCGGAAAAAGAATACTGCTCGATGATTCGACGAAGCCGCTCTGCACGCAAAGCCGCACCCTTCTTCGCACAATGAGGAAGAATCAAAGTCATCTCATTCTCGCCGGTACGGGCGGCAATATCGTTCACTCGCGAAGTTTTTGAGATAATTCCCGCAATCGCTTTGATGATGACATCTCGATTAAATTTTCCCAGCTGCTGTCCAACTTCATGGAAATGATCCATACTCATTTTGATGAGCGAGACTGGCTTCTGAAGTCTCTTCGCGCGGGCCATTTCCTCTTCGACCTTTTTGAAGTAAGCATTTCGATTTAGCAAAGAGGTGAGGTGATCAAAGATATCTGCGCTCTCCGCTTTTTTGTGAAGAGCTGTGTTTTGATACAGCAATTGAAAAATGAGGAACTCGTCTTCTGCTTGAGAGAAATCAAAATTCTGATCAGACCAAAAGATAAACACTCCATCTAACCCTGCCGCCCCCAGAACTGCCCTGAGGGCATACCGATGGACATTGAGACCTTTTTCGATCACCTCGCGCAAGGAGTCTGGCAAAAACTCGTTCTGAACGAGCTCTCCCAATCGAGCCGATTCTTCAGTATTGAGACGAACACCCACTCCTCGAATAGAATCCAGATCAAGTCCTTGAGAATACGTGGCAACAAAACTTTGAACTGTCGGAAGATACTTCATAAAAAGCGCTTGAAACTTTAAGCGACCCAAGTACTGCCCGAGAAGATCCTCTTTGGAGTCAGTGGCTTTATATTGATGAATGAGATCTTTCACTCTGGCTCTGGTCTGCGGCGGAGCCCCCACTTCTCGACTGGCGAGTTCTTTCTTTTCAAGTCTTAAAACTTCAACTTGCTCAAACAGCTGCTCATTCATCACAGCATAGAAAACCTTTTCGCAAGCTGCATCGACGGCCCACAGGGCAATCTTGGCGTCATTCGTTAGGTTCTGGCCACTCAAGACACAGAGGGAGAACAAATTGAACTCTTTGTAATCCTCAAGGCCATCGACAATGTCTCCTTTGGAAAGACAAATGAACTGTGTTTCACTGGATGCAGCCAGCGAATGTTCAACGAATTCAGACAATGTCGTCTCCAAAGCTTCTATGGAAAACAACACCACTTGAGGCTGAGATTCTTGAATTCGAGAGATCAACACGGATTGATCATTAAAAACAAAAACATCGTATCCCGCTTGAGCGAGTTCCGCCTTAAAAGCCGTGGCCTGATCCAGGTGATCTGAAAAAATAAAGACTGTGAACTCTGATCTTCTCGTCAGAATTTTCACAATTTCACCCCTGGCCTTTTGAGCTGCACTTCCACTT
>JBKCXY010000014.1:0-2383 GCA_046315835.1 Pseudobdellovibrionaceae bacterium | reverse complement strand
TGGATTGGCGTCTTTCCAGTGATTGGATTTGGTTGCCGCTCTTGCTTGCGATTGCTCTAAGCCTTGGAGTGAATGCAATTACTCTGGATGAAGCTCTGCCCCGATGGATTGAGTTGAAATGGATCCTTACTTTCTATGCTCTGCTATTGCTTTTGAACGAAAGTGATTTGCCAGAGAATTTTCAAAAGTGGGCAGGTGGAGTCGCACTGCTTTGTGCACTCTATGCAATTGTGGTTTGGTTCATAGGTTTTGATCCTTTTCGGGGTCCAGGAAGCTTGCAAACGATTCCAGGCGGTGTTCGGACCGGGGGTTTTTTTGGACAAGCGATTATTTTCGCGCACTCTTATGCCTTTGCCTTCTGCTACGCCATCGGCTTTTTGGTCATGGGGTGGCGATGGAAGAGTCCATTGAGATTTTTCTATTCGGCACTCGTGCTCTTACTGGGTTTGAGTCTTTTATTGTCTTTCACGCGCGGTGTGTGGATCTCTGTCAGTGCCGCGGTCCTTATGATGGCTTTTGTTTATAGCCGGCGTTTGGGGTTTGCTTTGGTTTTTGTGGGGCTGGTTTGTTTTTCAGGTTTATATTTTGGTTGGTCTGATTTTCAAGAAAGGCTTAATTACACAAGCACTGGTGGTGATTCGGAGAGAGCTTGGATCTGGAAAGCTAATTGGCAAATGTTTATGGATTCACCCGTTTTTGGAGTGGGCTATGCCGAGAATGTGAAACAACTGCCGAAGTACTATCAAGTTGTGGGAGCGCCGGAAGGTTTGCTCCAAAGTCATGCCCACAATCAGTATCTTCATTTTCTTGCGGGAACTGGTGTGGTTGGTTTGTGTGCGTATTTGCTCGTTTTGCTTTATTTTTTGAATCTGACTCGAAAAGTGTGGATTGTGATCCCTGCAAAAGATGAAATGCACAAAGCTCTTTGTTTGGGGGCCCTCGGGGCGCAGATGGCCTTTTTGGTGGGGGGACTGACAGAATCCAACTACGAGCACTCAAAAATTAAGTATTGGCTCGCGCTGACTTTTGCTGTGGTGGCGTGGCTTGGGTACAAGTATCAAGTCATCAAACCCAAGGTGCGTCCATGAAGATTCTCGTCATCGGAGCTGGTTACGTAGGTCTGGCGTCAGCTGTTGGCTGGGCGTTACAAGGACACCAAGTTTCTTTGGTCGAGAAAGATCAGAGCTTGGCTTCGCAGTTAGCTGCCGGCAAAGCCAGTTTTTTCGATCCATTTTTAGCAGCAAAGCTATCTGAAGTCTTAGGTTCGCATTCTTTGGTTGTATCGTCGGATCAGCAGGGCCTTGGTGAATTCGATGCGTTGGCTATTTGTGTGGGCACACCAATGAAGAGTGATGGCAATTTTGATTTAACAGAAGTTTCGAGAGTTTTAAGTTTTTGTGAGGGGTACGACGGACCTGTGTTGCTGAGATCCACAGTTCAGCCTGGGTTTTGTGATCAGTGGAAGAGCCGTGTTAGCAACTTGATTTACAATCCTGAATTTCTTCGTGAGGGATTTGCTCTTGAAGATTTTTTGAGGCCGCACCGAGTGGTCTTGGGGGGCGCGAACCGAAATTCCTCTCAGCGGGTGTTGGAGGAACTTTATAAATTCGTTAGTCCAGAGAGAATTTTGTGGATGTCCCATGGTTCGGCAGAAGTGGCAAAGCTTGGATCTAATTTGATGTTAGCGGCGCGTTTAAGCGCGATGAACGAGCTCTCGCAATTTGGCAGTCAGTTTGATGTGTCCATGCCTGCCGTAGAATCAGTGATTGGTGCAGACCCCCGCATTGGGAATGAGTATTTGAAAGCAGGCCTTGGTTTTGGTGGGCCTTGCTTAGAAAAAGATGTGATTGCGATCGCTACTTCGTTACAGAGTTGGGGGTTCAAGTCTGATTTTTCTACCGGCGTGCTTTTGGCGAACGAAGCGCAGTTTGCGCGAGTTCGAGATGGATTGCTGCGGATTTCGCGCGAGCGTGGTTGGAAGAAGATTCTTTTTTGTGGAGTGACTTTTAAAAAAGGGAGTTCTGATTTGAGGAATTCCCTGAACTTGCGAATGGCTCTTGAGCTGAAACACGCTGGTCTTGAGCTTGTGGTTTATGATCCTTTGGCTGCTTCAGAGAAGCTTTCGCTGGAAGGTCTTATTGTTGCGAATGATTTGGGGTTAGAGCTTGCGAAAATTTCTTGTGTTGTGGTGGCTCTTCCGTTTGAAGAAGTGAAAACACATTTGCAAGAAAACCTGGGTTTAGTGGATGTGGTGGATCTTTGCGGTCAATTTCCATCGATTCATCAGGGTCGTTTTTGGTCGTTGGAGAATTTGTAATTCTCTTTCTTTAAGCCCTGACCCGGCGGCTCCAGAAAACTTTGAGGATGATTTTAAGCTTCATCC
>JBKCXY010000013.1:0-2043 GCA_046315835.1 Pseudobdellovibrionaceae bacterium | reverse complement strand
GCATCACCTTTAAACTCAATAGAAGCTTCACAGTTTCCATTTGTATCTGGAAAGAGAATAGTTGAAGTGTCAAACTCACAGAAGCCATTGAGCGCTGAAGTGTCGCACAAGAAAGAAGCTGCTCCATCAATTCTGTCATTGGTGTCAGTGTCTCTAGTTAGTGAAGCACTTGAGAAGGCAGTTCCAGCTGTTGCACTTTTAACAGCGCTTGGGTTGATGATGTAGTTCTTAAAAGCGCTATGACTTTCTAGAATATCAATCTTCTCTGTTCTAACTTGAGCTAGTGCTGCTGTGGAAAGCAGTAGACCCAAAAATATCTTTAGCATAAAACCCACCTAGTTTGATTGCCAGACCATCGGAAAGTGACTGTTTGGTATTTGGCGAGAATGATTTCGCTGAAGTTACCAACACACCCAAAGTTAATGTCGTTGTAAGTAATTCTCACTGTGTTCACATCATCAAGGCCACACAGAGTTACTTCATATAGATCAGCAGGGGGAGCAGATGTTCCAAATGGAGTTGTGCTCATAGTGATTGCTGAAGAAGCTCCAGCAACAGTAATGAATGCAGCAGAAAACCCATTTGGCACAGCAATTGAGTAGCCAGCTGTCATGGAAGTATCTTGCTGAGATT
This sequence comes from Pseudobdellovibrionaceae bacterium, assembly GCA_046315835.1. Lineage (GTDB taxonomy): Bacteria > Bdellovibrionota > Bdellovibrionia > Bdellovibrionales > Bdellovibrionaceae > JAJTIC01. The sequence continues at coordinate 1,410 of JBKCXY010000013.1, read as the reverse complement.
GGATATTGCCACCACCACCAGTGCCACCAATGACCATCCATCTTGCATATATAAGGTCATAAGCTAAAAGCAGTGCTGCATTTTGCCTGACTGTAATATCAGCAGCTCCAGTGACAATCCTATTTGCAGCAGTGGCTGAGATGCTTTCATTTCTTATTGTAAAGTCTTGCCCAGTACCGTTGATAAGAAAGATGATTCTACTTGTGGTTGGAGCTGTGATGCCTGCAAGAGTGATGGTGCCTGCTCCGGTGAGTCTCAGAATAGATCTTGCTGGTGAAGCCAGTGTGATGTTTGAGCCAGCTGTAGCATCATTGGTGAAATCTAGAGCAAATTGACCAGTGTAGGGGAGACTCCCATCTAGAGTTGGTATTACTCCAGTAGAAGGAAAAGTAACCCCAGACATATCTGCTCCAGCTCCCCCTCGAGCTTTTGCAAGCGTTGCTTCTGATGTCAGATTGCCTGAACCATCATTAACAATGACATGACCTGCTGTACCTGCTCCAACTTTGTTGTTACTTCCAAGTGTTTTATTAGTGATTGTTTGCGTGGCTGATCTATCAATCAGTTCTTCAATCACACCATTTTTAACAAACTTGATAATTCTTGAAGTGATGTTTTGCCAGATTCTACCTTCTGGTAAATTACTAGGGTCACTTGCTAGGTTTTCTAGCTGTGCTTCTTCAAGTTGTGACTTAGCCAACATGCTAAAACCCCTTTAAGATTGCGTAGCCAACAGCCACGAGCAGAAAGATGTTGAATGTTGTTTGTAGCCAGAACTTGGTAGAAGCTGACTTAGACTTTGCTTCAGCGGCCAGCAATTGCTGGTGAAGCGATTTGCTTTTAGATTGCGTCCATTTTGCCATAGTTAATCTTTCAAAGCTAGATATTGCTTCTTGGTTAATGTTTTCTCGATTTCGATAAGTAACTCTTCTTTTGCAGCTTGGAGCTCAGCACTGGTCACTGTTCCACCACCCATGCCTGGCACATAGTTGACACTCATAAAGCCAAGAGCAGAAAGAGATGCATTTGGTGCAAGAGTGATTGTTCCATCGGTGTTCACAGAGAAGATCGCACCGCATAACGCATTTGTAACTGCAAGTTGGAAAGTGGCATTAGCACTTGATGCAGCTGCAGCTGCAAGTTGAGCATTTGAACCAGTTAGGTTCAGCAGGGCACTTGCAATGAGTGACACAATTTGATCAAGCTGCGCGTTACTAACTGCTAGAGTGATATTCTGTGAAGCTCCCAAGTTTCTTGCTGGGATTAAGACTGCTTGAGGGGAAAGCTGGCCACGACCTTCAGTTGTTGTGGAGATAGAGCCTGACTTTTGTGGAAGAATGAAAGCGCTTGGTGCTAGATGACCATTTGCATAACCACCAAAAGTAGAGTTAAGCCCACCAGTGAACCTAT
>JBKCXY010000012.1:0-11456 GCA_046315835.1 Pseudobdellovibrionaceae bacterium | reverse complement strand
GGTTTAACAAGGAGACGGGTGGTCTTGCTCTTCATCCCGAAGATCTCAACCATGAAGATGATTGTCTCTTGGACGATATAGCCCAATGTGTTTTGCTCTCAGGAAATGAAGTGTTCGTCGCCAAGAAAAAAGACATGCCTCGAGGTCGCTTGATCGTCGCCCTCTTTGATCAAAAAGTCCCGTTCTCTCAAGCGTTCAGTTCAGAGTTCGAACGAGATGGTATAAGGCGATTTCCAGGAAGTACTGTTTCTCTCGCTCGGCCATGGTGAAGAGTGAATAGTGTGGGGGGCTTTCAATAAAAAAGTCCCTCACCTGATTTTTGTAAACGATTTGGAAATGAGCTTGTCCTCTCAAGGAGGATGACAACGTCACCTTGATGATCGGGGTTTTTCCATTCCCAAAGTATTTCAAAGATTTCTGTAGGCGCTGCAAAAGTTTCCCTTCAGAGCAAGTGTCCTCTAGTTCCACAGAGAAATCTTGATTTGATTGGCCGGAAAGCCAGCGATAAAAAAGCTCAGCAGCATCTTCGCCATTTCTAAATGCCGTGTAAGGTCCTAAGACTTCGCTCAGCTTTTGAAGTGAGGGGAGAAGTTTTTGTTCTTGGGATTTTTCATAAGTCACTTTCACTTCCACAAAAGGAAGATGAACTCGGTAACCAATTTCGAGTCCCAGTCCTTCAAGGGTTTTCTCGGTCATCGCTGCAATTTCAGATTCCCCAAGCCCGATACAGTCCCAGGCCTGTGTGACGATGGGATCAAGATTTTTTGCGAGCTCTTTCAAAAAGGGCAGAACATCCTGATTCCAAATGCCTTCAATTTCTTTCGGCGGTCCTGGGAGAACAAAAATCTTTTTTTGGCCTTGTGGAGTTTTGAAATCACAAGAAAAGCCGTTGGCGGTTCCGTAGGGGTTAAAATGCACTGTGGCTCCGCGAGGGTAGTAAGCTTGTTGTTTTTGCATTTCGCGAATGGGAACGCCCCGGGAATTCAGGCGGTCTTGAATGTGTTTCCACGAAGCTTCATGCCACTCGAGAGGTTGCACGACAAACTCGGCGATCATGTCCCGAGTAAAGTCATCGGTGGTGGGACCTAAGCCTCCGGTCACAAACACAAGATCCGAACTCTCGGCCGCCAAGCTCAAGGCTTTTCGGATCAAGGGGCGCTCATCAGGGGTGACGAGATGAAGACTTGTGGTGAATCCCAGTTTTTTTGCTTCCGCTGAAATCCATTGACCATTGCGATTCAGAATCTGCCCTGAAGTGAGTTCGGTACCGATGCCAAGGACGGAAAGTTGGATCTTTGTCATGGGTCCCAGTTTTGACCTGATGAAAGCGAAAATCAATCAGGCCTTTGACAGAGTCCTCACCTTTAATGCGCTTAGCGTTAAGGGTGGAAAATGAACCTGCAAAATAGGACAAGATCAGCTGTTCATTCAAGGAGTCAAATATGTGGAATCAGTTCGATCTTTATAATCCGACACCTGAACACGCGATGCTCAGAGAAACGATTCGATCTTTTGTTAAATCAGAGGTCGAGCCACAAGCTCACAAGTTTGACCGGGAAGAAAAATTCAATTTGCCGCTGTTTCGAAAATTGGGAGAGTTAGGTCTCTTAGGGATCACGGTGTCTGATGAGTACGGGGGTTCGGGTCTAGATGCTGTGGCCGCCTGTATTGTGCACGAAGAGCTCTCGTATTCAGATCCAGGATTTTGTTTAGCTTATCTGGCGCACTCGATGCTGATTGTGAATAACTTTGCTGTGAATGCTTCTGAAGAACAGAAGAAAAAGTATCTTCCAAAGCTCTGTAGCGGTGAATGGGTGGGCGGAATGGCCATGTCAGAACCGGCAGTGGGCACGGATGTCCTTGGTATGCAAAGTACAGCTGTGAAAAAAGGCGACAAATACATTCTGAACGGTCGCAAAATGTGGATCACCAACGGCACGATTGATGAAAATCGCACGCCGGCCGATGCTCTTTTAGTTTATGCAAAAACTGGTGAAAAAAACGGGCGCGCTCAGATCTCCAGCTTTTTGGTGGAAAAGGGAATGCCCGGCTACCAGGTGGGTCAAAAGATCATGGATAAGCTGGGTATGCGTGGCTCTAACACAGCGGAGATTGTTTTTGATAATTGTGAAGTGCCTGCGGCGAATTTGATTGGCCATGAAGGCGATAGCATGCTGCACATGATGCGAAATTTAGAAATTGAACGGGTGACACTGGCTGCGATGTCATTAGGGATCGCGATGAGATCCGTCGAAGTCATGAATCGTTACGCCACTGAAAGAGAAGCTTTTGGAAAGCCGCTGTCGCACTTTGGACAGATTCAAAAACACATTGCGGATTCTTATGCAGAATTTAAAGCCTCCCGTGCTTATGTCTATGATGTCGCTCGCAAATTGGATCTCAACAAAGAAGGCAATCGCGCTGACTCTGACGGGGTGAAGCTCGTGGCTACGACCATGGGAAAGAATGTGGCAGATCGAGCCATTCAAGTTCTCGGCGGTTACGGCTATGTGGGTGAGTACGTGGTGGAAAGACTGTGGCGAGACGCGAAGCTGCTCGAGATCGGCGGCGGAACTCTGGAAGCTCACCAGAAAAACATCACTCGAGATTTGGCAAAAGATCCGGGACTGCTTTTGAAGTAATGTTTCCCTTTGATCGTCAGATTCAGATTGGGCCCCAGTCCTTTGATCCGAAAGTTGTGATCGAAGTGGTGGGGCCATTGCTCACCGGTGAGAGAATTCAAAAAATTGAAAAAGTGCTCGAAGGCAGGACTTTCTCGAACCCCATCGTCCTCGAAAACATTTATGACCGCGGCAACGCTTCGGCCGTGATGAGAAGTGCTGAAGCTTTGGGTTTTGGGCGAGTCCACTTGATTGAGCTCGGTGAAAAGTTCAAAGAAAGCCAACGAACCACGGCTGGTGCTGACAAATGGGTGGAACTCAAAAAATGGAAATCCACAAAAGCTTGTGTGGGGCATTTGAAAGACCAAGGATTTAAGATTGCGGTGACTTATTTGTACTCATCTTCCGTGCCACTGAGCCAAGTGGATTTTTCAAAGCCGACCGCTTTGGTTTTAGGGAACGAAAAGGACGGCGTGAGTGAAGAGATGGTCGCAGCGGCAGATTATAAAATCGTCATCCCGATGACAGGATTTGTTCAAAGCTACAATATTTCTGTGGCAGCTGCGCTCGGCTGTTATCACATGTACTTGGATCGGATGTCCAGGCGGGGAAGCTGCGGAGACCTCAGCGAAGAACAAAAAAATATTTTGAAAGCCCATTACTTTTTAAGAACCCAAGCTTCGGCTGAAGATGTGCTTCTGGAAAAAAGATCTCGAGGAGAGCTATGAAACTGAAGCACATATTGGTGAAGCACAAATATGAAGCTGAGGATGTCTTAAGAGCCCTTCAAGGAGGGAAGTCTTTTGAGGAGATGGCCCAGAAATTCTCGCAGTGTTCTTCAGCGAAAGTGGGCGGGGACTTAGGGGATCTCTCAAAGAAAAAGCATTTGCTGGATCCCGATTTTCTCGAAGCCGCCGAGGTGCTGAAAGTGGGGCAGCTCTCTCCGCTGGTTCGATCTTCTTTTGGTTATCATTTAATTGTGAGGTATGATGATTATGGCAAATAGAAAGCGCTCTCAGGAGCTTAAAGGTTTCAAATTGGGCGAAAAGAAAACAGCTTATTCTGTCACCTATGATCCCACACTTTTAGAAGCCTTCGATAATCACCATCCTGACAAAACGGCGTGGACGACTTTTGTCTGCACCGAGTTCACTTCGCTATGTCCGAAGACAGGGCAGCCTGATTTTGCTCGCCTTTATGTCAATTACATCGCAGATCGAAAAATGGTCGAGAGCAAATCCATGAAACTCTATCTCTTTAGCTTTAGAAATCATGGGGATTTTCATGAAGATTGCATTCAAAAAATCTGCGATGACCTGACCAAACTGTTGAAGCCTCGGTACCTTGAGGTCATTGGTGAATTTACGCCTCGCGGGGGTATTGCCATTTACCCCTTTGCTTCGTCATCAAATAGTTCCAAAGAGTTCCAATCGCTTAAGGCAGAGAGACTCTTGAATTACGCTCCTGGAAAGTACTCGATGGCTTTGTCGAAGATTTACTAGCTCTTACTGACAGTGGCAGGTGAATCTTGAAACAAGTATTCCGAGAAGATCGATCATAGTACAGCTGTCCGCCATGATCTTCGATGAGGCCTTTAGAGATCGATAGGCCGAGACCAGTGCCTTTGCCGACTGCTTTAGTGGTGAAGAAGGGCTGCATGAGTTTTTCGGCCACTCGAGGCTCTATGCCCTTTCCAGAATCAGTGATGGAAATGATCAATTGATGTTTTTCAATTTCAGAGCGAATTCTCATCCAAGGTTTTTCGGTCGAGACAATCGCATCATAAGAATTATTAATCAAATTAAGAACAACTTGGGCAATCTGGGAGGGGCGACAGGAAATATATGCTTCTTTCACAAGTTCTAATTCAACTTTGATGCCCTCGGATTTCAGTTTTTCAAGACAGAGTTCGACCGCTTCTTCAATCACCGAGTGAGAGTCTACGGATATCAGAGGATCTGTTTCAGCATTTCTTGAAAAGGCTCGAAGCCCTTTTACAACCTTGGAAATTCGGCCGACGGTCTCTTGTATTTTGTCTAGCTCAGTGAAGATGAAATCTTTTTGTATTCCCTTTTTTTCAAGACTCCCGCGAAGAGTTTCCACTCGGTTAAGAATGATGGTGAGAGGATTGTTTACTTCGTGGGCGATACCACTGGCCATCTCGCCGAGGGACGCCATTTTCGCATTCGAGACAGACTTAGCTTGTTCTGTTTGCAGTCTTTCCTGTTGTTCAACTTCTTCAGTGCGGTCCCAAGTAATGCCCGTGTAGATTAAATGCCCCGAATGAGTCTCTACAAAGGGATTTCCGAGTCCAGTCATGTGTCGAACTTCACCGTTTTTGAAAATTCTGAATTCAGCGTAATAGAGCTTCTTTTGTCGAATAGCCTCTGTGACAATGTGAGCGACACGAGTGCGATCTTCGGGGTGAATGCTCTCAGAGAAGTCTTCGTATCTTTCTCCGAATTCCTCTCTGGCAAGGCCAAAAAGATGAAGAGCATTTTCATCGAACCGGAGCTGATCAAGATTGACGTTGTAATCCCAAACTCCCATTCTTCGGACGGACAGGGCTAAGTTGAGTCGTTTCTGATTGTCCTGGAGTTCGGCGAGATAGGCTTCTGTTTGTTTCCGTGCAAGCACTTTTTCGATCGCCATTCTGGTCATCTCGATCACCACGTCCATGGTCTCTGAATAGGCCGTCGTGTTTGCGTTCAGTTGGGGTAAAAAGAAAATCACAACACCCAGCAGATCTTCTGTCGCACTGATGACGGGATGAGCCCAAACCGATCGGATCTTGTTTCTTGAATAGAAGGGACCGAAGAAAGTGAATGATTCATCTTTGGAAACGTCGGGGGAAAACTCAGGTTTCTTAAAAAAAGCCGCTCGAGCTGCGGGGACGGAATTTGCTCGTACGTCCAAGGTCGCGGCGCTTTCCTCAGGGGTCAAAAAAAAATCAGGAGCCGCCCCTCGATACAAAACTCTTTTTGAATCATCGTAGAGCAAAATGGCGGGTTGCACTTCAGGATGGAGGTGAGTCGTAAATCGGATCATTCCCGTGAGAGTCTCTTCGAGGGAAGATTCTCTGAGGATTTCAGTGATCAGCTTCAAAGTATCGAGACTTTGTTTTTTCATGGTCGTTTCTCCACGAGTTCCGCTCTGTCAAAACCTTAGACACTAGCCAAAACACAGCCCTTGCGAACCAGGCAGCAGGTTCCTATTCAATTCTGGGCTCAGCTTTTGTGAGCTTACTTCAGGGGGTGCAGAGGGTGTACCAGCGCGGACTTGAGAAGGGGAACTTCCCCAGGGAGTTCGAAATCAAGGGTGGGTTCGTTTCTTTGAATTTTGACTTGTTGATTCTTTAAAGAAGACTTCACCATTTTTTCGAACTGGGAATAGTCCCATTCTTCATAGTTACAGCTCACCAGAATCTGCCCCCTGGGGGCGAGTGAAGCTTCGCACTGGCCCAGAATTTTTGGTAAATCTTTTTGAATTTTGAAAACACCTTCTTTGCTGCGGCCAAAAGAGGGTGGATCGAGAATGATCAAATCAAATTTTCGCTGCTTCGCGAGAGCCCGGTCGAGAAAAAACCCCACATCCGAGACAAAAAATTCATGTTGCAAAGGATCCACTTTGTTCAGTTGAAAATTCCCTTTGCCCCATTCAATGAAATTTTTTGAAGTATCCACACTAGTGACTTGGGCGGCTCCGCCCACGGCGGCGGCCACACTGAATCCACAAGTGTAAGCAAAGAGATTGAGGACTTTTTTGTCTTTCGAATTTTCTAAAACCCATTTTCGCTGGCTTCGCTGATCTAAAAAGAGTCCTGGGGAAAGTCCCTGATCGCAGCGCGCTTCGAATTTGACATGGTTCTCCTGAAAGATCCAACGCTCGGGCGGGCTTTCAATGGCCACCAGATCTGAGCTTAAATTCTCAGCTCCGCGGTTCAGCATTTGACGAACCCACAGGGGGCGCCCCAGGATCCGACTGACGGTTTGCCAGCGCTCGAGATCTTTTTGCTTCAGTGGCTGTGACTTGTACCAGTACACCCAACCACAAGGACCAAAAAGATCCATGCGAAAGTCAGGAGATTCTAAGTGCGACAATCGGAGGGCCGATTCCGGAGTTCCCAAAAAATCAAAAAGTCTTTGTCGACGATCGAGACCATTCATCATCGGTTCAAGATTTGAGTCTTTGAGGAGCCCTAAGCGTTCAAACAACCGAGGAAGGGGGCTTGCGGCTTTGAGATCCTCTGAAATGATGATTTCGTTCGAGTGGAGATAGATTCTTTGCGCCGGGGTGCCGCCATAATGAGTGTCACCGTAGATCGGCAGATTCTTTTGTGAAGCGTGCAGGCGAATCTGATGAGGTCTGCCGGTTTTAGGCAGAGCTTTCCACAGCTCAAAAAATGGAGTTCTTTTCACTCGAACAAAATCCGTAATGGCATTGGCCTTTGCCTCATCACAGATCTCTGAAACATAATTGTTGCCGACGCGTTCGATCTTTGAGCACACGCGAAACTCACTGACCTCGGATTTGCGGTCAGTGACAAAAACATAAGTTTTCTTGATCAATCTCTTCTCGAAAAGCTCTGCGACGGCACGGGCTCGTTCTGAGTTCAGAGCAAACACCATGATCCCGGAAGTACCTTGGTCCAAGCGATGAACGACATAGACTTTACGATTCAAATCTTTTTCAAGCAGCTCGCAGAGGCCCATGGAGCCAGCTTGCTCCCAAGCAGCGACGGACTCGGAGCGGTGAGTGTTGATCCCCGCAGGTTTTTCAACAAAAAGAAGATCGTCTTTGATTTCCATGGGTGACGACAAAATTAGACTTTATGTGTCAGTTTGTCCAGTTAGGCTTTACAAATTGCAAAAGCAACCCAAGATAGAGGTGTTCTCGCCTTGGGCGAAGAAGGAGAGTTATGAAATTTGCAAAATTAGCCGTTCTTTTAACCTTACCTCTGGTCCTCAGTGCTTGTGGTATTCAGAGCATTCCTCAATCAAAAAATACAGTGGAAGCCGCACTGGCTGAAGTTTCAAATCAATACAAGCGAAGACTGGATCTCATCCCCAATCTCGTGAATGCGGTGAAAGGCTATGCTTCCCACGAGAAAGAAACTCTCGAGGGTGTCACTCAAGCTCGGGCCCAAGCCACGCAAATGACGATTGATCCGACCAAGGTCACCCCCCAGCAGATGGTGGAATTTCAAAAAGCTCAGGGCCAGCTTTCGCAGGCCTTGGGGCGCCTTTTGATGATTTCTGAAAATTATCCCCAGCTGAAGGCGGATGCTAATTTCCGTGATTTGCAGGCGCAGCTGGAGGGCACTGAAAATCGAATCACCGTTGCGAGAAATCGCTACATTGAAGCGATCAAAGAATTTAATAATCTGGTGACGGTGCCTCCCTATTCGTGGACGAATTCGTTGTTTTACAACCACGAGAAAATGCCACAATGGGATCTGACAGAAGCAGAAAAAGCGAAAGCAGAAACCGCTCCCGAAGTGAAATTTTAATTTGTGAAAACAATCCCTGTTTTATTTCTTTCAATGATGTTCACCTTGAGCGCTTGGGGCTTTGATGTCCCCCGCCTTCAAGGTCCGGTGATGGATCAAGCGAATCTGTTTGGTCCACGGGAAGAGCGAGCGATGGAAGGGATGATCAGAAATCTCTTTTCACGAAGCCTTGCTCAGGTGCAAGTACTGACCGTGAAGGACCTTCAAGGGTTGAGCATCTAAGAAGCATCGATCAAGATCACGGATCAATGGAAGCTAGGGACAAAAGATAAAGACAATGGAATTTTAATTTTGGTGGCTTTAAAAGAACGCAAAGTTCGGATCGAAGTCGGCCAGGGGCTTGAGGGAGTGATCCCTGATGCTGTGGCCTCAAGAATTATTCAAGACACTGTCCTGCCGCTCTTTCGGCAAGGGGCTCCTGGGACGGCGATACTTTCTGCAGTGACAGTGATTCAAGGCTTTATCTATACCGATGCGGGAATCAAAGATGAGGAAGCGAGTGCTGGGCCTTCAAACTTTGGAGCTGAAGTACAAACCCTCAGAGCCAAAGCAGAGAAGTTTTTTGCCATTCTCTTTTTCATTATCATTATCCTCGCAAACGTTTTCGGGCGCGGTCGCCGTGGAAGATTCCTGCGAGGTGGCGGTTATGGCACAGCCGCTGGCTGGGGGGCTGGGCGTGGTGGATTTGGCGGAGGTTTCGGCGGAGGCGGCGGCTGGTCTGGCGGCGGTGGTGGATTCAGTGGCGGCGGCGCCAGTGGAGGTTGGTGATGGCCTGGTTTCATTGCTGGTTGAAAGAGGACCAGATCAAAAATCTCGAAAAAGTGATCGCAGACGCCGAAAAGAACACTTCGGGGGAGATCGTTCCCGTCATCGTTCGTCGAAGCTCAGTGATTGGTCATGTGCCCCTCACCGTGGCTCTGCTTTTAATGCTGATTTTCTTTATTCTAGATCTCCCACACCAAATCTCGAACTGGGTCTTTTATACCCAGGATGGATTTCTGGGGCAGTGGGGGGCAGAAGTGATTCTTGTGCTGCTCTCTCTCCTCGCTCTTGCGATTGGCCGGGCTCTCGCCCCTCGAATGTGGGTGCAGCGGCTGTTGGTTCCCAAATCTGACCAGGCCTTTCAGGCCGAGGAAAGAGCGATCATTGAGTTCAGCCAAAATCGCATTCGCGAAACCGAAGGTTCTACGGGGATTCTGATTTTTCTCTCCCTCATGGAAAGGCATGCCGTCGTGCTCGGGGACAAAGCCATCAGCGAAAAATTGGGGCCAGAAGTTTGGAATCAGTTACTCGCACAGCTGATCCACAGGCTTAAAGAAAACCAGCTGGAAAAGGGCCTTGCAGAGGCAATTACGGAGTGCGGCAAAATTCTTTCACAGCACTTCCCCAAGGCGGCGGACGACAAGAATGAGCTCGTGAACCAGTTGATTATCAAAGAATAGTGCAATATCTTACCGAGTAATCTTTTAGTTCTCATCGTGCACCCGTAGCTCAATTGGATAGAGTATCTGACTTCGGATCAGAGGGTTTCAGGTTCAAGTCCTGACGGGTGCACCAGATCTTTGTTTTCGTTCATTTACATCAGTACCGCGAATGGTTTTTTCAATTCAAATCGGACAGTTAGACCATCTAAAATTGGGTTCGAGAGTACATGATCTAGGGCTTCTTTGCGTTCTTGTGTCGTCATGGTTTTCCATACGGATGAATCTCGTTCGGCTACGGCGAAACATTCGGCGCAGAGAAAATGAGTTTCGTCGCGGATTGATTTCCGAAAAGGAGCTTGTCTTGAGTATCAACAGCATGATCGGTCACATTTCGCATGTCAGCTCACTAGCAGAGAGGAAGAAAATTTTTGCGATGTCTTTAAAAATGGCGTGATGGCCGAAGTTTCGAGGCTCGAACCGCGTTTTCCGTGGCGGTAGCTGGGGCAGCAATGCCCAGAACTTGCGTTCTGGATACCGCAACTTCAACGGGCCCAGCGCTCGTAGCAGCTACGTGGGTTTCCGCCTCGTGAGGACATAACTGGTTTGATCTAGACAGAAGGTGTCGTTTACGGAGGGCGCTTGCGTGCTAAAGGCTATGTCCAGGTCATCACCCCGCGCCGGGACGCGAGTCCCGGACAAAGAGTGCTTGGCCGCAGCGTCTGGTAGTGAAAGCGAACGCCGCTGCGGCCTTTTTTGTGGTTTCAATTATGCGAGGTGGTCAGAACGGATTTTTTTGTCCGCGCTCGTGACCGTACCAACTCAAGCTGCTTTTTCTTCAGCTAGCCAAATATCAAGCTGGGTTTGCAGGTTCATCCACATACGGGGGTTGGTGTTGAGTACTTTACTAACAAGAACCGCGAAATCGGCACTCATCGAGCGTTTGCCGCTAATGAGTTCATTGAGCTTGGTTTGCATAGTTGATTTCTTCACGCGGCTTTTCGATACCAACGCAAGTCGCTCTGCGAAGTAAGATTGGGTGTACCCCAACTCGTCCAGCCAAAGATCCTTAAGAATTTCTCCGGGATGAGAGGGCTTGCGCTCTGGCCGCTCTTTTTTGAATTTTTTCATACTCAGCTCCTTAGTGATAATTTTCGATTTTCACATCGAAAAATTCTTTGAGTTCGAATCGGAACGTAATTCGCCAACCCGATGTTTTATGAATATCGATAGCCCATTCGCCTTTGCGGTCTCCACGTAGCGGGTGAAGACGAACACTAGGTGGAAAGCCACCTTTTACTAAATCATCGAGCGATTCAACTGCATCCATAACTTCAAGCAAGTGAACCGCTCTAAGCCAGAACTGTCGAGGCAACAGCCGGGTATTTCCTTTGTGGTATAGATCGGCGGTGGCTTTGTTCCCGAAATCCCTGATCAATTTGCCTCCATAAAGACTATACTATATTACGGTTAAGCAGTAAAGAGGTAAGATAATTTTTGGCTGCTGAGCTTCGAAAAGCCTTGCCGAAACGTGGTTTTTCGCCTCGTGAGTAAATAACTGGTTCTAGACAGAAGGTGTCGTTTACGGACGGCGCTCGCGTGCTAAAGGCTATGTCCAGTTCATCACCCAGTGCCGGAGCAATTCGGACGAATAGTGCCTGGCCGCAGCGTCTGGTAATGCTTATTGAGCATCGGCAGGGCTTTTGGCTGGCGCCACCGGCCGCGTTCTTGGGGGCTCATGAAGTTTATGATTCATTTCAACGAGCGAGGGCAGCCCCTGCGAGGCTTTTTCGAGAGCCGCCTTGCGGACTGTATCGTAGAAATCGGCAAGTACGCGAGTCCCTCCCCAAATTCCGACGACGACGATTACGGCGCTAATAATTTCTTTCATCTCAGACCTCCTAC
>JBKCXY010000011.1:0-16013 GCA_046315835.1 Pseudobdellovibrionaceae bacterium | reverse complement strand
CCCTTTCTTTGTGCAGAGTTGAGAGTGGCACCGAGGACATGAAATCATCATTTGAAGGAACCAAAGCAAGCCGAGCGCTTGCCTTTGGCACCGACAATGACGTCAAAGACGAGAATTCCCTCATGAAATCCGGATCTTTGGGGATTTGAGGGACAGGGTTCTGAGTCAGTTTCAAACTACTTGAGTGTTTCAGCCGTAGCTTGAGCTTGTTCCAGACCTTCGGCGAGCTCTTCTTTCGCCGCTTGAAGATTTCCATCTTTAATCGCTCTGAGGGTCATCATCGGGTGCACAATGACGTGAACAGGATCCAAGTGTTTTTCATTTTCTTCCTTTTTCACATTGAGACCCACTTCTTTTTCTATAAAAGCTCCACCATCGTGCCAGTTCTTTTGAAGATCATCAAAAGTTGCCGCTTCCATTTTTCCAATGTTTGCGACAACAAAAGCCATCAGCTTTCCTGCAGAAGCTTCTTTCTTTCCGTAGGCTTCAGCCATCACCTTTCCTTCAGCGACCATTTCCTTCACTAATTTTTCGGCTTGAGAGGCGTCCACTTTGCCTGAATTGATCATGCTCATCAGAGCTTTGCCGGAAGTTTCATATTTTTTCTGAGCTGCAGGGACTTGGGCTGAGGCTGTGAAAGAAAAGACAGTGAAGGAAATCAAAAGACTGGCGATGAATCGCATAAGAACTCCTTGAAAATGTTAGAGTACAATTTTTTCAATAACTTTATTGCAGGGATAGTTAAGTTCTCGTTTAGCCGACTTTAGTCCGTAATGGTTGATAACAAATGAGCCGAACGGGGGATTATGAAAAGAAAATTGTTTTTCCTCGTTGCCATTATGACTGTTTGTTTGATTCTTTTAGGTGGTTTGGTCACCATACAGGCCAACTCCGTCAAAAAGCATTTGCAAGTCGATTCTAAATCAGCTTTTGAATCCTACTCGGTCGCTAAAAATGCCCTCAACCATGCGAAGGCCATTGAATTGATTTTGACGAATATCTTTATTGCAAATTCACAAGTGGATGTTGAATCACAAGCAGAGCTTTTAAAGCTTGAGCTGCTCGGCTTGCCAGAAAAATTGACAGCTCTCAAGTCAGCAGAGTTTCTTCAGGGCAATAAGTCTGTCGAAGAACTGCAAAATCTGAATCGTGAGCTTGAAACACTTTCTGAAAAAATTATCCAAGACCGATTGGCTCACCTCAAAGCCAAAAAGGATCTTGAAAAGCAGAGGTCCCAGCTTTCCAAAGACTATCGAAATTCCTTCATGCTCAAGAAGTACTCAGATGAAGTTTATGGTGATTTTTCTAGGTCTGTGATCACCGCGCTCTCCTCCAATTCTGTGAAAGACCTCAATTTTGCGGGTCGGGGAATTTTTGATGAAGTGGTCAAGTCCTATTCGTCCATGAAGCTGTCTAAACTGGATCGAGAGATCTGGGATAATCTCAGCGGCCAATTCAACAGAACCATCGAATTAGCGATCCAAGTGAACTCGAGTGCCGGGGACTTTGAAACACTGAAGACCAAAATTACGGCTCTGAGCCAAGGCATTTCAGTCCTCGAAGAGCTCGCCACCGCTCAATTCGAAGTTTCCCAAACAAATGCCATTTCAACAGCCCAATCCACTCAGTTGATGACTCTTGCGAGTTCTGTAGTTATGGCCTTAGTCTGCGCAATTCTGGGGTTCTTCACCATTCGGTTTTTGATTCGCGCCATGAACGAATTTGTGCACAAACTGAATCAAGCGGGGCAAGAAGTGCTCTCCACGAGCCAGGGCCTCAAAGAAACAAGCACCCATCTTTCTCATGGAGCCATGCGGTCTGCGACTTCCCTCGAGCAAACGGTTTCTTCAATCGAAGAAATCAGTGCCATGACAGCAAAGAATGCGGAAACTGCCACTCAGTGCTCACAGTTAGCTGAGCAGGGGGAGACCTTTGCTTCACAAGGAAATGAAGAGGTGGCAAAGCTTATCACAAGTATGAAAGATATCTCGGTGGTCTCAAAAAAGATTGAAGAGATTCTCTCTGTGATCTCTGACATTGCCTTTCAGACCAATTTGCTGGCTCTCAATGCAGCCGTTGAAGCGGCTCGTGCTGGCGAGCAGGGGCGGGGCTTTGCGGTGGTCGCCGATGCTGTTCGTCAGCTCGCTTCAAGAACTGCAACGAGCGCAAAGGATATCGAACAATTGATCCATGAAAGTACTGAGAAAGTGAATAACGGAGTCCTCGTGGCTGATGCTTCAGGTGAGGCCCTTCTCAAGATCTTAAAATCTAACCAATCTTTGAAAGATCTCAACTTTCAAATGTCTCAAGCTAGCCAAACCCAGGCCAAGAGCCTTGAAGAAGTGAACAAAGCTCTTCGAGAGCTTGATGAAGTCAGTCAGCAGAATGCTTCTTCAGCGGAAAAGACGTCCCATTCGAGTCAAGGGCTGACAGGTCGGGCGGAAGATCTTGAACAACTTGTTACTCAGCTCGAGAAGATGATCGCCTAAAGTCTTTTGGCAGCGGAGATTCGATTTTCATAGAGATCCCAGTAATGGGGTGTGAAAATTCCAGTGAAGCCGCATGAAGCATCATGCGAGGCACTTCCGAGGACTTACCACCATAAAGAAAATCACCCAGAATGGGACGTTTGGAAAGCGCTGTGTGCACACGAATTTGATGAGTGCGTCCTGTTTTCGGCTGCGCCTTGATCAAGTAACCAAAGGAGCTTTCTTCGAGCCACTCAAAATGAGTTAAAGCGTGCCAGCCCCCGGATTTCACAACCACCATGCGTTCAATGCGAGATCCCTTTTTGACCGGAGCTAAAAAATTATCAATGGTCCACGATTTTGTCTCAGGCGGATCGGACGATTTTTTAGTCCACATCAGATAGGTTTTTTCAAAAGCATGATTTTTAAACATTTCCGTCAACGGCTTATTGGCCGCCGAGGATTTTGAGAAGAGGAGAACGCCTGTAGTGTCCCGGTCCAACCGGTGGTGCAGATAGATTTTTGTTTGTGGAAGTTGCTTTTCCAACAGCGAAAGAGCACTGGGTCGAGACTTATCCACCGTGGGCTGTGTGGGCAGCCCCGGTGGTTTATCAATAGCAATCAGATACTGATCCTCAAAGAGGATTGTGAACATTACTGAACCAAAGCTTTTTGAAGATTGTCGTTCAGCTTTTCGAGGAATGGCTCGGTATTCATGTATTTATCAGCAGGAATTTTGTCGCCATAAATACAGACAGCCAGATCCTTCGTCATGAATCCAGCTTCAACTGTGGAAACGCAAACTTTTTCCAAGGTCTCAGCAAACTTAATCAGATCAGCATTGTTATCCAGTGTTCCACGATGAGCAAGACCACGAGTCCATGCAAAAATAGAAGCGATGGGATTCGTTGACGTGGGTTTGCCTTGCTGATGTTGACGATAGTGACGAGTCACTGTTCCGTGAGCGGCCTCTGCCTCCAAGGTCTTGCCGTCCGGCGTGATCAGAACTGAAGTCATGAGACCTAGTGAACCAAAGCCCTGAGCCACAGTATCACTCTGCACATCTCCGTCGTAGTTCTTACAGGCCCACACAAAGTTTCCATTCCACTTGAGTGCGCTGGCGACCATGTCATCGATCAGGCGATGTTCATAAGTGATGCCCGCCGCTTCGTATTTCGCTTTGAATTCTTTCTCGTAAATTTCTTGGAAAATATCTTTAAAGCGGCCGTCATATTTTTTCAGAATGGTATTTTTCGTCGACAAGTAGAGAGGCCATTTTTTGGTCAAAGCCATATTAAAGCAAGACTGTGCAAATCCTCGGATGGACTCGTCGGTATTATACATCGCGAGAGCGACGCCATCGCCTTTGAAATTGTAGACTTCGTGAGAAATTCTTTCGCCGTTGTCGCCTTCGAAAGTGAGGGTGAGCTTGCCTTTGCCTTTCGTGACAAAATCAGTGGCTCGGTACTGATCACCAAAAGCATGGCGGCCAATCATGATCGGCGCTGTCCAGTTAGGCACGAGGCGTGGAATGTTTTTACAAATGATGGGCTCGCGAAAAACAGTTCCATCGAGAATGTTTCGGATGGTTCCATTGGGCGACTTCCACATTTGTTTCAAATTAAATTCTTTCACGCGAGCTTCGTCGGGAGTGATGGTCGCGCACTTGATGCCCACATTATATTTCTTGATCGCTTCAGCAGCTTCGACAGTCACTTTGTCATCGGTTTTATCCCGATATTCCATACCAAGATCGTAGTACTTAATATCGATTTCTAGATAAGGGAGAATCAGTTTGTCTTTGATGAATTTCCAAATGATGCGTGTCATTTCATCGCCATCAAGTTCAACCACCGGATTCGCTACTTTGATCTTTTTCATTGTTCGTGAGCCTTTCTGTGCTGAGAAGGAAAGCTCTCAAAGTACAAAAGATCAGGCCCTTTTGTCTCGCTTTCTCCTTTGAAGGAAGCGCTGTGTCTCGAGTAGGCTAGGGGACATGTCGGAAGTTTTTGATTTTGTCATTGTGGGAAGTGGTTTTGGGGGCTCGGTGTCTGCGATGAGATTGTCGCAGAAGGGTTACAAAGTCGCTGTTCTCGAAAAGGGAAAGCGATTCCAAAAATCCGATTTTCCGAAAACAAACTGGGATGTGGCAAAATTCTTGTGGGCGCCGGTGCTGAAATGCTTTGGAATTCAGCAAATATCTCTGCTGAAGGGGGTCATGGTTCTTCATGGGTCCGGAGTCGGCGGAGGCTCCCTCGTCTACGCAAACACTCTGATGGAGCCTCTCTCACCCGTGTTTGAGGATCCGGCTTGGCCCAAAGGCTTCACCTGGAAGCAGGAGTTGGGGCCCCATTACCAAATGGCTAAAAAAATGCTCGGAGTGGCTCCGAATCAGCTCGAGAGCTCGGCCGATGAGCTTTTGAAAGAGCTGGGTCAAAAAATGGGCGTGGGTCACACCTATCACCCCACGGAGGTGGGAGTCTATTTTGGCAGCCAAGGAAAAGCACATCCTGATCCCTACTTTGCAGGTGATGGCCCCGAGCGAGTGGGCTGTACCGCCTGTGGTGCTTGCATGGTGGGTTGTCGCGTCGGTGCGAAAAACACTCTGGATCAGAACTATCTCTATTTTGCTGAAAAGTGGGGAACCCAAGTGATTCCCAATTCCAAAGTGGATCGAATTCAGCTTCTGAAATCTCATCATGGACGAGGTTTTGATTTAAGTTCGACCACTTACGAAATTGAGTACACAGACACCACCCAGTGGTTTTCTCGGCCAAAGAAAATTCTTGCTCATAAAGCGATTTTGAGTGCGGGTGTTTTGGGAACGGTGGATTTGCTTTTTAGAAATAAAGAAATTTACAAAACTCTTCCGCAAGTTTCAGATCAGCTGGGGGAAACTGTCAGAACCAATGGTGAATCTCTCTGCGGGGCCACCAGTTTTGAAACTCACCGAGATCTGTCCCGGGGGATTGCCATTGGTTCCGCGATTCACCCCAACGAAACCACAAAAATTGAACCGGTCAGGTACAACTCGGGCTCCTCAGTCATGCGATTTTTAGCAGTGCCTCTCACCAGTCAGGGAAATGCGCTCACTCGGCCTTTGAAAATGCTGGGGAATCTGATCGTGAATTTTCCACAGATTCTTCGTTGGGCTTTTGTAAAAGACTGGGCGAAGCAAACCCTCATTCTTCTTGTCATGCAAAGTATCGAAGGTCGCATGCGACTGAAAATGGGGAGATCCATTTTGACAGGATTCCGCAGGGGGCTTGTGGGTGGAGCGAATGATAGCTCGATCCCAAGTTTTATTCCCATCGCTCAAGAAGCTTCAATCAAGCTTGCCGAGTCCATGGGAGGGTCCAAAGGAAATGCCCTGCCTCAAAACGTGATCACAGAAGTCTTGCTTGGGACGCCGGCGACGGCACATATCTTGGGCGGTTGTTGTATGGGAGATACCCCGAAGACAGGAGTCATTGACTCTTCCCATGAGGTTTTTGGTCATCCGGGGATCTATGTGATGGATGGAAGTGTCGTTCCCGCGAATTTAGGTGTGAATCCATCGCTCACAATCACTGCTTTGGCTGAGAGATTTTCAGCCTTGTTTCCAGTTCGCTCGCAACATTCAGTGCCTGAAATCAAGTTTGGAGAAAAACTATGAAAATTTTAAATTTCGTTTTTTTTACTGTCAGCTGCTGGACCACCGTAGCCTTTGCTCAAGAGCTTCCAAGTTTCACTTATGATGTTGGGGCATCGAGCGGAACTTACAACGGGAAAAGTTATTCTGAAATCAATCTCGGGTTGAACTGGAATTTGAATGATTATTTGAACTGGCGAAACTCCGCTTTCTCGAGATCGACCCAAGGAGCAAAATCCACGGCCGGATTGGATTCTTCATTGAGGTTTCAAATGGACTCGGATCCCAAATCAGCATTGGGGTATGGGATGTTTGCAGGTCTCGGGTACCGAGTGTCTGAAAAGGAAGCTTCGGGCGCTTTGGCTGAAGGGGGGCTGACCGCGAAGCTCGGAGGAATCAAACTGGGTTTGGGTGCCAAGACAATTTTCTATAGCAGTCCTCCCAGGACAAGCTCAGGTGCTGAGGGGAAAAAACAGGACACCAACGTGTTTATCATCCTTGCTGGAGGAGGAGCTCTTTAAACTCAAGGCCCTGCTCGAGCGGGGTATTGAGTCTAGAAAAGGCTTGCCACTGAGAAGGTGTCCAACCTAATTGCTTTTGAAAGTCTTGCGATTGTAAGGCGCCGGTTTCAAGTTCGGGCATCAAGTGAGATTTCAAAGTTTTCATGAGATGGAGAGGGTGCGTGTTCATATCAGCAACTAAATACTCGATCTGTGAGTTCCACTTCTCATTTTTTCTTTTTGAAAGAATAACTGGGTGTTGAAGCAAAGCCTGCATTTGCTGTGCAAAGTTCATTTGAGCTTGGCGGAGGCTGGGCTCTCTGAAAAAGTGATCTGCATGGATCAGATCATGAATCAAAAAGGAAAAAACATCTCTTTCCCCTAAGGGAAAATCGCCCCACTCCTCTGCCAGCAGAGAAACGCATCTACGTCCTTGAGTTTGAAGATCGAGCACTTGTTCTGCTGTGGGTATTAAAGGCCAAAGCTCGAGGGGATAGTATCCAGTCTCCCATAAGCAAAGAGCTCGCGCGACTGAAGGGGGCAACGCGCGCAAATTTTGTTCGCGAAAAAATTCAAGCTCTGGAGAGGCAAAAGGTTTTATCTGTTGGAGCTGTTCATCCTGATGAAAGCTCCCTTTCCATAACTGGGGCCGCTCTTTCTGAAAGAAAAAAATCAAAACTTTGGCGCAAAGATCAGCTGGGGACGAATTGAGCTTCCAGTTTTTGAAATGCTCACTCAGCTCATCTCCAAATCGTCGTTGAAAAGCGCGCGCAGTCTCTGGCGTGAGGAAAGATTTTTTGTAACCTTGCTGCCTTAGGGCCACAAATCTTGCCCTTGATCTTGAGTGTTCGGATGAAGAGGGATCTTATTTTTGTAAGCCACACGGCCCAACAAATGACTGGCAATGGGGTTGGCTAAAAACAAGAAGAACAGTGCTGCAATAATTTTCATCACGCTGGAAGAGTCGGTAAAATGAAAGAGGGCCCCCACAAGAATCAGAGCCAAACCCAAAGTACTTGCCTTAGAAACGGCCGCCATCCTGGTGAAAAAGTCAGGAAACACCCAAGCACCCACCCCTGCGAGCAATAAAAACGAGGCTCCCATCACAAGAAAAAGTCCTGAGAGAAAAGAGAGAATCATTTCTCACCCGTCCTTTCAAAGTAAAGAGCAGCGCCGATCGTTCCGACGAAAGAAACCAGAGCAATCAAAAGAGCCACATCCAAAAAGATGGGCTGTTCAAAATAGAGAGCACAGATCACCGATGCAGACATCCAAAGGCTTCCGAACAGGTCGAACACGACCACACGGTCACTTTGGTTGGGGCCTTTGATAAAGCGAAGAATTCCAAGCAGTGTAGAGACGACCAAAGCGATGAGGCAAAAAGCGTAGATGGCGATCATGGAAAGGCCTCCAGGATCATGTCTTCAAATCCTTCTTGAACCGAGGCGATGGTTCCCGGGATATCGTCCGTGTGCAGGCAATGAAACCACAAAAATTTCTTGTCATCACTCACTTCGAGGCTGAGTGTTCCCGGGGTCAGCGTAATCAGTGAAGTCAGAAGTGTGATTTGCAAATCCGTCTGCGCTTTGAGAGGCATTTTGATAATGGCAGGCTTCATTTGCTGTTTATCTTTAAAAACCCAAAGAGCGACTTGCACATTGGCGAGCACCAGCTCTTTGCTAAAAAATAGAAGGAGTTTGATTTTCTTAAGGATAGTTTTCATCTCGCCGCCAATTCTGCCAGAGAATAAAAAACGCTCGGGAAAAAACCAAGAACCACAGTCCAAGCTCCTAGCGCAAAAATGGGAGTGATCATCCACAAATAAGAAGTTCGACGAACGCTCAATGCGGAAATGTGAGTCGTTGTTTCCGGAGATTTTTGAAAGGCTTCGGCCCAAATCTTCGTCATTGAATACAAAGTAAAGAGCCCTACAAAAAGCGACAGGCCCAACCAGAAATACTTTTGCTCTTGAGCCAAAGCATCGATGACCAGAAGCTTAGCCCAGAACCCAGAAAGCGGGGGAACGCCAGCCAGAGAAAGAGCTGGAATCAAAAACCCGATTGCCAAAACCCCATCCTGGCGAAGTCCACCCAAAGCTTTCAGGTCTGTCGAACCATATTTTTTCTCAATCAGTCCTGCGACCAAGAATAAATTCGTTTTCACAATCATATGGTGAATGAGGTAAAAAATAGCCACAGCTATTCCTGCTTGAGTTCCAAGCCCTAATGGAATCACCATGTAACCAATCTGAGAAATAATATGAAAGCTGAGAATGGACTTTGTCCCTCGCTGACTGACGGCGCCCCAAACCCCAAAAAGCATGGTGGCTCCGGCCAAGGGATAAAACCACTGATTCAGGTGTTCAGCTCCAGGAAAGCCCATGCCGTAAAAGCGAATCAATGTATAAACTCCCACTTTCGTGAGCAGACCAGCAAACAGCGCAAGCAATGGAGCTGGGACCGAAGGGTAAGAAGTGGGAAGCCAAGAGTAGAAAGGAAATGTTCCGCTCTTCATCAGAAAAGCGATCAGAAGAAGGATCGCACTCCAGCCGAAGGCTGGCGAGAACTGACTCATTTCTCCCAGCTGTTGCCAGTTCAAAGTTCCTGACGAGTTGTACAGCAGACCAAGGCCCAACAAAAAAAGTGCAGAGCCTGCGAGATTCAAAACCATGTACTTAATGAGACCACTCATGGATCTTGAAGAGTCTCGAGATCCCATGAGCGAGAATGACGAGATCAGCAAAACTTCAAACCAGACATAGAGATTAAACAGGTCCGCTGTGGAGAAGCTCCCGATCACGCCCATCATCAGAAAATGAATCAAAGAATTCAAAGCAGGGAAATCTTTGTCTTCAAAAAAGCCAAATGCAAAGGAATGGCAAGCCACGAGCAGCACATAGGAAATAAAAATAAGAATGAGAGAAAGTAAATCCAAGTGAAAGCTAATTCCAAAGGGCGCAGGCCACCCGCTGGCTTGTAAAGAGAGCGGTCCTGTCTGTAATACAAGAGAGAAAAGAAGTCCTGAGACAATCAACCCAGCCCAAGAGCCCATGTAGCTCCAGCGTTTGGCCACAGCTGGGCGAGATTGCAGTAGCCAACTGCTGATGCCAAAAAAGAAAGCGAGAATTAAGGGGAGAATCGCAAGGCTAAGCATCTTCCACCATGCTTTCTGGTGAAGCTGTTCCGTCCATTTTTTTCTTCTGGCTGACAGCCACGAGCAAGAACACTTGCATGCCCAGTCCAATCACAATAGCTGTGAGGACCAGCGCTTGCGGCACGGGATCCAAAGTCGTTGCCGCGAGGGTCGTTTCACCACTGGCGACAACAGAAGGCGAGCCTGGAGATAGACCTCCGAGGAAGAACAAGGCCATATTCACCGAATGAGAAATCAGCCCCAATCCTAAAATTAAATTGAGAAAACTTGGTTTTAACAAAAGGTAAACACCAAAACCAAAAAGCCATGCGATCACAAAAGAAAAAATCAAATTCATGAGTTCTCCTTTTGAATCCACAGAAGTTGGAAAACTTGAAGAACCATTCCAAACACCAGAAGGAACACTCCCAAATCAAACAGCATGGGCGTGCCCAACAGCGGAAGCCCTGGCCACTGCACCCAGACACCTTTCATAAACTCCAACCCCAGGACGGGAGCTATGAGAGAACTCATCAGGGCCACCGTCAAACCGAGGCCCACCCAAGTCGAAGGTCGAAGGCCTGCCCAAGTGGTTCTGTGGGAGTCAGCAATCAGCAGCAAGCAGCCATTGATTCCAGCAACCAGTCCTCCGATGAAACCTCCACCAGGGAGATTGTGGCCTCGCCAGTAAATCCAAAGAGCAAAAGCCCAGAGCAGGGGCGAGATCAATTTTAAAGCTGTGTTGTAGATGAGTGATTTTTTCATCGTTCAAGCCTCTTTGAAAGCATCCACCAAACACCGATGGCTGCAATTCCAAGAACTGTGATTTCACCCATGGTGTCGAGACCTCGAAAATCCACAAGAATCACATTCACGACGTTGGCGCCTTGGCCCAAAGGAAGAGAATTCTCTGCAAAATACTGGCGGAGCTGTGACGGATATTGCGTGGAGCTGGCCACCCAGAGAATCCAAAACACAAGAGTGCCGCTCAAGAGAGCTGCTCCCCCGCGAGCGATTTGGCCGAGACCTGAATCCCAGCGCTGATCGTGAACTCGGTCAAGAAGATGAGGGACTTTCTTGAGCACCATCACAAAGAACAATAAACTCAGGGCTTCCACCGCAAGCTGAGTCATCGCTAAATCCAGAGCTCCAAAATAAATAAAATAAAGGGAAGCCGCAGAGCCAACGAGGCTGAGACCCAAAACCAAGGGGAAAACTCTTCGCTCAATGATCAAGAAAACGGATGCCGTCATGACCATGATAGCTATGAGGACTTCAATGCCGAGAACGGGGCTGACTGAGGGAAGAGAAAAAGAAATCCCGTGAGTCATCAAGAAAAAACAGGCTCCAGCAAAAACGAAGAAAAGATAAAAAGTGAGAGATCCATTTTGCGTGAGCTTTGTCCACCGCTCAGCCAGAGACAAATGCCCTTCCCAGATCTGAGAGAAGCGATGGCTTTCATCAAAACTCCACGGAGAATGGGGCACCGGCGCTCTCAGCATCCACAATGTGGCTAAGAGCAACAACACGGAAATCGCCAGCTGAAGATTTAATCCATGCCACAAGTGAAGAGCCGAGCCAAAAACTTGTGGGCTCCAGAGAGAAAGCGTGACTCCTAACCCAAGGTGAGTGAGTGAAAGCGCTAGCACAGGCCAGAGTAAGCCGAAGTTTTCTTGAGACTGCGGGTGAGAGATTTTCTCACCGAGAAATGGCCTGAGTGCAACCCAGCAACTTGAAAAGTTATTGAAGAGCAGTCCCACCAGAAGAAGCCAAGTCCAACTGGAGAATTCGAAAAGAAAAGTTTCTTTCGCCACAAAACCGAGAAAAGGTCCTGCACCAAGGGCACTGATGAGAGCAAAAAGTGAAATAGCAAAAGATTTGGGCCAAACTTTCCTGAGTCCAAAGTGAGCTCCCAAATCTTTGTTCGAAGTTTGATGATCCAAATGTCCGACAAGGAAAAACAAAGAAGCTTTGTACAGGCCATGGGAAATGACCAAGAGGAAAAGCGCCCGGTGGGAAGTTTCGGTTCCCCACCCAATCAACGCTGTCATCAGGCCCAAAGCTCCCGCTGTTGTGAAGGCCACCACGGATTTGAGATCTTTTTGAAAGTACGAGCGAAAGCTCATCATGGCAAAAGTGCCTAGTCCCACAGTCACAAGCAGAGGCTTGAACAGCCACCACGAGGACAGCAGGGGTTCTAAACGATAGAGTAAGTAGATCCCCGCTTTCACCATGGTCGCCGAGTGAAGGAAGCTACTGACTGGGGTCGGAGCTGTCATGGCGCCCGGAAGCCAAAAATGAAAGGGGAACTGCGCGGATTTAGTGAAGCTGGCGAGAATGACCAAAGTCGCAATCCAAGGGAGCTGGGATGATTCTGTTAAAAGTTGAGGTTCACTCAAGAGAACGCTTAAAGAAAGCGTTCCCGTTTCTTGAAAAATAAGAACAACAGCCGCCAAAAGAGCTAATCCCCCAGAGCCAGTGATGACCAGTGCATGCAGGGCCGATTTGCGAGCTCTGGGTTGTTCAGGATCAAAAGCGATCAGGAAATAGGAAATGAGGCTCGTGGCTTCCCAGGCAAGAAACAAAAGAATCAAATGATCGAAGGTCACAATTCCGATCATGGCAAGAGCAAAAGCAATGATCGTCGGGAAGAACTTCCGTCGCGCTCGGGGCTCATGAAAGTAGCTGTGAGCATAGGCCAGGACAAAAAAGCCAATCCAAGTGATGAGCCCCACAAAAAGCATGGACCAAGCATCGGTGAGTAAATTCCATTGGGGCTCAAGCAAGCTCATGTCGTTATTGGTAGCACGACTTTAGGGAGCGGTCTTGGTTTTTCTTCTTTCTTGTTGGAAAAAATAGTCCGCGGAGGCCATCAAAGATTTGTATTTTTTTGCGAGAGCTTGATGCTGCGGAGTAGCCTCTGTTTCTAGAAGAGTGTGGCGATCATCACTCCAGCGAAACGCTGTGAAAGTGTCACCACGGCCCGCGAAAATCCCACCAAAATCAGCCACAGCAATGCGAGACGAATGTGTAGCCATGGGTATTTGCCGAGGCTGGAATAGATTTTGTCCGAAGCTTCGATACTTGCCGGAGCTCGCAGAATGTTCGATCAGTGTTGGGAAAATATCTAAGTGCGAAGCGGATACCGGCTTAAACTCGGTGGGGCGCAGTGCTGGTGGCAAATAGAAATAGATCGGAACTCCCCATTTGTCGAGAAAGTCATTTTCAGGAAACTGAGTAAGTAGAAAAGCGTGATCGCCAGTGACGGAAACTAAAGTTTGATTCGCGAGAGGACTTTCTTTGATGCGAGTGAGAAATCGAGAAAGAAAAAAATTCGAGTACTGGTAAACACGGAAGCGAGCTTCGATGATCTTGCGATCCACGTTGAACTTACTTTCGAGGTCGGGAGGAATTTCCAAACTGAGAGGTTGGTACTTTGAAGGCAGTTCATAAGGCGGGTGATTGGTCGTTGTGAGAATCACGATCATCTGGGGCTGGGGGGCTTCATTGAGGACTTGTTTCACATATTCGAAGACGTCTTCATCGAAAATTCCCCAAGAGTGTTTCTCCAGGGGGCGGGCTAACTTCTTTTCGATTTCGGCATCTCCCTCGATGGATTGAAAGCCCTGAGTCTTTGCGAATTTATTCACATCTCGCCAGCCCACTTGGCCACCATAGACAAAGCGGGTTTGATAGCCAGCTTGATTAAAATACTTTGCCGGACTAGTTGAAAAGTTCACGGGAAGGTAATGGGATTCAGTGAGAAAGGGTGAAAAGGGTCGATGTGGAGTGCCCGAAAGGAGAGCGCCAACAGAGCCAATCGTGCTTTGAGTTCCGGGGAGACTGTCGGGGAAATAGAAGTCTTCGTGGAAGTGCTTTTCAAGGCCACCCATCAGGTTGAATTTTTCGGAATGCTTTTGCACCCAATAGTTTCCAAAAGACTCCATCACAACCAAGATCACATGAGGACGGCCCTGAACTTTAGGGTTCTCGAAATTTCTCTCCAGAAGAGATGTCGCGTCTAAAGGGACTTGATCTCTGGGAATATCGAAATAGTCGGCAAAGGCCTGATGGGGGTCAGCATAATTAAACTCTCGAAGGTTGCCGTCTTCGACTTCGGTGGTCTTGCCTTTGAGTTTGATCGCACGGTGAAGAGAATGAATCGGTGAATAAGAAAGATAGTTCACGAACGAATCATGAGAGATCGAGGTGTCAGCGGGGCCCAAGGGAAAGAGGCTCAAAGAGCCCCGAGCTCCAAGTCCGACAGCAATCCACAGTGTGAAGATCGACAAAGCAAGATAGGCGGGGGAGATTTTTTCAAAGCGCTGTTCGAGAGGGAAGTCTTCAGTGCAGAAACCAATTAACTTCCAAAGAGCAAATAAGAAGAAGGTAAAAGAGAAGGCATATTTGATGACGGGATAGTTCAGCCAAAATGTCTTAAGCAAAGCCCAGGTGTCATCTTCAAAGAAGCCAAACACCATGATGTTCAAGTGATCTTGAAAGTAGGAGTAGTAGCCCAAGTTAATAGCCGATAAAAACGCCACAGTTCCGAAAGTCAGGAAGAAATAAACCCTCAATAGCTTTCCGAAGGGGCGAATCCAGTGATCTTTTCTCAGAAAGGAGAGGAAACTCAAACTCAGGAGCGGGAGAACCAAAAGGTAACAAAGAATACTCAAATCAAAACGAAAGCCTAGCCAAAAAGCTTGGAATACGACAGCGAGAAGGTCACCGAAATGGACGGGCAGTCCGTAGTACAGCCATGCCGTGAAGCGAAAACCCGTAAGAATGAGCGCAAAAAGAAGGATCAGAATCGACCATCTTTGGATCCATTTCCAAAAGTTAAAGAACTTCTCGGCAGACGTTAGTCCAAGCACACTTCACCAAACCTTTAAGATGAAGAACATTGATTCGAAGGCTTATTGAACTTAAACTTGTAGCCATGATCAAGGGAAAAACAGTTCTCGTCGTCGATGACGAGCCAGATTTAAGAGAAATTCTCAAAGATGAATTCACTTTTGAAGGAGCTGATGTTTCAGAAGCCAAAAATGGAAAAGAAGCTCTCGAGCTTGTGAAATCTAAAAAATTTGATGCCGTTCTCTCAGATATTCGCATGCCTGGTGGCGATGGCGTGACTTTGGCCCGAGAAATCAAAGCTCTGAATAGTCAAACTCCCATTGTTTTCTTGATCACTGGTTTTGCCGATCTGAGGAGTTATGAAGCTTACGATCTAGGGGCTGAGGGATTTTTCACAAAACCCTTTCATCTTGAAGAGCTGAGGGAAGCCGTCTCTCGAATGATGTTAGAGCCCAAGGCTCGCTGGGGGCAAATCCCCAAGGATAATCCCAAGAAAGAGCTGAAGATTGCAGGTCAGTTTGCAGCTTTACTGGAAAAGGGCGAAGTGCAACTGGGGCGAGGGGGGCTTTTTGTGAAGTCCGCTCAAGTTTCAGGCTATACGCTGGGAGAGGTTGTGCAAGTTGTGATGGATGACTGGCAGGCTCAAGCTTATGTGCGATGGGCTCGCAGTGAGGATGCAGGAGCTCTTCCCACAGGTTTGGGTCTTGAGTTTCGAGCACTGCCACAAGGCAGTCTAGAGCAGGCTCTGAAAGAGCTTCAAGGTCGAAATCCGCGGGCCTATATCCCGCAAACTTAAAAACTTGCCAAATATCCGGGGATCCCCTAATTTGAGGCCCTTCTCTCAAAGGGGGGCCTATGAATCTCGGAATGACTGAACTTTTACTTGTTTTGGGAATTGTTCTTTTGCTGTTTGGGCCAAGCAAATTACCTGGTTTGGGAAAGAGCTTGGGTGAGGCCATTCGTGGATTCAAAAAAGGCATCAATGAAACTGATGAAAAGGCAGCAACTCAGATCCCGCATGATTCTCAGAAGGACGCGATGTCTTCCTCAGTCAAAGAAAAAGAAAAGCAGTCTTAAACTTTCCTGATCCATGTCCATGGTTGATAAAGGGCCAAAACAGCCATGGTGGTCAGAGCGAAAGCCATGAGAGTTTTCGCACTCAAATTTTCGCCAAAAAGCAGGTAAGCCACGGCGGCACTCATCGCTGGTTCTGTGAGCTTGCCACAACTCATCCAGTTGATGTTGAGGCTACCCAGAAGATGTGTGAAGATCACATGCCCCAGAAGCGTGGGAATGGCCACGGTTCCTGCGATCGCAAGCCAAGTCTTCAACGGATAATCGGTCCACGAAAGTCCCTGGCTTGCGCCAGAGATAAAAAAGGCCGTGGCGGCCACCGCATAGGCCATCGAAGTAAAATGCCAATTCGAC
>JBKCXY010000010.1:0-4338 GCA_046315835.1 Pseudobdellovibrionaceae bacterium | reverse complement strand
GCTCTTCACCATAACATTGTTGTGACCAATGGATACCTCAATGGAACGGCTTTCTTTCAAAATGAAGGTGCGAAAAACTTGAATAAAGCTCTCTTCAGAAAGAAAATCATTCGAGGGGCCTTTCCCCAAAGATAATTCGGAGTGAGTGATGAACCGCGTACAGACGAGAAAAATATCTCTCAGCCTAGCAATCCTGATCGGATTGCTAGGTCTATTTTCAATTCTGAGGTCCTTCCAAGCTTCCTCCCAAAAGCATCTGACGGAAGAGTCTGTGCGTGAATCTCTCACCCAAGTGCCCGGAGTCCAAGTTCCTTCTGAAAAGTCCGAGCGGGAAATTTCCGTATCTACGACGACCGTGAATTCTCAGCAATTCCTGCCAGAAGTGAACTTTCAAGATCCCACGAGGGATCAATTCTTAGTGGATTATGTTCAGAGCAAAGGGCAAGTTTTCCTCAGTGATGAAAAAAAACGACAGCGAGAGCAAGCTTACCGCGACTCAGCTTTGTTTGAATCCCTCACGCGACTTTTGCGAGCGGCGGAGGCCTCAGACCTCACCGTCACTCAACAAAATTCTGCGAGCGAGTTTTTACAAGATGCCATGGAGCAAGGTTCAGAGCTCGCTTTTGCCACAGTCCTGGATGTGCTAGAGTCGGGAGTGATTGAAAGCGCCGAAGTGCCCATGGCGACTCGAGAACATTTAGGCGGAATTGCCGGTGAGCTGATGTTTCAATATGTGGCCTATGAGCCTGAGGGGATTGGAATTCTCGAGCAAAGTCTTCCAGGTCCTGTCAGTCGCGCTATTTTGAAAAATGTCATGAGTGTGCGCGAAGCCAATCTTTCAGAGTCACTTCAGGAGCTTCCTCAGGGACGCTAATTGATTGCAACTGACTCAAAATCCTGTCCCTGGTCTCTGCGACCGCCTCAATGGAGCCAACATTTCCTTATGAAATCTGCGTGTTCGTTGGTGATTTCTGTTTCTTGTAAAACAAGAAACAGAAATTCCGTCCGATTTCCCTTTTTTCTCTGGAGAGTTAGGTAGTTAGAGGACGGCGTTCTGCTGAAGGGACAGGATTTTGAGTCAGTTATTAATTGATTTTGACTCAAATGAACTACTTTCTTAAATTTTCAAAAACACGAACTTGGTGTTTCCCTTTGCGTCCCGGGTGCAGTTCTAGCTGGTAAGCACAGTTCTTCGAGCAAGTGTCCTTTTTCCAGCTCAGCTTCAAACACTGTTCGCACACACAAGCTTCCGTATCACAGCGCTGACATTGAACTTTGGTTTTCGCTGGCTGTCCGCAGTGAGGGCAAAGCATGTAGGTCTGTGAAGGTTGCAGGTTCTGGTCGACAGCGACGCGGTTGTCGAAAACAAAGCATTCGCCGATCCACTGGTCATTGGGATGTTTTTGAATGTAGTTAAGGATTCCACCTTCGAGCTGCCAGACATTGTCATAACCACGACGTTGCAATTCATAGATGCCTTTTTCGCAACGAATTCCACCCGTGCAGAAAATCAGCATTTTTTTGTCTTTGGGAATCTGCTGTTGATCCACCCACTCTGGAAATTCGGTGAACTGTTCAATCTTTGGGGTGAGTGCTCCTTTGAAGGTTCCGATTTCTGATTCATACCAATTCCTCGTATCAATCAACACGAAATCTTTTTCCTCTTTGAGAACTTGATTCCACTGTTCAGGGCTTAAATGATGATTTTCTTCCAAATTGGGGACTAAATCAGGAGCGCCAATCGTGACAATTTCGTTTCTGAGTTTCACCTTGAAGCGGTGAAAAGGTCTCACGTCACTCACTGAGTCTTTAAAAAAGATTCCCGGACTTTGAAAGTACTCTTGCATCCAATCTTTCCAAGCGCTGAGCGAAGACTCCAAAGTGGAGGTGCAAGTTGTGTTAAACCCATCAGGACCCAAGATTAGCAAACCTTCAATGTTCAGTTCTTGGGCCTTGTTCTCTAAGGCGGTTTTGACAATTTCTAAGTCGGCTTTGTTTTGGTCTTTAAGAACAGTAAATTTGTAGAAAGTGGTTACAAACCAATGGGTTTTGGCTTCAGAAATCATTTTTAAGCTCCTTCGGGGTTCAAGCCCGTTGCTTGTGACCAAGGGTTTAAAAGCCAGCCAGCAATATTGTCAAGCGTTGCAGATCAGCAAAGCTCTCTTGAAAGTGACAAAAAGTCATATTTCCCCCATATTTACACGTTTTAACGAGGAATAGTTATGCTTCTCACAGGACCAGCCGCCCATGAAATCAATCGTCGTCGCACTTTTGCGATTATCTCTCACCCCGATGCGGGGAAGACGACACTCACGGAAAAGCTCCTCTATCACGGGGGAGTCATCCATGAAACAGGGGAAGTAAAGGGAAAGTCAGGCACTAGGGCAGTAACATCTGACTGGATGGAACTCGAGCGCCAAAAAGGGATTTCGATCACATCTTCGGTCATGACTTTTGACTACGACAGTCTTCGCATTAATCTTTTGGATACTCCGGGCCACAAGGATTTCTCAGAGGACACTTACCGAGTTCTCATGGCTGTGGATTCGGCCTGCATGTTGATTGACGTCGCCAAAGGGGTGGAAGAGCGAACAAAAAAGCTTTACGATGTTTGTCGCTACCGAAGCATTCCCATTTTCACTTTTGTGAATAAGCTCGACCGTGAAGGGAAAGCGCCGCTGGAGCTGATTGATGAAGTGGAAACCACTCTGCGGATGCAGTGCTATCCCGTGACTTGGCCCATTGGGATTGGTGATCGCTTTAAGGGAATTTATAACCGCATCACCAAGGAAGTGATGCTCTATGATCAACGCAGAGAAGGCGATGAAGTAGAAACGTTCGCGTTTGATCAAAAAGAACTTTGGCAGCCCAAAGTGCGCCCTGAAGTGTATGAACAGCTCATGGAAGAATTGGACCTTATTGAAAATGCTCTGCCACCTTTTGAGCCCGAAGAGTTCTTGAGTGGCAAGATTAGTCCTGTGACCTTTGGCTCAGCCAAGCAAAATTTTGGAGTGAATACGTTTTTGCATTTTTTCTGCAAGTACGCTCCAGGGGCTCAAGCCAGAACGACGAAAGCCACTGAAAAGCTGGCAGCGAAAAAAATGGATCCACTCGATGCGAACTTCTCGGGCTTTGTTTTTAAAATTCAAGCGAACATGGATAAGAGGCACCGCGATCGTGTAGCCTTCATCCGCATTTGCTCTGGAAAATTCGAGCGCGGAATGAAAGTGAAACACTCTCGCCATGATAAAGAAATTCGCCTGGCTTACTCGAATCAATTTGTCGCCAGTGAGCGTGCGACGGTGGATGAAGCATTTGCCGGCGACATCGTGGGAGTGAATGACACAGGGAACTTTGCCATCGGCGACTCTGTTTCCTCTGAAGGAAAAATCCAATTTGAAGATATTCCAAAATTTGCGCCCGAGCTCTTTGCCAGGATGTCGGTAACCGACGCCATGAAAAGGAAGAAAATGCAGGAAGCTCTTCAGCACTTGTCGGAAGAGGGCGCCATTCAGCTTTTTGTAGAGCCTGCGATTGGTATGCAGGATCCCATCATCGGCGTGGTCGGGGAGCTTCAGTTTGAAGTTCTCGTCCATCGCATGCAGGATGAGTACAATCTTCCTGTCAGACTGAATCGCTTGCCATTCACAGTGGCCCGTTGGCCGCGCACTGCGGACGGAAAGCCTCAAGAGTCCCTGAAAGGCGGATTCACGATTTACCGAGACATGATTGATCAGCCAGTGATTCTGCTCAATCAAGAATGGGATTTGAAGTGGGCCGAAAAGGAAAATTCTGAGGTGTCCTTTGCAACGTCCATTGCGAGAGCGAGATAGATGATGACCAACAAACCCTTGGCGCTCTCTCAATCTCAGCCTCTGAGCGTGAATGCGGTCACGAAGGTCTACTCGGGAAAAGATGGCAAAAGCCACACGGCCGTGAACCAAGTGAGTTTTGAAATTCGTCCTGGGGAAATATTTGGTTTGCTCGGGCCTAACGGCGCTGGGAAAACCACGACCATTTCCATGATCACAACTCTAGAAACTCCCACCTCAGGAACTGTTCAAGTCTTTGGAATCGACAATCAAAAGCAGCCCATCGAAGCTAAGAAATTGTTTGGCGTGGTTCCCCAAGAGATCGTGACTCAAGGATTTTTCAATGTGATGGAGATTTTGAGTTTTCACTCTGGCTATTACGGAGTCCTCAAGAACAATGATCGTATCGAGTATCTCCTGCAGAAACTGGCGCTGTGGGATCATCGTCATAAATTGGTGAAGCAGCTGTCGGGCGGGATGAAACGACGTCTCATGATCGCCAAGGCGCTGGTGCATTCGCCAAAGC
>JBKCXY010000009.1:0-7150 GCA_046315835.1 Pseudobdellovibrionaceae bacterium | reverse complement strand
GTAGCAGAGACCAGGGACAGGATTTTGAGTCAGTTTCTAAGTACTATATTGCGTACGGCAAAAAGTGCACTGCGATGCACTTCTGTGGCAGAGGCTGAGCACCAAAGAGAGGCCTTTGATTTTGCTCCAAGACTTTACTCTGCTTTTTGATTTCGTCTGAGGAAATCCCATTCGCCTTTAAATAGATCTTAAGAGACTGGGTTGATAGAGGCTCCCCCATCGTCAGAACAATTCGACTCATCGGAATATTAAAACGACTGGCAAATCTTTCGGCAAAATCCTGTGCGGAGCTCATATCCGGCTTGTAGGATCCCGAAGCATTAGAGATCACTGCCATCACAACTTTGCCAGCATGATTTTTTAAAATCATAACTTGCCCTGCGGTTAAAACCTCTTGTCCTAGGCCCAACAAAATATGCCCTGCATTCCCGGCTGTTACACGAATCTTATGATTCGGGGTCACTACATATTCGAACCGGCTTAACAAACCCAGTGCCGACATCGTCTTCTCGTTTAAATCAAAGACTTCTCTTAGGTCTCCGCCCTTAGCTAAAAATTCTTCCAGTTTCTTGTTATACTCGATGTCTCTCTCTTGTTCCATGAGCATGACATCTCGTCTATAGTTCGGAGAATACAAGGAATTGCTTTCAAGATCCCGACGAATCTGTAAACCGTTTGGACCAGGAAGACGAACATCAATATAACGAATCATGTCTTGATAATACCGCTCAGAAAAGGTCCGTAAGTACCGATACAGCCGAATCACTTGGCTCTCTAAGGAATTTCTCTCAAACAAAGTCAGGTGGGCCGATCCAAGGGAGATTTCTTGCAAACGCGCCAACAGGTCAACTTCCATATAATGCAATTTTTCAGAGGCCCTTTCAGGGGAGAGGGAACTCAAAAAAGTAGGGACTGCATGAATTCGAGCCTCAATCGCATCAAGATCCGCCTGAACGCCTCGCGCCTGGTTACCCACGATGGAGCCAAATGTTCCATACGTAGCGTCGACCCGCGGATCGGTCACAGCTTTCGGAACTTCAGACCAATCATACCTCTGCGCCTGTAAGTTTACAGCGGCAAAGAATAAAGTTGTCAAAACAAAGAAAAACTTGAATCTCACAATCAATCCTTCGGCACAATCGTTAACACGCGGCCTTCCCAGTATCCCTCGGGGGCACCTAAATAATTATCAAGGCCTAAACGATGATAGTACAGATTCACAGGCAACAGATCACCAGCAGTATTTCTCATCAACGGAATTTCAATTTCTAGCACTGTTACCAAATCGAGCGATTTGAATTTATTGACAATAAGAGCAAGCTCTTTCTTTTGAATTTGATGAGTGCGCGGCCCTTTTTCTCCGTAAGATACAGACACAGTAAATAGATCTTCCTTAGCCCACTTGATCGCATTTTGAGTTCCTGCATGCCCAGACACGGGTAGCATCACAGTGGCTCGAAGAGTATTGCCTTGAACTCCCTTGACCTCAACTCGAGGAGTCATCCCAGACAGATACTTTGAGGCGGCGATTTCAGTTTGTAAAATTCCATCTTCCGCAAAAAAACGAAGATGTGGAGTGTCTTTGTCTTTTCCCATGATCTCATCAACCATGGCTTTGTGTTCAGAGGCCATCTCTCGTTCCCGCTGGGGTGAGGACCTTACAGGTTTGCCACCAATGAGGGAAAAAGAGAAATCCTTTCGCCAATCGACCTCTGGATTCGAAACAAATCCCGAATTATGCACATTCCCACAAATAGAGGCTTTCGCAATTGGGCTCATCCCCACAACAAGAGCGGCCGCAATATAAACGTAAACGACTAGCTTCATACGCTCTCCTTAGTTTCTATGAACCGCTTTGCACATCATTTGTCCGCTCGCGCTCTTAAAAAGTTTTGCTGTTGAAATTCCCTTTGCTTTCGCTTGTTCAAAAAGACGGCGAACTGAAGGACTGACATTTCGGATATGGTTGAGTGCTTTCGCAGCCATTGAGGCTTTCTGTGGAGCCATCAACCAATTGGCACCTAATGTATGATCTCGTAAGGCCACGATCATTGCTTCAGCCATAGCGAAGTCAGACATAAATTTTTGCTGAATAGGGCTTTCCGCTTTCACATCATCTAAAACATGAATCACTGGGCGACCGTCTAAGAAAGCATCTGGACCTAAGGACGCACCAAATTTTTGCATGCTGTAATCCATCTTTAAGGTCAGTCCAGCATATTCATTTAATCCCCGAGCGATGTTTGAACGGCTTGTTGAAGGATGGTCCACATCCATCTCAAGCTGTACAAAGTGAACTTTACGCCCATTCCTCAACGAAACAGCCTCAACAAAGTCCAAAGAAACTTCCACCACGAGGCCAGATCTATTCTTCACCTTAAATTTGTATCTTTGGTCAGAGATTCTCAATGCCTGATTCAAAAATGCAGAGGGCCTTGTGCCCGCAAATTGGTTGCGAAGCTCTCGGAATGGACTCAAAGGGCTGTCTGAATCAGCAAATCGTTTGATCGTTTCAGGCCGATCATCCGTGGTATCTACGGCATACTCTAATCGATAAACCACTCCTGACGGGCGAACCTCGGTCATGCCAGGTTTGAAATTCCAGCCGCCAGTCTGATTGCCTTCAGTCCACCTGTAGCGAAAAGCAAAATCCTTCTTAGCACCTGCTGAATCAATAGAATCATAATAAGTATCCACCATAGGATCAGGGATAGGAAACCCCTGGGCATCTTTCAAAAAATTCCCCTGGGCATCCTTTTTCATATAGCGCATTTCCGTTTCCATGGTCCAGTCTGGCCCAAGGATAGAAGCTGCTTTACTTGGATCATTTGCAAGATCAAACAACGTACGCAATACTTGATCCGCCTGATCGAGCGGGACCTGATACTTCCCCTCCATTTCTAGTCGACTGGCAATGTTGCCTCCAACCTTGAGGCCTTTTTGGCGAGCTACCTCCATTGTATTGTACTGCAGGCCCATGATGTTTGTGATCGGATAGGCAATATCTAGTGACTGAGCCCGACCGCCGGCAGCAATTGTTTGAGACGAGTTAGTCGCAGAGTTTGATTCCGGCAAATAAAAAAGTCCTCCACGCCCCACAGATCCCCAACTGTGGTTATAACTAGTCCAATGGCCGTAGACAAAGAGAGCTGTGCCTGGGCCGATCGTAATGTGCTGGGCTTTGGGTCCAAGATTCGCACGCAGTTTCTGTGTGAGATCAGCGTAATCCAGAATGAACTCACGACGAGAATAATAAAGACTTGGATTATCAGAGACCCTATCAGAAATGAGATCTATGTGTATGGGCTGCACGGGATCCACGGCTCCGGGTACTGCAGAATTGATGGCAGCCTGTAAAGAAAGAGAGACCGGGGCATTCAAATCTCCATGCCTTAAATGAACCACCAGTTTTGCTTTTGTATCATCAATAGGAACAATTTCTGTGGTGAAGTAACTGCGGCCAGAAGAAACTGGCTTGGTCGGATCCTCACTGATAGTTCCATTTATATTTCCATATGAACCACTGAAGTTAATGAGCTGCGCTCCTGAAAGATGCGACCACAGTAAGGGTGCCACAAGCACAGGAACAAATATGCGCCGTACAATATATTTCACAAAAGACCTCCTCCAATGTGAAAACACCGAGCCCATACTATAGGCCCAAGTCTCTCTGCAAACCCTGAGCACAATGTATGCCCCACTATTGAGCTGTTGTATTTGTTCTCACCTGATCATCAAATTGACAGAGCCGTTTTGTGTTGAGCGATGGACCCGATTTCAGCCGCTGTCTTTTTCTTGAACACCTCAACATCGGCTATTTCTCTGCTTAAGATGGCCCATAGACTGCAGAGCGGAGGAGTGCCTGATGTTGAGCCGGCCCTTGAGAGCGCCCGTGAAGGAGACTATTTTATTATGACTTTGCAAAAAAGTTCCCCGCAACTATTGATACCCTCCCTGAGCTTGAGTTTAAGCCTCGCGGTGATCGGTACGTGTTTCGCCAGAATCAGCTGGGCGCAGCATTCGTGTTCTAAAATTCACGCTGAAAAGAGCCTCACTTCCGAAGATAAAATCAGTCAGATTTTAGGCAAAGGTGTTTACCTAACCCCTCGAGGAGCAGAATCAAGATTGCCTACGGCCAAAGATCACGTGATGTTCGGATTTGAATCTGAGTATACTCCTTCCCAGTTAGATGGCATCGTCGCCCACTACAGAATTAAGAACATTCCAAAAGCCAAATGGAACCAAATGGTTGCCGCTAATCAGGTCCAACATGTTCAGAACATTCTTTCAAACATGAGTCTTGGAAATAAATCCGTTGGGTTAGTGAAAAATACAGACGATCCCGCTTTAGATTTTTTGCCTCAAGAGCTGATTCGGGACGATACCGGAAATGTTGAAATTATTCTCGACCCTGTGAATGACTTCATGACCTGGAAAAATCAAGTACAAGCGGTCAACAGGCTGTTTGGAACTGGATCGCAGCAAGGTATGATCAGCTTCAAAAAATCAGATCTCTTTAGGGCAACAGCGACAACGGCAACGCAGGCCACTGCAGAAGTATTGGGTCTATACAATTTCATTCACCAAGTTGATGCCCTTTCTCGCATGCATAAAGGCGCTCAGATTTACGCCAAAGATCCGACCAAGAGTGTTCTTCGCCCCTTTGCGCATCCCTATTTAGCTCCAATGACAAGAACTAAACAACAAGCCATGGGCATCATTCTGCGATCTTTGGCAGAGGGCCGAAGTGTTTATTTCAACGCAGTGACCGCGGAATCCCCTAAGTTTGTCGGTAGCACAACTCCACGGCCTGACATTGGAGC
The DNA here is from genome assembly GCA_046315835.1 of Pseudobdellovibrionaceae bacterium. Classification (GTDB taxonomy): domain Bacteria; phylum Bdellovibrionota; class Bdellovibrionia; order Bdellovibrionales; family Bdellovibrionaceae; genus JAJTIC01. The sequence continues at coordinate 2,327 of JBKCXY010000009.1, read as the reverse complement.
CTCTTTGGAAAGAATTGGAAGCGAGGTGCGTGACACACACAACAATGAAGCCGAATTGATCTCAAAAGTCGCCAGAGCCTCTTTATTGGGATTAGGACATCAAGGCAAGCTCATCGCTTTTAAGGATGTCGTGGCCCCAGATACAAAAGCCGATTTCGAAAAACTTCCCAAAGAGGTTCAGGCAATGTTGAAAGTTTTGTTCCCAGCTCGAATGGATCAAACTTTTGGCGGACCCGAACAAGTTTTTGCTCTTGAGGTCTTCCGAAATTTCTCGCATCCACTGAAAATGTGGGACGCTGATTTAGCCGCCTTGGGTCGGATGGACCTGAAACACCAAGTCGCTGAGGCGCAAAGGATTTTTATCCTTAGGCTGACTCAGATTGCTGCTGATTTCAATTCGAAATCAATCACCAGCGAACAAGCCTCTGTCGCTGTTCAAGGTGCAACCGCTTCGTTCAGTAAGGACTCCGGACTTTATGAAGCCTACAAAAAATTCGAGGACAAATTTATTTCGGAGATTGATTTGAAATGAGGATTCTCTCGACTCTTTTTCTTTTGAGTTTTTTCGCGCTGCAGAGCCTTGCCTCATTCTGTAGTGAACTTCATCTCGCGTCCCCACAAATCATGAAGTCCCGGCTTGAGAGTTTTGTATCTCAGTTTCCTGGCCACAGCGCTTACCTTCCCTCAACTTCAATTGAGTTTCAGCCCCCTCGCGGACAGAAAATTTGGTCGGGAACAAGGGACCTTCTGCTTATTTCCACAGCGAAGATGAGTCACGACCAGCTGACCTCTATTTCCGATGCACTTCTACAGACAGTGCCCCGCCATTCAATTTCATTTCCTTTAAAAGAGGGTGTGAGTCACTTGCTGACTCGTATGAATAAAGAAGTCTTTGATTTTGATACCCATTACCTGCCAACTCCAAATGAGTCTTCGAAAAATTTAAGCCCCATCTTCTCAAAACGTGCTTACCGTCCGCCCAGTTCAAGCTCACGTAGAATCGAACCTTTCATCCGCCTATCAGAGGCAGAGTTCGCTGCGCTTCAATATTTTGTGCAAAAGGCTCTGAGTTCACCGAAGGCCACTCTCGGAGATTTCAATATGCAGGGCAAGCTGAACAACACTATTTCATCGAGCAGCGGTCACAACTGTACCAGTTGGCTATGCAGCTTTCAGATAAGCCCCTCGCAGGCTGTGATAGACATTCTTGGGATTTCAAGTCGTTCGCCGCTCCCTTTAAATGTGGCCACAAATCCGGGTTACCTTGCAGCCCATCTCGCCACTCTTGCACCGAGTGACCGGGTTCCCTTTGTTGTGATCTGGACACCAGAGCCTTTGGAAATCGCCACTCAGAAGATTCAAAAGAGTAAACTGACAGACTGGAATTTTAATCCGATAGATTGAAAGTGACCTATGAAAACACTGTGTTTTGATTTTCCAGGAGTTCGCTTTTCAACCCTTGGGTCCCCTCAATTGCCCAGTCGGTACAATGTCGTCGCTGAAAAGGCCTTCCGGGAAATCTGCAAGAAATTAGAATCAGAAATTCCCTGCGTGTATGTAATGGGCAGAACGGCTGATAAGGATATAGGTAGTTTGAATGTGACATACAAGAACGCTCCAGACGGCGTGGAGAAAGCTATCTTCGCAGCACTATTGAAAATTAACCTCGCCAACTTTGACGCGAATTTTTTGGTCGTAATATGAAAAAATGGATTTGTGCACACATTATGTGTACAGAATGGTGGAGGTGATGTAAACTCCTTGTATTGAATCACTGATAGCGTTTGGGCATCACTTGGCCAACAAGACTCTATTAATGTTAATAAAGCTACGGAGCAAGACCTAATAACTTATCTAAATCTTTCGCGAGTTCATCCCATTTGTAATAACCAATCTTCGGTGCCCCAAGTATCTGCCCAAACGACGACGACCCTTCCGCCAGAACCAATTGAAATCGGGCAGAGCGCACCCTTGTTGAATCTTTCTGCTATAAAAATATGATTGGCAGCACCATCCCTATCGAAGCCCTGCGAGAAGCCGTCAGAAAAAAACTAACGACTCCTTCTAAAGTACTCGACATGGCAAAAAAAATGAAAGTCGTTCACCGCATACTCCCGTACTTAGAGGCGATGGCATAAACAAGATGATTTCCCCCGATAAGATTCAACTGGAACTCAACAAACTCGCCAAAGCTTCGAAAACTCTTTCGGCGAATGACCTTCGCATGATTTTGGCCTTGGAGCGTGTGATCGCCCGCGTAGAGAATCACAAAAAACTCTCAAAGCATTTTGTTTTCAAAGGCCTAGAGATCTTTACGACATGTATAG
>JBKCXY010000008.1:0-7388 GCA_046315835.1 Pseudobdellovibrionaceae bacterium | reverse complement strand
TGCCGTGAGCGTGCCCTTTTCAGAGCGTTCAAAAGCTGGTTTCAATTTAGATAATTTCTCAAGGCTTGTATCACCCCGAACTAAGCTATCTTTTTCAAGACCACTAAAAGATGAAATCAAATCTTGATGAAATCCCTCAGCATAAGCTTTGGCAGCCGCTGCATGACTTCTCACCGTGAGCTCATCTTGATCACGGCGACTGATGCCCCACTCTTGCACCATTTTCTCACAATGCTCACCCATGGACATCCCTGTCCGTGGCTCTTTCACCGCAGGAAGGACTGGCTTAAAATCTGAAATTCCCATTTTCAAAAACGCAGCGATTCGTGCCCCCGTAGATTTAGCAGCATGGGCGGCGAGAAGTTTTCGTGAAAAACTTGCTGGGAACTGAATGGGAAGCGCGCTGTTTGTATCGACACCACCTGCGATCGCTGAATCAATCATTCCTGCGCGAATTCGCAGAGCCATGGTGATGGCGGCATCGAGGCCTGTACCGCAAGCTCTTTGAAGATCAGCAGCCGGAGTCAGTGGACTCAGTCCTGAGCCTAAAACCGATTCGCGAGCCATTCCCCAATCCGCGGAGGACTTCATCACAGCACCCAGTTGCACATCACCGATCTCAAGACCTTGAAGCTGATACTTCTGTACCAAAGACTTGAGAGTCGCTGTCATGAGCTCTTGCGGAGCTAGACCCATGTAATGAGTCATGGATTTTGTGAATGGAATTCTCTGGCCACCAAGGATGTAAGCATCTCTCACGGGGTTTCTCCTTGCTGTCTAACACTCATGTCCATAGACTAGAGAAGCTTCACCACGGAGGGAAGAATGAAATCATTATTTATCCTGGCAACGACTTTAATCCTGAGCTTCACAGCTCGTGCTGATTTTCAATTTATCGACCTCAGTCAAAGTGAAGTCGATGAGATTTTTGGTGAGCTGACCACAGCAAATACCTTCACTTCCATTTCTGGTGCAGGTGGCCTGGGATCTTTGTTTGGTTTTGAGCTCGGCCTCGTCGGTGGCCAATCCGATGCTGGAAAAATCAAAGAGTTAATCCAAGAAGCTGGTGGAACTTATGACGGGAAACTCTATCATGCCGGAGTCCTTGGAAGAGTGACTGTTCCCTTGGGGATCACGGGAGAAATCAACTACATGCCTGAACTCGAAGCGGATGGCGCAAAACTCAAAATGATGGGACTTGCCGCTTTAATCAATCTGAACGCCACTGTGCTTTCAGGATGGCCTGTCGATATTGGTCTTCGCGCTCACTATGCGAGCATGGACCTCAAGTTTGACCAATTGATTTCAAGTGTGAACACCAACGTCAGTCTTGAAAACACCATCACTGGCTTACAGCTCTTAGTGAGCAGAAATCTGATCTTTGCGGAACCTTATGCGGGGATTGGGGTTATCCAAAGTAAAGGCGATTTGAGCCTGGTCGGAAACACATTTCTGGCGAGTGCCCAACAGAGTGCCAGCAGTGACCAATCGGGAACACAATGGATGGTGGGCTCTGAATTCAAGCTCTTCATCATTAAGCTCGGTGTCGAGTACGGAAAAATTCTCGATGACAGCCGGGTTTCTGGGAAACTCAGTTTCTATTTTTAACCTTGATTTTAAACACCAGCTCTTTACAATTAATTAACTATTTTACTTAATAGATAATTGAACGAAAGTGCTGGTCATGCAAAGAGTTTCACTCGTGCGAATCATTCTCCCCCTTCTTTTCTTTGTGATTTTCTCCTATGTCTGCCATCAGCTCTTCCGCTTCTCTGGATTAGAAATTCCCTGGGTTATTTTCTTTGTTTCATTTCTTTCGCTACCCTTTGCCGCCGTCCTCTCCATGCCACTCTACTTCTGGGACAAGGAGAATCTTGAAGAAACACGTTGGTTCGAGTGGCTTCAGTGCTTTGCACAATTCAGTCTTGTCTTTCTCAGTTATCTGATTGTCCTGGTTGCCCTGAGAGACTTCTGTGGGTTTATCGGTTGGACCTTAGGACAAGAATGGATCACCTATAGTTTCAAAGAAGCGATCATTCTTCTCATGACCAGTCTTGGTTTTGTAATTCTCGGGAATCTCTTCCTTCACCGGGGTCCCCACCTGGTTGATCTTCATATCCGCAGTGAGAAAGTTTCTTCAGCCTTTGATGGATTTCAAATTCTTCAGATCTCAGATCTTCATCTTGGGACTAATATGTCACAAAAGTTTCTCGACAGAGCCCTCGCAAAAATAAAGGACCTGCGGCCCGATCTCATTGTTCTTACGGGAGACATCTTTGATGGCACCATTGATCAAATGGGAACTCAGCTCTCGTTCTTTTCACAGCTCCAATATAAGGAACAGATACTCTTTGTTTCTGGAAATCATGAGTACTATTGGGACTGGTCGCTTGTAAAAACATCCATCGATTTACTTCCAATAAGACCCTTAGAAAATGAAACCCTTGAGATTAAGAGGGGTGCCGAGAGTCTTCTGATTCATGGGATACCGGATCGGACAGCAGGGTACTTTAAATTTCAAGCCCCAGACCTCAACCGCCTGAACTGGAACCCAGAAGTCTTTCAAATTTTGCTGTCCCACCAACCTCGAGTCTTCAAAGAATCACAACTCAAAAAAGTCGATTTACAATTGTCAGGACACACCCATGGCGGGCAATGGTGGCCGTGGAATTGGATGCTGTGGATCTTTGAACCCTATCAGCGCGGTCTTTACATCGTCGATGAGTCCCACCTCTATGTCAGCCAAGGAACAGGATATTGGGGACCTCCCCATCGACTGGGAACTCGATCGGAGATCACGCTGATCACTCTCAAATGTAAAAACTGAATCTGAAGCAGCTCTCACTAGTTGGCCTGCTCGAGAACGACACTGACGCCTTCGACACGCATCTCTTGATCTCGACCTGGCCATATTCTCGCTCTTTGTTTTTTCTCACGATAGTAGTGCATGTCCAAAACACCCGATAGAATCTGATCTTGATTTTCATTTCCACGAATCACCGTTGTGGGAAAAGCCGGCTCTTGAGGAGTGATGATCGAAGCCTATCCAAAGTAAGCTTCACGCCCACCTTGCGTTGTTCCTGTGTGAATCACATAAGCATAATGTTCAATGGCTCTGGCTTGAGCCGTCCACTGAACTCGGTGTAAGCCTGAACGATCCCCTGTCATCGAAGGAACCAGAATCACTTCGGGTTTGTACTTCGCCAAAACACTTTAATTTGAGTTCCACCCTTCCAACCCCAGTCCACTTCGTCCGGAGTCAGATAAACTTTGTCCTGCATGATTTTTTTTCCATCGGGAAGGACAAGCATGGCGGTATTCACAATGTCTTGGCCCACGAAACGTGGTGAAGATCCCATGAGAATGGAGATCTGCAGCTCTTTGGCAAGTACTTCTGCTCTTCGAAATAGTTCAAGGGTCACCTCTCGAGCCACTCGGCGAAGCTGGATGGGATGCCTGAGACTGCTCGGATTTTTAATAAGATCAAGACTAATCAGCTAGAACTGACTCAAAATCCTGTCCCTGGTCTCTGCGACCGCCTCAATGGAGCCAACATTTACTTATGAAATCTGCGTGTTCGTTGGTGATTTCTGTTTCTTGTAAAACAAGAAACAGAAATTCCGTCCGATTTCCCTTTTTTCTCTAGAGAGTTAGGTAGTTAGAGGACGGCGTTCTGCTCAAGGGACAGGGTTTTGAGTCAGTTTTTGATTTTTTCCATCAGGACCTTATCGGCCCCTGAGAGTTTGCCGCTCAGCCCAGCAATAGTCCTGTCTTAATTTGAGACTCTTTTCAGGCGAAAGATTTTTCCGGAATCTGTTCCCAGGTAGATTTCGCCCGCAGGTGAAACCTGAACTGAACGAAATCGCTCCCCCATCTGCTGAAAATGTTCAGACTGCGCAAAGCTTGAATCATTTTTAACAAAGCGCACATGCTGCTTAACTAAGGCTGGAACAATAAAATGATTCTTCAGCTCTGGAAACTTTTCGCTGTGGTAAAGGCGCAAACCCGAAGGCGCAATGCTTGGAACCCAAACCACTTTCCCATCCTCATAGCCAGGAAGAGTCTTCCCCTGGCCGATGGAGGGCCCCCAATACTCTCGCCCGTGCGTGACCACAGGCCAGCCATAATTCTTTCCCCGCTGAACCAAATTGAGTTCATCTCCCCCTCGGGGCCCGTGCTCACTGACCCAGAGTTCTTTCTTCACAGGATCAAAAGCGATTCCTTGATGATTCCGATGCCCCAAAGAAAACACTTCTGGAGCTTGAGAAAGCTTGGACCGATCAAACCGAAGAACCTTACCTTGGTGCTTTTGAGGATCTTGCGCAAAATCACGCTCGTTGCGATCCCCGATAGTCATGTAGAGCTCTTGGGAATCTCCAAAATCAAGCCGTGATCCAAAATGGATCGTCTCGGAAGTTTCCGGCAGTGCCCGGAATCTCTCCACAAAATTTTCAAGCTTCCCAGATTTAAGAATCCCCTCCCCCAAAGCTGTTGTGTAGCCTTTCTTTTCGGGAACTGCATAAGTGAGATAAATTCGAGCATTTGTTTTAAAGTCTGGATCAAGTCTGACATCGAGCAACCCACCCTGTCCCCGAGTCAGAACCTGTGGGGCTCCACTCACCGTGGTCGCTGCCTTTTTGGTGAGATCCAAGATCTTGAGAGCACCTGACCTTTCGGTAAAGACAATTTCATTCTCAGAAATAAAGTCCATCCCCCAAACGATATCTTCGGTCTGGTAGACTTTCTCTAAGCTATAGGTGGGCGATTTGGCCGCAGCCCAGAAAACAAAAAAGGAGAAACCTAAGGCACTGATCAGTGAATATTTTTTCATGCTCCAAGCATGCCCAAATCATCGATCTGATGCAAATTATCCTCTTGAAAACTTGTCATTCAGGGTATTTCCACCTATGTTCTTTGCCATGGTACAATTCGCAAATGTCACGAAACAGTATGGCAATAAAATCCTCTACAAAAATGCTTCTTTTCAAATCAATCCCGGAGAAAAGATTGGTCTCGTAGGTCCCAACGGGGCTGGAAAAACCACTGTTTTCCGAGTCATCATGAATGAAGAAGGCGCTGACCTTGGCGGCGTGGCCAAACCAGAAAAATGTGTCATCGGATACTTCTCACAAAACATTGAAGAGATGGCAGGCCGATCCGCTCTTGAAGAAGTCATGTCCGCCAGTGCTGCTATTGAGAAAGTCAAAAACCGCATCACAGAAATCGAAGCCAAGCTTGCTGAACCCATGGATGAAGAGGAAATGACCAAAATTCTCGAGGAGTATGGGGAACTGCAAGCAGAGTTCGAACGCCGAGGCGGCTACTCTCTTGAAACCAGAGCTGCAGAGATTCTCACTGGCTTAGGTATTGGGCCCGATGATTATCACCGCCCCACAGAAAGCTTCAGTGGCGGTTGGAAAATGCGTATTGCTCTCGCCAAGATCCTCGCGATTCAACCCGATGTGCTCTTGATGGATGAACCCACCAATCACTTAGACCTAGAAAGTATCGTTTGGCTGGAACAGTGGCTTGCGCAGTATGAAGGTTCTATTTTAATGACAAGCCATGATCGGGACTTCATGAATCGTCTGGTCACTAAAATTGTCGAAGTGGCCAATCAAGCGATCACGACTTACTCTGGCAACTATGATTTCTATGAACGTGAAAAGTCAGTGAGAATGGAGCAGCTGATTGCAGCTGCAAAACGTCAAGAGGACATGCTCGCCAAAGAAGAAGAGTTCATTGCCCGATTCGCAGCAAGAGCTTCTCATGCTGCTCAAGTCCAATCCCGGGTAAAAAAGATTGAGAAAATTGATCGCATCGAAATTCCAGCCGAAGAGAAACTGATCCAGTTTGAATGGGGTCAAACTCCCAGAGGTGGCGACGAAGTCTTAAGAATTAATAACCTCACAAAGATTTATAAAAATCCTGACGGCCGTGAGAAGCTGGTTTTCCAGGGCGCCAGTGCGCTAGTGAAGCGGCTCGATCGAGTGGCCGTGGTGGGAGTCAACGGAGCAGGTAAATCCACACTCTTAAAAATCGTGACGGGACAAACTGAACCCTCCAGCGGAACTTATCAACTGGGGCCAAGCATTGAAGTGGGTTATTTCTCTCAGAACTCTTTGGATATCTTGGATCCTAAGTCCACGATTGTGGACGAAGTCCATTCCTATATGCCGAATGCCAGCCTTGGTTCAGTGAGAAACCTCCTCGGCGCCATGAAGTTTTCTGGCGATGATGTTGAGAAAAAAATCTCCGTGCTCTCCGGGGGTGAAAAGTCTCGCGTTGTCCTTGCTACCATTCTTGCAAAGCCCATTAATTTTTTAGTTCTCGACGAGCCCACCAACCATCTGGATATTGCCTCTCGCGAAGTGCTCCTGGATGCGATTAAGAAGTTTCAAGGATCTGTCATGATCGTGAGCCACGATCGCCATTTTTTACGTGAAATCACTACGCGCGTGTTCGAGCTCGACAAAAATCAGCTCCTGGTCACTGATGGGACCTGGGACTATTATCTTGAAAAGAAAAAAGAACGAGAGCTTGCCCGATGAAATGTCCCTGTGATGGAGACAGTTACGATTCCTGCTGTGGAAAATATCACAAGAATTATGAGGACCAGCCGGCTCCCAGCGCCCTCGCTCTCATGAAGTCTCGCTACAGTGCCTTCGTCAAACACCTTCCTGATTACTTGTGGGAAACCACTGATCCTCAAGTTCGAGATCCCCGAGTCCATCAAATGAACATCGAATGGATGAAACAAGTGCAGTTTACCAGACTTGAAATCCTCGATAGTTTTGAAGACGGCAACAAAGGAAGAGTGGAGTTCAAAGCTGAGTATATCTTGAACGCAGAAACCAAAGTTCACTCAGAAAAATCAAAGTTTAGAAAGCAAGCGGGTCGGTGGTACTATCGATCGTCCTAGGGAGTTCTAACTCCTCACGCTCAAGGAAACGAGAAAAATCTAACTGCAATGCTTTCAGTGCAATGCCAGGGTGACCCCAGGGAGTCCCGCCATAAAGTGTATCCCCAAGAATGGGAATTTGATGCCGGTACATCTCAAACCTTAACTGATGACTCCTTCCTGTGATGGGAAAAAGTTTCCACAAAGACTGCGGACCTTGCTCCTCCACTTTGAAGGCTTGTGTGACAGCGATATCCCCCGCCGGAGACTCAAAGGATCTTTTCTTTCCGCGAAGGATTTTGCATTCCCACGTCTGCTTCTCACCCCGTGGTATCTCAGAAGGCCGGTCTGTCAAAGCTTGATAGATTTTGGTGATCAATTTGTTTTCAAATCCGCGATTGAGAATTTTGTGAGCTCGTGCTGTGAGAGCATAGATCATGATTCCAGAAACTTCATAATCTAAACGATGAACTGGATAGATTTGGCA
>JBKCXY010000007.1:0-7706 GCA_046315835.1 Pseudobdellovibrionaceae bacterium | reverse complement strand
TGGGCTGGTGTATTAACTGTCACCGTCAACCGGAATACAAAGCTCCACTTAACTGTTCGACTTGTCACCACTAAGGAAGATTCGTATGTCTGATATGCAACCTGAAAACATCAAGTCATTCCAGAATGCTCATTCTCCTTTTACAGGAGAAGAAATTGAAGCTCAGCAGGGGATTCAACACACTGAAGAGGCTGGTCCTCGCGAAGCGGGTGAGAATCGATACTGGCTCTCAATCGACCAGTGGTCCAATGATCCTGAGTTTCAGAAAATGGCCGAGAAAGAATTCCTTTCCTCGCCATTGGCTGAAAATACCTCTGAAGAGGGTTGGGCTCGCCGTGAATTTTTAAAGTTGATGGGAGCTTCCCTGGCACTGGCATCTGCGGGTTGTATCCGTCGTCCAGTTCAGAAAATCGTTCCTTACAATAAGCAACCTGAAGAAGTGACTCATGCTGTGGCTAATTACTACACCACTTCTTACTTTGACGGTTCAGAGCCTCAAGGGCTTTTGATTCGCACCAAAGATGGAAGACCTTTAAAGGTCGAAGGAAATCCAGTGCATCCTTTGACGGGTGGCGGGACTTCGGCACGATCACAAGCGCATCTTTTGTCTTTGTATGATCCTGAGCGCCTCAAGGCCCCCGTTCGTAACCTACAGAATAAAGCAAAAACAAATCGCGACACCATCTCTGCAAAATGGGAAGAGGCTGATGATGCCATTGTGAAGCAACTTTCGAAAGGAAAAGTGGTCGTTCTGAGTGGAGCTGTGGCTTCGCCTTCAACTCGTCAGTTGATCGCTGATTTCAGCCAAGCCTTCGGAGCAAACCATGTCGTTTGGGAAGCTTTGAATCACGAAGCTGTTCGTCAGGGACAAGAAGCTTCTTATGGTGAAGACTTAGTTCCTTTCCACCGCTTTGATAAAGCGAAAGTGATCGTGTCTGTGGATGCCGACTTCTTAGGAACTTGGATCGCTCCGACAGCTTACACAAAGCAATTCGCAAAAGCTCGTAAAAACATCGAGAAAATGAATCGTTTGGTAGTCTTTGATTCTGCGTATTCATTGACGGGCGCGAACGCGGACATCCGTGTTCGCATTAAGCCATCTCAGCAGGTCGATGTGGTGATGGCGCTGGCTCACGAAGTGATCGTGAAAAAAGGTGCGGGCAGGTACGCTGGAAATTCCCAAGTGAAAGCAGCTCTTGAGCCTTTCGCAGGAGCTGTTTCTGCGCTTGCTATGGAACCCGCTTTGTTCTCTCAAATTGCGCAAGATTTGATCGACAATCGCGGAGAATCTTTGGTTGTTGCTGGCGGTTTGGCGGCAGGAACTGCGGATGCGAAAGCTCTGCAAATTGCATTGAACTTTTTGAACTCGGCACTCGACAATGACGGTGCCACGGTTCTTGCGAATGGTGGCTGGACAGCACTGAAAGCAAGTTTTGAAGCGGTTCAAAAACTTGTGGAGCAGATGAAAAAAGGGGATGTGAATACCCTGATCATCCACCGCACAAATCCAATCTACAACTTGCCAGAATCTTTGGGTTTTAAAGAGGCCATGAAGAATGTGGGCATGGTGATCTACACGGGTGACCGTGTGGACGAGACGGGAAAACAAGCTGACTATGTTCTGCCTGATAACCATGTGATGGAAGGCTGGGGAGATGCAGAGTTCACTCGGGGACTTTTGTCCTTGCAGCAACCCACTTTGCGACCGATGTATGACACTCGTTCCTTCCAGCTCTCTTTGATGACATGGGCTTATATGGCGAAGCGAGGTCCTGCTCGTATTCAGAATTTTGAAACTTATTACGACTATCTCCGCGACTACTGGAAAAACGAAGTTTATCCAAAATACGGGCGCGGTGCTGGTTTTGAAAATTTCTGGAATGAAGTTCTGCAAAAAGGTTTTGTCGGAGAAGTTCCCAATTCGACATCAGCTCGCTCTTTCCGCATGGAAGCGTTGAATAGCGTGAAGAAAAAAGCCGAAGGGCAAGGTTTTGAAATGGTTCTTTACCCCACTGTTCAGTTGGGGGATGGAACTTTAGCGAACATCGCTTGGCTTCAAGAATTGCCAGATCCTGTGACAAAAATCTGCTGGGATAACTATGTCTGTGTTTCCATTGCGACGGCTGAAAAGCTCGGGGCTCGCGAAGGACACATGATGAAGATGAAAACTGCAGCCGGAGAGTACTCACTGCCAGTTCATATCCACCCGGGACTCCATGATGATGTTTTGGCAATTCCTGTGGGTTACGGACGCACCGATGCAGGAAAAGTCGCGAACGGTGTGGGATTTAACTCTTTCCAAATGGCCAATGTGGCTGCAGGTCTTTTGATCACTTCAGGAATCAGTGCTGAAATCACAAATACGAAAAAGAAGTACGAATTAGCAAATCCTCAAGGTCACCACTCTTTGGGTGATAGCAAGACAGCAGGTCGAAAGATCGTTGTTGAAGCAACCTTGGCGGAGTATCTCAAAGATAAAGCCGCGAACAATCACAAACACAAAATTTGGAATATTTGGTCAGGTCACGCTTACAACGGAAATAAGTGGGGCATGGCTATCGACCTCAACTCTTGCACGGGCTGTAATGCTTGTGTGGTGGCTTGCCAGTCTGAGAACAACGTCACTGTTGTGGGTAAGAAGTATGTGATGGAAGGCCGTGAAATGCACTGGATCCGCATCGACCGCTATTTTGTGGGCGATCCTGCCAATGCAGAAGTCGTGTTCCAACCGGTCATGTGTCAGCATTGTGATAATGCTCCTTGTGAAACGGTTTGCCCAGTTCTCGCCACAGTTCATAACAGCGAAGGCTTGAACGACATGGTTTACAACCGTTGTGTGGGAACAAGATATTGTGCCAACAACTGTCCTTACAAAGTTCGTCGTTTCAACTGGTTCAACTATGCAAAGCTCATTGAAAAACCAATGCACTTGGCTCTGAATCCAGACGTGACAGTTCGTACTCGTGGGGTCATGGAAAAATGTACTTTCTGTGTTCACCGAATTAAGGAAAAGAAGAGCGAAGTGAAGCTGAAAGGTGGAACATTAAAAGACGGCGACGTGAAAACGGCATGCCAAACTTCATGTCCAACGGACGCGATCATTTTCGGTGATCTCAATGATCCTGAATCACGCGTTTCAAAGCACTTCAAAGAAGATCCAAGAAATTATGCTCTTTTGGAAGAGTTCCATGCAGCACCTTCGGTTCGCTACATGACAAAAATTAGAAACAATCACCAGGAGACACGCTTCAAAGATGCTCACGGCAAAAAGGGTGGTCACGCATGATGAAAAGAAACCAACTGGTTCTTGGTAACAAGACCTTAAAAGACGTCACTGAAGATATCGTAGCCCCGTTGGAGAGATTTCCATCGAAGCAATGGGTCGGAATGTTTTTATCTGCGAAAGCTCTCTTTTTGTTCTATTTGGTGACGATCGCGATCGTGATCAGCACGGGAATGGGACTTTTGGGCGTGAACCATCCGATTGGATGGGGAACCATGATCATCACTTTCGTTTTTTGGATCGGGATTGGGCACGCAGGAACTCTGATTTCTGCGATTCTCTTTCTGTTCCGACAAAAATGGAGAACTTCGGTGGCTCGAACGGCAGAAGCCATGACCGTGTTTGCGGTGATGACAGCGGGTTTGTTCCCGCTCATGCATACAGGTCGTCCTTGGCTCGATTATTGGTTGTTCCCATACCCGAACCAACGGGGTCCTTTGTGGGTGAATTTCCGTTCGCCACTTTTGTGGGACGTGTTCGCGGTTTCTACTTACGCCACAGTTTCTTTGGTGTTCTGGTATGTAGGGCTTGTGCCTGATTTTGCAACGATCCGAGATCGTGCGAAAAATAAAATTCGTCACTTGGTTTATGGAGCTCTGTCTTTGGGATGGAGAGGAACGGCGAAGAGCTGGTCACACTTTGAAATGGTGTACTTGTTACTCGCGGGTCTTTCAACGCCACTCGTTCTTTCGGTTCACACCATCGTTTCCTTCGACTTTGCGGTGTCAAACCTTCCCGGTTGGCATACAACGATTTTCCCACCGTACTTTGTGGCGGGTGCGATTTTCTCTGGTTTCGGGATGGTGATCACGCTGATGACATTAGTGCGGATCGGATTCCCCGAGTTTAAGAACTACATCACGATTGATCATATGGAAGTCATGAATAAGATCATCATGGCGACAGGTCTGATGGTGGGCTACGCCTACGCTTCCGAGTTCTTCATCGCATGGTATTCTGGTAACATCTACGAGCGCTTCGTGTTCGTGAACAGAGCCTTCGGAGATTACGGCTGGTCTTACTGGATCATGGTGACTTGTAACGTTTTGATCCCGCAAATTTTCTGGATCAAATCCATGAGACGATCCATCCCAGTGATGTTTGTCGTTTCCATCTTCGTCAATATTGGAATGTGGTTTGAACGTTTCGTGATCACAGTCACTTCGCTTCACCATGATTTCTTGCCTTCGAACTGGGGATCCTATGCTTGGTCCTTCTTTGACACGGCAATCCTGGTGGGAAGTTTTGGTATGTTCCTGACGCTCTTCTTGCTCTATCTCCGTCTGTTCCCAGCGATTTCAATTGCTGAGATCAAGCCTGTGATGAATGTGGGTAAAGAAGGAAAAGGGGGTCACTAATGGCGAAGTACAAACAAGGCTTAGCGGCCATCTTTTTAACAGAAGAGCAAATTTTAGAAGCAACAAGAAAGACTCGAGAGAGAGGATTCACAAAGTTTGAAGCCATCTCTCCTTATCCAATTCACGGCATGGAAGAAGCAGCAGGAATCAAGAGATCGTGGATTCCTTATGTGACTTTTGTGATGGGTGTTTTTGGGCTCAGCGCGGGCTTGCTCCTCACTTGGTGGACCTCAGCGGTGAATTGGCCCTTGAATGTGGGTGGTAAACCTTTATTCAGTTTGCCAGCCTTTATTCCTATCCTGTTTGAGCTCACGATTTTGTTTGCAGCTTTGTCGTCGGTGGCAGCGATGTTTTATGCTTGCGGTCTTCCAAAAGTAAACCCTCCGATCATCGATAAGGATCTCACTTGTCATAAATTTGCGATCTTTATCCCGGAGGACGATACGGGATATGAAGAGTCAAAAGTTCAAGAGTTTTTCAAATCTCTGGGCGCTTCAGAGATTAAGAAGACGGAGTTTTAAGATGAAGACAAATCTTATTATGATTGCAGCAATTGCGTTGGGTTTGTCGGCTTGTACGGGACGTTCCTCGCAGCCCAATATTGAGCTGATTCAGGATATGATGGAGCAGCCTGCCGTGAAAGCTCAAGAGTACGATAGTTTTTTTGAAGATAAGGCCGGCGGTGCACGAGTTCCGCCTGAGAACACTCAGCCTGTAGGTTTTGAACCTTATCCCTATGGGAATGATCCTATCGCAGCCAAAGCCAATCGTAATCCGATGGCGGGGGATATGAATCCAGAGACTTTGATGGTGGGTCAAAAATACTATCAAACTCAGTGCGCTGTTTGCCATGGGGTCCACTTGAACGGTGATGGATCTGTGGCTGCGAAGTACCCTTTGAAAATCCCAGCTTTGAATACAGATAAGATCAAGGGTTGGACCGATGGTGAAATCTATCACGTGATCACGCAGGGCCAAGGTGTGATGGGAGGCTATAAATCCCACATTCCTCAAGCGTATCGGTGGCAGGTTGTGAACTACATCCGCTATTTGCAAAAGAACGAAAAGAGATAGGTAGAACATGGGATCATCAAATCACTCAGTTAATTTATCAGTGAAAAAATTCGAACCCTCTCAGCAGCTCAAAACTTTGGCGATCGCGCTCACAGCTCTGGGCTTCTTGGGTTTTGTGATCGGGTTTATTAAAAACCCTGAAAGAATGTGGACGTCTTATCTCACGGCCTTCTTTTATGTGACATGCTTTGCGACGGGTGGACTCTTCTTCGTGACGATCCAGCATGTGGCGAAAGCGGGTTGGTCTGCAGGTGTTCGCCGTTTGGCCGAAGGTTTTACGGCTTTCTTGCCGGTCACTTTGATTGGTTCTCTCGTCTTGTTGTTGGGCTCTTCAAAGCTCTATCAGTGGACGAGACCAGAGATCCTCGAAGCTTCCCCCTTGATTGCGTCAAAAACAGCTTACTTGAATCTGCCGTTCATGGCTTTGCGTCTGATTGTGTTTGGCGCTTTGGCCATCATCTTTGCAAAGCTCATGGTTGGGAATTCGCTGAAACAAGATCAGAACGGGGATGAGTCTCTCACCACAAAGAACACCGCATTCGGTGTGGCTTACACTTTGATTTTTGCGATCACATTCTCGGTCTTCAGTGTGGATCTTTTGATGAGTTTGCTTCCCACTTGGTATTCAACCATCTACGGGATTTACACTTTTGCGGGATCCATTCAGTCGACTTTTGCTTTGTTGATTTTAGTCATGCTTTACATGAAAAACAAAGGCTTCATCACAGGTTATGTGACGATTGAGCACGTTCATGATGTGGCGAAGTTCTTGAAGGGCTTCACTGTATTTTGGGCTTATATTGCGTTCTCTCAGTTTATGCTGATCTGGTATGCGAATATCCCTGAAGAGACAGAGTTTTATCTCATGAGAGCTCAGGGTGGCTGGATGGTGATTTCGATGAGCTTACTCATCTTGAAGTTCATCGTTCCATTCTTAGCACTGCTCCCCAGAGGAGCTAAACGCAACGAAAGTCACTTGGTGCTGGTGTGTGCATTAGTTCTGATTATGCAGTATGTGGACATCTACTGGTTGGTGTACCCCACGTTCTTTGATAACCAAGTGGTGTTTGGCTTTTATGAAGTGGCGTTGTTGGCAGGCTTTGTCGGTATCTTCATGCTCACCGTAATGAAGTTCTATCAAACACACAGTCTGGTTGCGATCAAAGACCCTCGCATGCACGAGTCGGTCAACCACCACGTGAGCTACTAGTCATTCACGACATCACAAAATAAAAAAAGGCAGGGGAGACCCTGCCTTTTTTTTCTCTCGCTCTCTCGCTTAGAGGGGAGACCAGGTCACGACAGCTTCTGACGCTGAAATCCGAGTGATTGAGTAAATTGTCTTGCGACCAGAAACTCGAGGTCCGTTCGCAGGGATATAAGTTACAGTTGTCACAGCGCCTGGCACAGTGAAAGAACATTGTGCTGTGGTGCCCGTGGTGTCTTTGTTAACAACCACAGTGTTCCCCACAGCTCCGAGGTGAGTGGAGACGTCGATGTTCGATCCGCAAGCTGACGAATCCGCAATGATTTGCGGTAACACGTTCTGGTAAGCCGTTCCGTTGTACACTCTCAAATTGTTCGAAGTCGTATTATAATACACAGCTCCTGCACTCGGTGATCCGGGGTCAGCAGTGCCTGTAGCAACACCAGTTGCTGCTGATCCAGAAGTGACTGTGATGGTGTTGGTACCACTATTGTATGAACCACCAGATATAGCGACTGCTACAAGTTCGCCGGAGGCATTAGTTCCAAGAACCGAATTTGTAGGGAGAGAAGTCGACAAATTAAACAAGTTTGTAATTCTACCTGCCGAAAATCCGGTCAGTGAGTTGGCAGTTCCAGCTTGAAGAGCCCAGGGAACTGATCTCACAGGCATGGATCCTAAATCCAGACTCTGTGCTCCGTTAGAGTAAGTGAATGAAATCACAGCTATAATTTTTCGATCAACAGTGGAGTTGTGAGCCAAAAACTGAGTACAGTTTTGGGAG
>JBKCXY010000006.1:0-7644 GCA_046315835.1 Pseudobdellovibrionaceae bacterium | reverse complement strand
CAGCTCTCCCGCCTTGCAGTCAAAAACGACCTCTAACACTTTGAGATACTTTTCGTAGGAGACAGCGGCATCTGAAAAGCTTTTATCCGTCATAGACTGACGAGCCTTCTTGATGAGATTCACCCTGGATTTCCAAAGCATCAGTTTTTTCTGCTCTTTGGCTTTTTCTCGAGCCAGAAGAACACTTCCACGGGCGACTCCACCGGCGAGTTCTGAAAAGCAATTGTTACAGACCTGAGCTGGTAAGCCAGCGTGCCCTGCTTCAGCAAGCTTGGCCATCAATGCAGGATCAATGATCTGCATTTCATCAGCGGGGTTTCCACAGCGTGGACATGGAGTGCTCATACTTTATATGTTCTTAGAGAAGATGAAGCGGGTCAACATCGATCACGATTTGAACTCCACGAGGAAGCCATGACTCATCAGCAACCATTTGTCGGGTAAACTGATTGAGAGCTTGGTTTCTCGGGCCTTTCAACAGCAAATGATAACGAAATTTCCCTCGAAGTTTAGCAATAGCGGCTTCAGCTGGACCAAGAACCTCGACATTCGTGTAGGCAGGATAACGCTCCTGGAGTTGGCGGGCGCGATGGGCGAGAGCATGGGCCGCTTTCTCAACCAGGGCCAGTTGGTTCCCTTGAAGGCGAAAGCTAATCAGCCGCCCGAGTGGGGGATAGTTCAAGGCAGAACGGTCTACGAGTTCTTGGTGAGCAAAAGACTCGAAATCATGATTCACAGCATGAGAGATGGAAACATGTTGGGGATTCAAAGTCTGAATGATGACCTCTCCGGGATTTTGTCCTGGCTGAACATGTCGACCCGCCCTTCCTGCAACTTGTGTCATCAGCTGAAAACTTCTTTCAGAAGCTCTGAAATCAGGCAAGTTGAAGCCGATATCCGCAAGCACTAACCCGACGGTGTTGAGTTTGGGAAAATCTAAACCTTTAGCAATCATTTGAGTGCCAATCAGAATATCAATTTCATGATTCTCCATTTTCTGGATGAGCTCTTCCATCTCAAGGCGACTCTGAACTTCATCTCGATCTGCTCTTGCAAGACGAGCTTCGGGGAATAATCGAGAGATGTCTGATTCAACTTGCTCGGTGCCGACACCGAGTGGCTTCAACTCGCCCTCTTTGCAGCTAGGGCAATCGTGTTTCAGAACTTCATTGTAGTCACAGTAGTGACACACCAAATGGCTCTTTCCATGCAATGTGAGACTGATATCACAATTGGGGCACTCGACAACAAAGCCACATCCAGGACAAGACACCACTTGAGCAACCCCTCGACGGTTTAAGAAGAGGGCCGCTTGCTCTTGGTTATCTTGAGATTTTCGAAGCGCATGATAAAGGTCTAAGCTCATCCAGCTGGGGAGATCGATTCCGAGATCCTTCCGTTTTTGCTGCTCTTCTTTGTTGAGCTTAAGATCCACGACAGACACGATCGGAAGGGCTCGATTCTGGACTCTTTGCCCCATTTTTTGAAGTTTATATTTTCCATCGACGGCATTCTTCCAGCTTTCCATGGAGGGTGTTGCTGACCCCAGAACAACGGGACAGTTGCATAGTTTACCAAGCACAATAGCGCTGTCTCGACCGTGATACTTGAGTTTCTCATCTTGTTTATAAGAGGGCTCGTGCTCTTCATCCACGATAATCATTCCCAAATTCTGAATAGGACAAAAAAGCGCGCTTCGGGCTCCAATCAGGATTCGCTTTTTTCCTGAGACGATGTCCCACCATTGATTTGTTTTCTCACGTTCTGTGAGCTGCGAATGAATCACTGCGACCTGATCGCCAAAACGGCTGGCAAAACGGTGCAAAAGCTGGGGAGTGAGTGAAATTTCCGGAACTAGAACGATTCCTGATTTTCCGCGATTGAGGGTTTCATTGAGCAGTTTGAGATAGACTTCTGTTTTTCCTGATCCAGTCACTCCGAAAAGCAAATGGGTCTGAAAACCAACTTCAGAATTAATGGCTTCAAAGACTTTTTTTTGTTCTTCGGTCAGTTCAGGCCACGAGGTCTGTTCCAGCATTGGAATCACCGGCGGCCGTCGTGAGGCTCGCTCTTTCTTTGTGTGAGGCAAGGGCGGTAGAACTGAACTTGCCACAAGACCCGGTGGATAAAGATAATAATCAGAAACCCACTCAATCCACTTTACAAAAGGCTCAGGCAACAGAGGAAAGTCCTCTTTCATTGACTTCACCAATTTAATTTCAAAGTCAGGTTTTATCGATGTGGGTCCCAACACAAGCCCTTGTGCCGTCCGCTTTCCAAGAGGAACTTCGACAAAAGAGCCTCGACGAAGCTCCAAATCTGAAGAGTATGTGAGGGCCTCGGGCAGAGGCGCTTCAACAGCAATCCTCCACAACTGGGACATTATCTGAACCTACGGTAGAATTCTGAAATAGCAGCTTGATGAGAAGGAGAGGCTCCAAAGTTTGCTTTCACTGATCCCTTGGATTGAAAAGCGGCAAAGTTTTCGCGAGTTCGTGAACTGATCGAGAGAACATTCATTGTGACCGTGTTATTATCCCAGCGAACGATTTTTGTCTTTGGGTAAACAAGTCCTCGAGCATAGGTGCTGTGTTTTTCTGTCGATAACTCTGCGCCAGTGCTGACTCGGAGTTTGCGCAGAAAAAATTGATCTTGATCAATCCAAACCCCAGGATTCAGCTTTTCAGGGGCACTGGCAGCGCCAAGGGCATAAACAACTGACCCGCCAATTCTCCCCAGGCGAACAAAGTTTTCTGCTTGATATTCAGTCTCTTTTAGAGAGCGAATCGGTTTTTTGACCGTGGCAGCTGCTGGGAGAATTTTCGAGCTCACGCTTGAAGTCATCCAGGCATCAGGGCTACGAATGAAAAAGTATCTTTCAAAAAATTCCTCTGTGATTCGACGAGCAGGCTCTCCAGATTGAGTGCGCTGAGCTCCGGCGTAGGATACAAAAAACGAGATTTGCTCGCTCAGTTCCTTTACACCCGTCACCTGAAGCTTCATAGAAAGGTCCGACTCAATCATCCAAGTTTCTTTGAGAAGAACGGAATCAGCACCAGAAGTAAAAGTTACTTCCTGTTCAATTTGATAAATCCCGGTGCCAGCCGTCTTTGATAATTTATCGAAAATAAAGTGTGCTGGTGGCACATAGGCCTGAGCTTCGAAAAGAAAGAACAGTAGAAAAAGAAAAACCATTCGTCTCATTGTTGCTCCAACTTTTTCGCTATCTCCATCAGATAGCTCTTGAGTTCATTTTGCAATTCCGGATGACGCAAACCAATTTCAATATTTGCCTTGAGGTAACCAAACTTGTCTCCAGCATCATGTCTTTCTGAGTTGAAAGTAGCAGCAAAGAAATCTGAGTTTTTTGCCAATTCGTTCATCGAGTCTGTGAGTTGAATTTCCCCAAGAACTCCGGGCTTTGCAGATTTCAGCAAAGAGAAAATTTCAGATGTAAAAACATATCTTCCCGGAAGCGCCCAGCGGCTGGTCGTCTGATGGGGCTTTGGTTTTTCAATGAAACCTTTCACTTTGAACAAGTCCTCTTGGTAAGGCTGAACATCAGCGATACCATATTTTGAAACTTCCTGATCAGTCACTTGCATTACAGCCACTGTTGAGGACTGTGTGGTATTAAAGTGATTGGCGAGAATCTCAGTGGTGGTGGGTTCTCCAGAGCGACTGACCATGATCTCGTCACCGAGTAAAACTGCGAACGGATCCTTGCCCACAACTTTTTCTCCACAGAGTACGGCATGTCCAAGGCCCAAGGGCTGCTTTTGGCGAATAGAAATAATATTTGCCATCTCTCTGATTTTTACGAGGCGCTCAAAAAGGTGAATTTTGCCATCCTTCTGTAACTTGTCCTCAAGCTCATAAGACGTATCAAAAAAATCTTCGATGGCTGTTTTTCCACGACCTTGAATCAGCACAATATCTTCGATACCGGCTCGAATGGCTTCTTCGACCACGTAGAAAATGATCGGGGCATCCACAATGGTAAGCATTTCTTTGGGGACGGTCTTTGTGGCCGGAAGAAATCGCGTTCCTAAACCAGCTGCGGGGATAATCGCTTTTTTTACTTTATGCATAGGCCTTCTAGTATTCTCAGAACCAAGGTCGAGAAACAAGTCTTAACCCCCTCCGGCAGCTGTCCCAAAATGAGATTTTTGGCGAGAAATCAGGGTCTTACCTTTCAGGATCCCTGAGTTGTGCTATTCTGATTCGGTGGGGGAATAGATATGACGCTTTCCAAAAGGCATGTTTGGATTCGTGGTCTTGTCGTGATTGGAGTTTTAGGCCTGATTGCGATCAGCTATCAGAACTGTGGACAGGCTGGATTTGAAGGGTCTTCCTTGGAAGATTCGAGCGGCGTACAGGCCGTTGATACAAAGCTCTCTCAGCTTCCTTTTCCATATTCAGGATCAATCAATCAAGTGATCTATAACTCTTGCCCGCTCTCTTCGAATGGTTCGGGAGTGAGCTGGAACTTCGCCTTTGGGGCTTTTGATGATCGTCGCTCTACATATCCTCTGATTCCAACGCTGGCCCCTGCTGGAATTTCTGTAAGTAGTCGATTTATCACTTCCTTCAAACAAAGCTACCAAGCAGTGACAGATTCAGGAGTGCGAAATGCTAAATTCAAAGAAGCTCTCTTGAGTCATCCGTCTGTAGAGAATGCGCAGATGTTTATTTCAATCCGCGGAAGGTCAAATCCCTACGGCTCTAGAGTAGATTCATCGATTGTTTTCTCCAATATCGCGAACAATTCTGTGACTGCTCGAGGGACGAGTGCGGAGTACATGCCGAATTTACTTCCAGCGCTGAATCTTCCTCAGGTTGCAGCAGAATTTCAGACCAAGCGCTGCCAGATTTTGGGCGACAGTCCTTGTATGAGGGAAGATCATTTTGTCTCGGAACTAGTAAAATTTGGAGATCCTACACAAAGGTATTTTTCTGGCTCCTTGGGGTTGGGTCCTCTTTCTAATAATGCCGAAGACTTGGATATCGCCAATCAGACAATCAACAACGCTCTTTTAGCTTTGGCCTTTCACCGAAATGTCGATTTTCCACAAGGCTATGGAAAAACACCCATTCAGTCGGCACAGTCCAGCGGTAGTTCTTTGGTTGGCAGGGGATATCTCCTATCTGTCGGTCAACCGAGTCGTAAATTCTTAAGTGGAGCAGGAGGACAAGCATTTGGTTTTACGAACTTAGGTGCTAATTATCCTTCAAGGGCTTTAGAAATAATTGGTGACCGTGATTTAGAGGTTAACTCTTCAGCGAACTCGATAACTTGGGATTGTCGATCCTTGAGGATTGTTCGCCCTCAAGATAATCAGTTGTCCAACGGGACACAAACTTGCCCCAAAATTCAAGCAGTAACAATTGAACAACGCGGAGAAAACTCATCATCCAGAGCTCAGACGGCGGTCCAGAGAGAAATTGCATCGATGATCGAAGCCCTTCGAAGGCTACTCCCAGATCAGAAGTCATGGGAAATCATTAATCCAATTGCTAATTGCGCAGTCCCGAGCGAGTCATTTGCTCAGGCCTGCTATAGGGGCAGTGCCGTTGCTCCTGATTATTCCATTGAGGGAGCCAACTGCATCGATGGTTACGGACCGGGAAGAACAGGTAAGATTTGCGCTCATTGGTTGACACTCTGTTTGCGACGCTAATACGATTTCATCACCTGCGGAGGTGATGAAATGATCCAAGCCTTATTTAGCTTAGTTTTATCGGTTCAAGCTCAAGCCTATGTGGGTTCTGTCTCGGCGGGCACAGCGAACTCAGGCCTTGCCTCTGTGGAAGCGAGCGAAACGCCATTTATGAATCCAGCAGCCGTGGCTCACCTCTCCGGGTACTACTTCAGCACTGGTTATGCTTCGTTGCCTTCAGGGGATCGGCAGTTCTCTTTGTCATTGTCTGACAACATGAAACAAACAGTCGTTCCAACTTCGTTGAGTTATGTTCAAACTTCCCAAGATGAAATCACTGGAGTTAAAAACTCCAGCCAAGCTTTTCGATTGTCTTTCGGAAATTTTATTTCTCCATCAGTGGCTTTTGGTTTGGGGATCAACCATCAACAAGATCGTTTTTTGAACAAATCCTACAATCAGACCAATCTGGGTCTTGCGACTATGTGGACGCCCACTTCAACGATTGGATTTGCGATTTTTGCCAATAATCTTTTAACTCCGTCCAAGTCGACTCCTGAACAAGTTCAGCAAAAAGGGGAAACTGTTCTTGGGGCTTCCTATAACTACCGAAAATTCCTGAGAGCGAAGGTGGATTTGGCCACAGATTCAAAAAATACCATGTCAAAACCAACTTTGGCGGCTGGCATTGAGTATTACATGAATCGATGGGTGGTGGCTCGTTTGGGTGCCGCCCAGGTCTATGAAACCGAAAGCAACCTGTATGCGGCAGGCGTAGGATTCGTTTTACCGCGCTTTGGGCTTCATTATGCCTACCAAAACAGCCCTCAGATTGAGGAATCCACCCGCCATTCTGTTGACTTGGCTATTCCAATTTGGTAACCCCTTGTTTTCGCTAAAGGGAGTGAAACATGGCATCAAAAACAGCTGCGACAGAAATGAAGAGAAAAAGAAGAGACGCACGCATGGGACGTAAGCGTAAAAACGCTGCCAAGAACCAAGGCTCTACAAAATCTCAAAAACAACTTTTCGGTGACTAATTACTACTGACTTTTGTTCTTAAGGTGGCTGGCAGTTCTTGCGGGCCGCCTCTGAGATCCCACTTAAAAGGGATTTCAACCCAACCCTCTTGTCCAGGGTAAAACCTCCAAGATCGAATCGCCGCCAGTGTTCTCAGATCCAAGGATCTGTGGCCTGAGCTTTTCAGCATTTTAAACTGCCCTAAAGATCCATCACGTAAAACATAAGCTAAAAAAGAAACTTCTCCTTGGTTACCCGCTAAACGATCCGCTTGAGGGTAAGTGGGTTTTTGGTTTCCCGGCAGTTGTTTCAGATCTTCCAGGGCGCGAACGCCTTCGGGAATTCCCACAGAGGGAGCAATCACATTGCCCTGTCCTGACTGGGCAATTCCTTGACCGTTTCCAACGCTAGCTCGGGCTTGAGCCTTTGCATTTTCCTCTGCCGCCTCTGCTTCCGCTTGTGCTTGTTGCTCTTTGCGAGATTTTTCTCGAGCAGCTGTTTCAGCTTCGATGGATTTTCTTTGCTCCGCAATTCTGTTTAACAAAGCGGCTTTCTCAGCTTGGGCTTTGGCTTTCTGAGCGGCAGCTAATCGTTCGTCCTCTTCGCGCTGAGCCTTTTGAGCTTCAGCAAAAAGGTTTTCCTTTTCTGCGAGGGCTTTTTCTTTCTCTGTATCCAACTCGGAAGCTAAAGCGGCTACTTTGGTGGCATGTTCATTGTCGATCTCATCGAACTTCTCTGTGATCTCGCTCTCTGCCAATTGAGCAGAGCTTGAGTCCGCCAAATCGTCAGCCGCGGGAACTTCGAGGTCGGGGGCTTCAAGAACCACAGGTGCTGCCTCAGCGATGGGAGATGACTTTACAACGGAAGTAGTCATCGCTTTCTGGGGGGCCGGTGGAAGTTCTTCGACCTGAGCCACTTCAGTTTGAGGTTGGGCTGATTCTGCAGAGGAGACATCGGCCTGAGG
>JBKCXY010000005.1:0-11162 GCA_046315835.1 Pseudobdellovibrionaceae bacterium | reverse complement strand
ATCTAGATCAAGACTGACCGTCGCTAGCCATTGTTTTCTAAAATTTTCCTCTGCTAAAAAAAAAGCCTTAGAATAAATGATTCCGCCATGTCCCGAATACAGCGATGATGAATTCACTAGGGAAAGCTCTTGAAAGACTTCATTCATTTGAAATGGCCTCAGCTTTAGCTTCAAAAGATCGAGAACTTCGAAACATCCTAACTTTCCTGTTGCTAAAGAGGCATTGAAGATTTTATTCGCCATTTTTTACTCTTAAAAAAAAAATTTCCGGATTCATCACAAAAATAGACGCCCTCCTGCCCACCAAACATCATTATCGAAAATACGACGCCATCATTTCGTGTCGCACTCCAGGAATCCTTTTCTCTTCGTGAAGACCAGGGGGGCGGGGCAACCCCCCTTTTCTTAAACGTGCTAACACTATAGCAGAAAAAGTTAAATTGCTTTGCTGGTTTCCGATAAGCTCTTTGAAAGAACACGCTTCCGGAGGCGTCTGAATAACTCCCTGCCTTATCTGCTCGATAAAGTCTAAAACATTCTTCGTAAGCTGAATCACATATCGACGCTCGCCAGCCTTAGTCCAGCTCTGCAGAGTCGGCAGCTTAAGCACTGAGGGCAGGTCAAAGTCACTGTACCCTCCCCAATCAGATAAAATACAAGGCATACCTGCACTTATCGCTTCACAAGGGGCTATACCGAGATCTTCAAACTCGTAATGCGAAAGAGATAAGTACGCCGCTGACAAGAAATTTTGAGGCCAACTTCTATTCAACGAGAAATGATAATGAATCCAAGGATACCTCGTGCGCGGAAACAGTTTTACTACTTGGTCTCGTGATACTTGCCCCGTGTTGCATATATGAAACTCATAATTTTTTTTTGAAACGTGTCGCAACCTCTCAACAAGCTGGACAGCCAAGCGAACTCGCTTCGTGGAAAGAGACGCTCGACCGGCAAAAACAAAACTATCAAAATCTACTTTCACTCGAGGCTGTGCCTTGAAAAAAATACTTCTGGGTAGGATGTGTACTTGCTCAGGCGCTAAGCCTAGCCAGTACTGAAGAAACCGAGAATACTTCACTGACGGTGCCCAAACACGAAACCTGGCTGGCAATTTTTCTATTTTAGAAAGCAGCAAAAAAGACAAGTCACCCAAAAAAACCACGTTCATCGTGGCCCCTCGCCGTCTTACTTCCCACTGGTTGATGGTAGCTAGTTGATAAGGCTCATTTCCAAAAAAAATCTGGCAACACTCATCTATCGCCTTGAAACTGGGCCACAGGGCCTCTGATATACGCCGCTGCATCCGGGTCTCTAACAACCTGTGCAGCCCATCACGGTGTAAGTGGTCGTCAGACAAACGGCGCTCGGGCAGGTTGAGGTGGGCATTGTCCCTGCAGCAACTGGGACTAGAATATCTGATTTAGATTTTTTTACCTTCTTCAGCAGAGACAACAGCTCATTCTCGGGCTTTTTGCTTTTCTTGCGAACTGGCTTTTTGCTTTTCTTGCGAACTGGCTTTTTGCTTTTCTTGCGAATTGGCTTTTTGCTTTTCTTGCGAATTGGCTTTTTGCTTTTCTTATTTTTTTTTGCCATACTCACCTCAAGATTTAATACTTTTTAAGATAGTTTCTAAATGCCTCACTGGCAATTAAAAATCTTCAGCGAATTGATATACGCCTCTGCATCCGGGTCTCTAACATCCAGTGCAGCCTCCCTCGGTGTACACCAACGTGCAAAACGAAGTCGCTTCCGTAACCGTGCAACCTGCGGTCACGTACTCTTGTGCAGCAACTGGGACTAGAATATCTGATTTAGATTTTTTTACCTTCTTCAGCAGAGACAACAGCTCATTCTCGGGCTTTTTGCTTTTCTTGCGAACTGGCTTTTTGCTTTTCTTGAGAACTGGCTTTTTGCTTTTCTTGCGAACTGGCTTTTTGCTTTTCTTATTTTTTTTTGCCATACTCTCCTCAAGAGTTAGTACTTTTTAAGATAGTTTCTAAATGCCTCACTGGCAATTAAAAATCTTCAGCGAATTGAGGTCTCAATGAAGTTTAAAATAGTGCCGCTTTCGCCCCAACTTAAATGCCCCTCACTTAAAGATCTCTGTATCTTTGAAAATCAACATCAACTATACAAAAAGGTGTTTAGAGCCTCAGCAGCCGATTGGACTAAGGATTCTGCGAAGATCAAATCCTACCATCAACTAGCCACCCAGATGATTAATTTCAAAATGGATCCGCAAAATCCGTTCGCTGGTGGGGGCTGCCACTCCTCTGCCAAAGAAGCTAAAAATGCGGCCTATAGAGATCTCCTAAGAATTGACTCAGTGCTGACTCGGCAGCTCATTCAAGCTCCATTACAGAAGCAAATTCCACCAAGAACAGCCACGCTCAAAAAAATAGCACAGGACCTCAAAAAGTGTGGCGTTACCACACTTTATTTTCGTCTGCCCTGCTTAGATAAAAAAATTCAAGTGTTTGTTTGCGTCCTTGTAAGCCATGTTTCTCCTTACAAACTGGCTGCTGCATCAGCAGCCCATGAAAGTGCCCCACAAGCACAAATGGAAAGTTTCCTTGCCGCATTGGTCATTTTGAACGGATTGCTGTGCCATAGATTGCAACCAATTCTTCAAAAGGAATTGATGGTAAAACTAAAGACAAATAGCTGCAGCGCAGAAGATCACTTTCGAGCCACTTTAGCACCTGAAGTTCAAAGTCAGTTTATGCACCAATACCTAGATCCCAGAAAATCCTTAAAAATTGTATCGCAGAAAAAGAAGAAATTTATGCACAAGGAGATTGTCGTTAAAAAGTACTCTTTGGCCGGAACTGAGTTTGAAAAATTCGGCCTAAACTACTACAAAGCCTCTAGTCAGGTGACTCAAAATTTGTTTTATGGCCAACCAACACCAGAAAGGATTAACTTTAAGCGGCTCGTGCAGGAACACAGCAAACTGAGAGTCAAGGACATCCCCTGGACACAGTTTCACATCATCAGCTAAGCACAATTCCATAACGGCTGGGGAATAATCTTAAAACAACTCACTCCCCGAAAGTCTCGTTCAGTCGTGATCCTCATCTCCGAGAACAGTGACGAGAACTCGGTAGTAGCCTGATCTTGAAGCGTATTCTTCAATACTATGAGACAACGATTGATAACTGATCTTTTTTTCTGGAAAAACCACTAGCTTCCCCGAGCCACTTCCACTTGATTCCGAAGAATAGAAATCTTGTTTCCATCGTTCTCTAAAATTGCTTCAAACAAAATTGCCGTTTCACCCATGGGTTTGTACTGGATGATTAGCGCACATTTCGCTGAAGACTTCGAAGCAGCGACCTCACAGGTCATACTTAAATCCTTCACGATTCTTTCCTTTTCCTCTGCCTGGCTACCTGTCAGAGCCAGCAGGGCGTCATACACAAAAGAACTCGCTTCTTC
The DNA here is from genome assembly GCA_046315835.1 of Pseudobdellovibrionaceae bacterium. Taxonomy (GTDB): domain Bacteria; phylum Bdellovibrionota; class Bdellovibrionia; order Bdellovibrionales; family Bdellovibrionaceae; genus JAJTIC01. The sequence goes on along the minus strand of JBKCXY010000005.1, from coordinate 7,721 downwards.
GAGGATGTCTTTTAATTTTTCATGGCGGTGCACATCACCCACCATTTCAATTTTATCACTCTGAGCCAGAGTCACCAACGTTTGATAGATTTTGCCGACGAGCTCATCGTCTGCTTTCTGAACTTTTGCGAATGAAGATTGAGCTGCTAACATCAGCGTCAAAGAAAGAAGCCATTTGGTCATATAATCCTCCAAGACTAAACCGGGATAGGTTGATCGAACAGAGGAGCTTACTGCAAAAGAAAAACCCGGGCGGGCCGGGTTTTAATTCTTCGACAGCTGTCTACATCCTAGTCAGTGCCTTCATTTTGTCACTTTGGCTTGCTATTTCAGGTCTACCGTCACTGGCTTGCGCTTGATCTCCACTGATTTCTGGACAGCTCCCGCGAGCACAGTCACATCAATCTCTTTGAGTCCTTTGACCGAAGTAAAATCAAAATTGATTTTAGAACCCTCTACAGATTTCTGGCAAGTGACTGCCCACTCAGCTACGAAATCAGAATGGCTTCCATCCATGACTTGTTCGATTTTTTCCTTCTTGAAAATACAACCAAGGCTTGAATCCATTTGAACCATTTTGGCCACACTGTTTTCGAAGAGCGCTACAGATTCTGCGTACTTTGCCTTATGTTTTTCAGACTTGGGAGCATGCTCGAATCCCAGGACGCCTTCAGCTGCGGCTTTGAAAGTTATCTTCCCGGTCAGACCATCAAAAGCTAAAGAAAGCTCAGCAGCCCCATGCTCATGGGCATGGTGGTGATGTTTGTGACCTTTTCCCGCAAAAGCCCCTAAACTTACGATGAGTCCTAAAGTGATAATCAATGTCTTCATAACACCTCCGAACTCAGTATTTTGCATTCGGCCCATCGCTTCATGCAACAGGAAACTAGGCAGTGACAGGCCAAGGCTGTTTGGTTTTCAATAAGACATGGCAAAATTTCGAACTCGCGCATCAGCTGTTGTTCTTCACAATGATCAATTGTTGTGCTTTTTAGGTGTGGACCCCAAATCAGGTCGTGAGTATCACTTCTTACCAGGCGGAGTGGTCGAACCCCATGAAACGGCTCCTGAAACCGCCGAACGTGAGTGCCTCGAAGAAACGGGATTTCAGATCCTTGTGGATACGAACACTTGCGTGGATAAAGAATATCCTTTTCATTGGAACGGTGAAGATTTCGAATGCCTCACTCTTTTTTATGGCGCCAGACTCAAAACTTTTCTTCAAAAACCTCGCCCAGACAGTGAACCGGACTACAATCGCGGCCCACTTTGGATTCCAACTTCTGAGGTGGCCTCAAAGTTTTCTTACACTCCAGAAATTCTTCAAGCCATTGAAGAAATTCTTCCGAAGCTGAACCGTTAAAATCCTATTTTTCTTCGAATTGCTGACGTTTCATTTCTAAATACATCAATGTCGCTCGGGACAAATGCTCCACATCTTTTCTGAACTGCTCTGGCGTCATCAGTGGATCTTCTTCCCCTCGATCTTCACCATGACAACAAATTAACGTCCAGTGCAAGATGGCTCCAAATATCGATTTCACGCCCCAAATGAGACCTTCTCGATTGAGCTTGTAAGGGATGTCCGTCTGAATTCTTTCGGCCAGATGACCCCCTCCCGGAGGCCCAAAAGGATCATTGAGAACCTCGAGAGCCTCTGCTGAAGACGGATGACCGATACCCTCTGTGAGCATCATCTTCATCGTGTTCCGAACTGCGAGACTTTCTTTCCTGAAATAATCATAGATCATGAGGGACATTTCAAGAGTGGTTTGCGATGACTTCTTCATCTCAAGAAGATCAGTGTCCACCTCTTTGTAAGTCTCAATCATGATCTCCCAGAAAAGATTTTCTTTGTTATGAAAATGATAATTCACGGCCGCCAAATTGACCCCGCACTCCTGAGCGATATGGCGAATGGACGTCCCTTCATAGCCAAAGCGGCCAAAGAGCTCAAAAGCAGTTGCCATGATCTTTCTTTTCGTGTCTGCAGAATCTTTTGCGGGTCTTACCATGCTCGATTTCTCCAACGTCCAATCAGATCTTGAACTATAGCATAAGCTGGTGGCACCCAGTAAAGAGTCAGAATAGTTCCCGTTGTCAATCCCCAGGCAAGGGCCAGAGCCATTGGAATAATGAAATAGTCCACACCGCCGATTCCATAGGCCGTAGGCACCAGCCCACTGATGGTCGTGAGGGACGTGACCACCACCGACCGCAGCCGCAAGACTGAAGCTTTCACTAAAATTTCTCTCAGATTCATTTTCGTCTCTTCTTTGAGCTGCTCAATGAAGCTAATCAGAATAATTCCCGAATTGACGATGATTCCGCCAAGACCAATGATTCCGATCAACGCCATAAAACTAAGATCTTTTTGATGGACAAAGAATGAAACAGAAACCCCTACAAGTCCCAAAGGAATTGTGGTCAAAATGATAAAGGGACTTAAATAGCTTCGGAAGATCAAAACCAAGAGACCAAAAATTCCAATCAGGGACAGAATCAAAGCCGCAAAGAGTGACTGCACGGATTCGTTAGTTTTCTCAGCCTCACCACCAAACACGATATTCACTTCTTTGTACTGATCCTTAATCTTATCAAACTCAGCAGCAACGATGGCATTGGCCTGAATGGACGTAATCTTTGAATCATCGATATTGGCGGTCACTGTTTTAGCTCGCTTAAAATCATATCGTTTGATTTGAGGGGCCCCAGGCTGAGTCACGAATTGAGCTAGCCCGCCCAAAGGTATCAAGTTTCCTTGCTGATCCGAAATCTTGATTTGATTTAGATCCGCGATTCCTTTTTTGTCTCGCTCATCAAATCGCAAGAAATAGTTCACTTCTTTGTTATTCAAATTGACGTCAGAAATTTCTTGTCCTGCTATCGCTGTCCGCACATTCAGTCCAATATCTGCCAGCGAAAGCCCTAGGCGAGCTGCTTGGTCATAGTTGAGCTGCACGGTGACTTCATCATCCCCAAAAACATCATCGATTTTGGCATCGAAGACTCCGGGAACTTCGGAGAGTTTGTCCTTAATTGTCTTCACGACCGCATTCAGTTGTGACATATTATTACTTCGGAATGTCACAGTGACCGGATCACCCACCGGAGGCCCATTCACCAAAGCTTCAAAAGAAATTCTCTGAAGCTTTGAATTTTCCACGCTTCGTAAAAGTGCCAAAACCTCATTGGTTGGCACATTGTCTTGGGTCTTTTTAGTCACGAAAATTCGAATCATGGCGGTGTTAGAACCAACTTCTCCTTTTGGATCTGAAAGATCCGTCGAAGACTCCCCGGCAGTTCCCACAATATGCAGCATTTTATCACCCATTTTTTCAGAGATCTGACCCATGACTTCTGAAACGATGGATTTGGTTTTTTCGACAGGCGTTCCCTTTGGAGCTTCAAGACGTCCGATGTAAATTTCAGTTTGATCATTCGGGAATAAGTTGACTCGATTACCGACGGCCAAGAGCACAAAAGTAAATACCATGAGGCCCGTCATCCAGCCGGCCGCTTTCCACTTATGATCCACCAACCAGCTCACTTGCCTTTCAAACTTGGGAAGAACAATTCTGTCAAACCAGTCATGCTTCGCCTGCTCTCCATGTTTTTTAGGCTTATAGCCGATGAGCTTTAATCTTGTTGGCAAAAGAAAGAAGCTTTCTGCCAATGAAAGGGCCAGTGCGAGTGACACCACAATCGGGATCGCACGAATGAACTGCCCCATCACTCCTGTCGTCATCAACATCGGCAAGAAGGCAGCAATGGTCGTCAAAGCCGTTGCTGTAATAGGAGCCCACAAGTCCCGAATGGTCTTGATCAAAGCTTCATCGGTCTCAAGCCCCTCATCCCTCAGACGCGTATAGTTTTCTGAAATGACAACAGCATTATCCACCAACATCCCAATCGCGATGACAAGGGCAATGATGGTGATTGTGTTGAGGGAATATCCCAAAGCTGCAACCCCACCCATGGTGGCCGCAAGAGCCATCGGTAATGAGATCGCAGTAACAATTCCCACTTTTCCAGGAAGGAACAAAAGCAGAAAGAGAATAACCAGCAAGATCCCCTGCCAGCCATTCGATGTTAAAACTGACAAACGATCACCAACGCGAACACCTTCATCGGAGAAAACCTGAAACTCCAGCTGTCCTTTGTACTTATGGCGATACTCTTTGAGCTTATCTTCGACTTCGCGAGCAAGGTCGATGATATCGGCTCCACCTTTTTTTGTAATCACCAAAAATGTGGCTGGTTTTCCTTGATAGCTCGAAAGAGTTCGCGGCTCTTCTGAACCGTCCTCCACTCGGGCCACGTCTTTCAATAAAACACGTCGTCCAGAGAAATTCGATCGAATCACAATTTGTTCAATCTCTTGAACCGTTTTTGCCTTCCCTTCAATACGAACAAGCTTTTGCTCTTCAGCTGACTTCAACTCTCCAGCAGGGACAGTCACGTTCCTCTGCTCTAAGGCCCGCATCACTTCAGCAATAGAGACGTGATTGGCAATCAGGCCTGCTTGATTGAGATAAATATTATATTGACGATCGGTGTAACCAGTCATCATTACACTGGAAACTTTTTTATTGTCTTTAATGTCTTCTCGCAGTTGATCAGCCACACGGTCTCGAAGACGATTGGCATTATCTCCAATGACCGCGAGCTCAATCACTGGAAACTCATCTGACTTAATCTCACTGAACAACGGTTTTTCCTTGAGGTCCGTCGGAAGACCGCTGGCCCGATCCACAGCTCGCTGAAGATCTGCAATCACTTTTTCAGTTTCGTACTTATCGATGTCAACCTCGGTCACAATTGTCGAAAAACCCGCCTGACTGGTGGACTTCACGAGCTTAAGGCCCGAAACCTTTTGAATCTCTTCTTCGATGGGTTTTGTGATTTTGGTTTCAATGTCTTCCGCCGTGGCGCCCCCGTACTGAGTCGTGATCACCACCGCACCGATATTCACTGATGGGAAGGACTCCGACTTCAGAGAGGTGAGACCACTGTAACCGAAGATCATCACAAAAAATGTCAGGACCAGAGTAAACTTGTAATTTTTAACAAAAAACTGCGCGAGAAAATTCATAATTTCACCTTCACCTTAAATTTGATTCCAAGAGCAGGAAAATTGGTGGAACACTTGGAAGTAATCCAACACCGCATGGGCCAATTGCTTCTTGAATGTGATTTCTTGAAGCTGGGATTGAAAGAGAGCATCCTGCTCGAAGATCACTGTAGACACTGGGATTCGCCCTTGCTGAAACTTGCGCTGAACTTCTTGATAGTTGATTTTCAAATTTTGCGAATTCTGAACTTGGTTCTTGAGACCCAAACTTAATAGCTCAAGAGCCTTCACCATAGTTCCATGAGTGGACTCTAGCTCTTTCTTCAGAGACAACTGCTGGGCCTGAAGTTGATTTTTCTTCACTGCAAGCAATGCCCGTTCAGACTCCTCACTTGAGGATTCCAGCGGCACCGTGAGCATCAAGCCCACTCCGTAGCCAGCTCGATTTTCATCACTGAGATCCCGCTGAGCTCTGGAGAATGAATCTGAAACCCCTGTCGTTTGTGCTTGCGCTAATAACTGCAGATCAATATCCCCGTGCCGATGGGCGATCTCAGTCTCTGCATCGAATTCTTTCTTGAGCAGATCCACCATTTCGTCATAGAAGGTGCCATCCACGGGTGGATTCTTTTGGGACGAGATTCCAGCGATACACTGTTGCACTTGAGGGAGCTGGGTTTCCGATTCTTTCACATCGACAGACCAGCTGGCAGCGCGAAAATCTTTCCAACTTTTTTCGAGAGCCTGGAACAGCAATGCTTTTTCGTATTGAAAGAGCAACAAGGAACTATTGCGAGAATCTACTTGAGATCGGTACCTGGCGACTTCCCCGCGATCGGCAACTCCTGCTGCTTGGCGCTTCAGCGCATCTTCCAACTGTTTCTCTGCTGAAGAAAGTAATTGTTTTGATAGTTCGATGGATTGATCAACAGCCACCAGGGACCAATACACCTTTCGAATTTCAACTTCTGATTTACGAATTTGCATTTGATAATCAAGATCTGCTCTTTTCTTCTGAGACTCTTGAGACAGCGTTTGATTTTGATCAATTCGGCCCCAGAAGTTTTTCCAAAGATCTAAAGAAACTTGAGCGCGGACACCCAGTTGAGTGGCATCAGTGAAACTACCATCGGTGGCTGAGCTTTGTGAGCCAAAGACTCCTGCAGTGACGCCCACACCACGACGCAATCTTTTCTCAACCGCCAAGGACCAATCTTCTGCGGGGGAAATCACTGGCTGAAAAGTATTGAGTGCTTTCTCCCCAGAGTGAGCATAGTTCACTTGAGCTTTCAGTCGAGCTGAGTAGCTTTCACTCAATAGACTGGCTGAAAGATCCGCCGCTGACTTCTGGGCGAGCAAACTCTGATTCTGGAGACTTTGAGCACGATGCAGTTCGAGCACCTTCTTCTCTGTGAGCATCTGCGCTTGAGCCGGCAGCCCCTGGAAGACGAGAGTTAGGAATAGGATCGGATAAATCACAGGCCCTCCAATTAAAACGTTCGTTTGAAACGATCATATGATCGGCTAAATTCTGAAAGTTGTAAAGCTGATTTTTAGCAGCCCAAAGACATTGGTCTAAATCATTGATTTTAATAGATTATTCGTTGATCTCACCCAGGGACATTTCTAAACTAAAGACATGAAAATCTGCGGCTATACATTTTCGGAATCCATGCCCAAAGCCCTGATCACTCGCGGTCTCCCCTTTTCCAAAGTTGTGAGCCCAAGCCCCGGCAGCACCTTGTTTCAACTCGCTGTTGATGGTGGCGTTTTGGAAATTTTCAGCGTTGAAGACGAGGAAGAGTTTCTTAAGTCGCAGGCAATCAAATCTCTAATCCCTGTGCTCTCTGAGCGCGTGGATTTCTCCGCTCCTTTGTACAAAGGAATCAAGTTTGTTCAAGTCATCAACCAGCAAGATCTTCAAGCCTCCCCACTTAAAGAAGTCATCAAAGTGAAGAAAGAAAGTGAACTCTGTGCGGTTGTTTTGGCGTGTGCTGAATTTGAATTGCTCCAGCAGAAATTTGGCCAAGGAATCTCTTTTCATTGGCCTGAAATGCAAAACGGAGTTGAAGCTCACTATATGGCTCTCAACCCCGCTTGCTTTGATCTTATCTTTATCCCTCTGAAATAATTATTTCTTCCCAGTTTTCATCGCATTCATCAGCTGATCACCCAAAGATCCAAAACTATTCGATTTTTGTGTGCCCGTGAACTGCTTCCAGCTTTCATCCACTTCTCCTCGAGGCGGAACCACTGTCATCCGGCGATCTTCAACTCGAATTTCAGAAACTTGCAACGCGAGAACATCACCCAGTTTGATTTTGTCATAATTAAAATCAGCCACATCCATGGATTTTGATTTGGGCATTAATGCTGTGATGCCTTCTTCAATTTCAACAAGCCAACCAAAGTTTTCTTTGCGCAGAGCTTTTGCTTTCACGCCAGAACCCACAGGGTATTTCGTCGCAACCAGCGTCCAAGGATCTGCCCCGGCTTCTTTGTAGCTGAGAGTCATCTTCCTTTGCTCAGGCAAAATGTCTTTCACTTTCACAGAGATTTTATCGCCGACTTTGAAGAGCTCGTCACTGCGAACCACTCGTCGGGTGAAACTCATTTCGCCCAAGGGTACGAGCCCTTGAACGCCCGG
>JBKCXY010000004.1:0-4080 GCA_046315835.1 Pseudobdellovibrionaceae bacterium | reverse complement strand
TTTTTTAGATCTCTTGCAAAATGCCTAGCCGCGAGAAGGTGAGAGCTTTTGTCAATCGAGATTCAATCTTGTGAGAGAGGAGACTTTCCCTGAAATCCGGGCCTTTGGGGATTGCGGGGACAGGGTTCTGAGTCAGTTTGTACCAAATTGAGATCTGCATAGGATTTTTTAATCTCTTGAAGATCATCTCGAGACGAAGAGACAACGCCGACCTTTAACTTCATAAATTTATGATGACATGCTTTGCCGGCGGACACAATCTCGCTTAGACTGAAGGTATGAGCGGAAAAGTCACAGTTCAGGATGTCATTGTTTCAGATATCATGTCCTCGCCGGTCAAATGCATGACTCCGCTCATGACCGTTGAACAATGTATCCAGTTTTTGGTCCAAAACAAAATCAGCGGAGCCCCCGTCGTGGACCGAGATAATTTGGTTGTCACCATTGTGTCTGAACTAGATTTAATGAAGCTGGGAGTCCTCGTTGGACTTAAGTCCTTTATCGGAGAGAATCTCGATAAGCTGCCCCCAACCGACAAGCTCATCACCATAGGCCCAACGGCTCCCTTCAAGGATCTGTTTAAAAAATTTCTCACTTACAATGTGCGGAGAGTTCTCGTGTTAGATCCTCAGCGGCGCCCTTTAGGTATCGTGGCTCGACGAGACATTATTCAATCATTTCTAGATCATCACGATTAGTGAATCAATAATCTCGAACAGCGAACTTTCAGCTTCGCTGAATCTGAAAGTGGATTTTCTTTGAGATAAGTAAAAAGATCTTTGAAGTAATCGTTGTAAAAGGGATCCATCAGGAAGCTTTCACCACCGTGGCCACATGAAACTGCCAATCAATTCCATCAGCGCGCATGGGGCTAGGGGACGCCATGAACTCGGCCTTCGCTCTCCAACGGTAACTCTCGACGAGAAAAAGCCTCGATGGTTTTCTTGTTCTTTTTGGGGATATCAATGGAGCTGGACTCTTCAGAGTTTTGTAAGTAATAAAGATCGCTTACCACGCGTAAGATCGTCTTCCGAGAAGGCTGCGCGGAGGCTTCTGCAACTCCCAAAGAGAGCATCCCTACCCAAAAAAGAAGTTTAAATGACATTCGAAACCTCAAACACTAGAGCCTGAGGCAGAGCAAGATAAGGGCCGAATGAGCCCCTTTTGATTTTGTTTTGGCTAAAAAATCGCCGAAGAGATTTCAGAGCTGCCTAAGAATCTCACAGGTTTTTTTTAGGGACGCAGGTTCGAGTTCCCCAAATCCATGGCAAAGGCCACCGCCAATTTTGTAAAAAGTGCAGAGTGCTCAAAATTCAATCGTGTGTCGATAACATCTTTTCGCGAGTGAATCTTAGAGTTCATATTTCCGCTGTTGCTCTCAAAGGGCATGAGTGTTGGAAAGCCCTGGCGAAACCAAGACGCATGATCACTGCACCCATAGCCGCAAGAATCATAGATGATTTTTGCGTTCAAATAATGACGATTGAGTTCTTCGAGATAATCCCTGAGCCAAGCGCTCGTAAAATCAGTCATACTCCCGATCACCATGGCTCCTGATCCGGGAAACAAAGTCATATCCAACTGAAGGACTCCCACCACGTCTTTGCGATCTTGCTTATAAGCTTTGGCAATCTCTGCAGAGCCTAAAAGCCCCTGCTCTTCGCCTGCGTACCAGAAAAACTCCAAAGTTCTATCTGGTTGGCCCTTTTCGAGAACCAGGGCGAGGGCTTGAATCAAGTTCGAAGAACCCGAAGCATTATCATCAGCACCAGGTGCCAATCCACCATCTTTGGAATTTACAGAATCTAAGTGTCCACCGAGCACGACAATCTCTTGGGGTCGAGATTTCCCAAGCAAGCGCACACGCAGGGACTTCTGTTTGGTGGAACGGTGCCCAACAATATCCACACTGGCGAAATCTGAAAACACACTTGTCATATTTTCAAGGCGCATTTTCAAAGCTTCGACATGAACGTTCGGATCTGATTGTCGCGCATCCCGCGAATCATAACTCGAAAGCCAAGTGACCCAAGACTTGAGAATTTCCACATCGACTTTTGAAATCTGTTCCACAATATCCTGGCGGCGCTGAACTGGAATGGCTCGAATTTTTAAAGAGGCACTTTGCTTTTCCTTTTGGACCAAATTCCCAAGCTCTTCGAGTTCTTCAAACAAAGATAAAGTCCTTTGTTGATCATCGAGAGACTCAAAGCCCGCACATTTTCCAAGCTGATGGGAAATCTGTGAAATTTTTTGTTCTTGCTCAGGCGTGATCACCGTGTATCCCACACCACTTCGTGGTTCACTCGCCAGCAGCGGCAGCCCCAAGGCTTTGATGGTCGCAATGTCAGTCAGAATGGGTTTATGCCGATAATTCCCCAGGGGGACGTGGGCGAGCAGTGGCTCTGAAAACAGAAGAGAAAAGACTGCCGTCAAAATCAGGATTCTTGAAGTTGAATTCATAAACCATCCTTGGTCAAATGAGGCTTTTAGTATCTGTTTAAAATCTAGACAGAGCAACCTTCCTTTTTTACAAATGGGTCCTGTTTTTTAGAAACTGACTCAAAATCCTGTCCCTGGTCTCTGCGACCGCCTCAATGAAGCCAACATTTCCTTATGAAATCTGCGGGTTCGTTGGTGATTTCTGTTTCTTGTAAAACAAGAAACAGAAATTCCGTCCGATTTCCTTTTTTTCTCGAGAGAGTTATTTAGTTAGAGGACGGTGTTCTGCTGAAGGGACAGGATTCTGAGTCAGTTTTTATTGTTCTCACCGTTGCCGGGGGATCCCCTGCTGAAATTCTCGCTCAGTCTGATTTAAAGTCCGTCCGCGAACAGCGAGAGCTTCGCTTCAATGAGCTGGGCCTCGGAAATTTGAACGATTATCAAGCTCGTTTGTCCTCTGCGATTAGCTATGACCCAATGAAATGGGCGAGCCACAGGTGATTCGCCTTTCGACAAACCACCAGCTCAGCATTGGTCGCGTTTACTTCTTTATGGAAGATCGCATTGATCAGTTCCTCCGCAATCTCCCCTAAGGCAGGCAAGCTGCCAAAGCTTGGCCGTTCAGTCTTTGCAGCTCCAGACAGTGCTTCGTGGCTTCGATTTCGACCAATGAAAGGTCCCTCGTCAGTTCAAGGTTGAGATTGTCGGCTTCAATCAGATCAGAAAGGCCAATTCGACCATCGTAAAATTTGGTTTCTTCTGATTTCTTAGAACGCCCGGCTTGGTCGAGCAATGCTTGCATTTCTTTTTTCCAGACTTTGAGATTATTGAGCTGCGCTTCTTTTTCCTGAGCTAAAGTGGTTTCGTATTTTTCGAGCTGAAGGGCCTGCGCTTCCACTCGGTTCTTCTGGAATGCAATACTTTCTGCTTGCCGAGATCTCAGCCCATCCAGTGGAATTTCCCAATAAAGCCTAAGTCCGACTTCACTGAAAGTGTGATCCTGTAAACTCCGACCATCCACTTGGAGATCTCTCGCAAAAGCAGAGACCTGGGGCCACGAGACACTAGCAACTTTAGCGGATTCCTCTGACAGCGCTTGAGCTTTCAGACGCAAGCTTTTTTGCTGATCACTCCCCTGAGGGGGTGAAGTCTCGCTTAGCAAACTATCGACCGATTTAAGTCGAGGAAGCTGCTCACCGGAGAACACAACCTTTTCAGTCGCCAAATAGGCCTTCATTTGTTCTTCGCTAATGGTAAGCTGCTGCCATTGTTGCTCAGCCCTTTCTTTCAGAACCTTGAGTCGAAGCAGGTCCGCGCGAGAAACTCGTCCTCTTTCCACGAGCCCACCGATATCCTTCATCCGTTGCTCGAGATTGGTGATTTGACTTTTCAAGAAGGTCTTCTGAATCTGGATTTCCTGAACCCCCAGCACCATTCCCAAAAATTTGAGCTGGGTGGCACTTTCATGGGCTTTCTGATTCCAAACGGCCGCTTCGAGATTTTTCTGTGCTCCGGATCGACCATGCAGCATGAGTGATTTATTAAAAAGCCTTTGCTCGATTTCAATTCTTCGATCCATTCGATTTTTTTCCTCCGCTTTCAACGGTCCGAAGGCCGAGTTTGAAAAAAGATCATCGG
>JBKCXY010000003.1:0-5900 GCA_046315835.1 Pseudobdellovibrionaceae bacterium | reverse complement strand
TTTTTTAGATCTCTTGCAAAATGCCTAGCCGCGAGAAGGTGAGAGCTTTTGTCAATCGAGATTCAATCTTGTGAGAGAGGAGACTTTCCCTGAAATCCGGGCCTTTGGGGATTGCGGGGACAGGGTTCTGAGTCAGTTTGTGCAGATCTACGCCACCCCTAAGCCGACTGACTTTGTGGTCCGGATTTCATTTTTGGAAGTTCAATGACAAATTCCGTATGAGGGCTTGATTGATTGAGGTAAAAACGACCTCCGTGGCTTTCAATCAGTCCTTTGGAGATCGAAAGCCCCAGACCTGTCCCCTTCCCGATTTCTTTTGTCGTAAAAAAGGGCTGCATCAATTTCGCAACAACTTTGGGATCGCGGATTCCTTTTCCACTATCTGTCACACGGATAATCGCATTGTCAGCGTCATCTTCGAGTGTGATCTTCACCCATTTTTGCTCCAGTTTTTGGATGGCATCAAAGGAGTTGTTCAGAAGATTCACGATCACTTGGGAAATCTGAACATGTCGGCATTCTACTCGAGAGCCTGTCTTGATCTCAATATCGAGATTGACGCCAGCTACTTTGAATCTCTCCAGACATAGATCCATCGCTTCTTGCGCGATCATTTCTAAAGACGCTTCCGCCAAAGGATCACTTTCCCCAGATCTGGAGAACACACGCAACCCATGAATGATCTTCGCGATTCGTCCGACGGTGACTTCAATCTTGCTGAGATTATCAAAGATTCGCGAATTATCAGTCGTAGACCCCTCAACGAAACGTCGAATTTGAGAAACCTTTCCTTGGATAATCGCCAGCGGATTGTTGATCTCATGGGCAATACCTCCTGCCATTTCACCCAAGGAAGCCATTTTCTCTTTGTGAATATTTGAAGCACGCAGTTCTTGGATCTGCTTTTCGGTCTTCTTTTCCTGAGTCACATCTTCATAAATTTCAAGGACTGCCTTGAACTGATCCAAATATAGAGTTTGTCGCTTTAAATGCTTCTCTTCGCCTCGTAGTTCAATCATCAAAGATTGGCGGCGAGCTCCTTTTTTCTTTTTTGAAGCTTCTGCCCACTCTTCCATTTTTATCGCCAGCGCTTGTCCGAACACCTGATCGATGCTCTGACCAATGGCTGCCTTATTAATGTCCCAAATGTCATAAGCCTGAGGATTCATCAACTGAATCTCCGATTGGTCACCATTCACTGTCCTGAGAACCACACCCATCGGAACACTGTCTACGATGCTCCTAAAAAGCTCTTTTTGTTGAAGCATTTCAGTGAAATTTTTTGCCTGAACCCGTGCCTGTGAAAGTAAAAAAACCATACAAATGAGAAAAAGAATTGGGAGAAATTTTGAATCCCCTTCCAGGTCCATGAACGTCAGCACAAGAGCTGGAATTCCCAATGCCATGACTACATAGACGATTGCAAAAGAAAGTCTTGCAGAGAGCCCAGCCACTGCACTAGCTGCAATTCCCGCCATAATGAAAGAGACAGTCACTGCTTCTATCGATGTAACTCCATGCTGTAAGAGCACGAAACTAAGTATCAAACCCCAAAGAGTCGAGATTCCAGATAAAATCAAACCCAGGCCGAAATTCCATCTTTGAGTATTATAAGTGTACGCGGAAAGGCGCCGAACCCAGTAACCTCGGAAAAGATTGAGAGCGATATTGAACGCGATGAACCCCAGAACAATTGTTGAAGAATCTCGCAGTAAGTAGAGCATGAGAGTCAGCACAACAGCATTTCCTACCACCGCACTGGGAGATCTAGCCTGTAATTCTCTTTCGATCGAAAGCATATGATCTTTTCGGCTTTCAGACGAAAAAAAGAAGTCTCATCGTGAGAAGTTAAGTTAGTTTTTCATGATTTTTCAATTAAAAGATAGAATCGATTTTCAAAGTACCGTCGCATGAAAAAGTAAGGTTTATTTTCTGTTAATTTCTTTCTTACTTCTCGAGCTGAGACGGCAATTAAGCAATCGAGATCGAGGACATGCTGAGTTTCACAATGGGAAGGCACCCCCTGATCTCGCCGAAAACCCACGACGTAAATCAAAATTGAGTCCTTTTCCAGAGCCTGCTCTCCTTCTTCTGCGAGATTCCTAAGAATAAAATGAGGTTTTTTCTCGAGACGCAGTTTCTGAAAGGCCAACTGAGAAATCTCTTTGGTCACTTCTTGGAGATCTTCCGAGCTGATCCAATAGACTCTCTCGCTTGACTGAAAATGCGGAAAAAGCCTCAGAGCCAAGCTTTGCCCAATGAGCGATGGCGGCTCCGGAATGAGGACTGGTTTGATCACACCCGCAGGTCTCAGGGCAGCGCCCTTCTGAACAAGCTGAAGAGTGATCGCAATCATCACCACAAAGGCCAAACCTAAAATTGAGAACAAAATTTTCATTGACTCAGCCTACAACAATTCTGTTTTCAATTTTTGCTGTTCGAGCCTCGTCATCCACTTTCTAAAAAAGACAGTGGCCGCCGCCGACGACAACACAATAAAAAGTGAGTAAAGAACAGGAATCAAGAGAATTCCTTGTCGGACCTCTTCGGGGAAACTGAAAAGTACAATAGCAATTCCCAAAGGGCCATTTTGAATTCCCGTCTCTAAACAGATGGTCATGGCGCGCTTTTCATTTTGCCGCGCGAGTCTTGCAAACAAATAGCCGAGCGCAAAACCACACAAACCAAGACCTAAAGAGGCCAAATAAATATTCAACGGAGTTGTTGCCAGCAGACCTGCGTTTCTGGGTATCCAAGTCACGATCAGAAAAAGAATGACAAAAATACCTAGAAGCCCGCCAATAAATTCAGACACAGCCCCAACATTGGCATTCATTTTTCGAACGAACATGCCAATAGCCACCGGCACCAGCAGAACAAATAAAGTCATGGAAACATCACCAAAAGGGACATCGAGCTGACTATCTTGAAGAATCTTTGCCCCGTAGGTGAAAATCAAAATCGGCGTGAGCACGACCGCGAGCAATGTTGAGAATACTGTCATCATGATGGAGAGAGCCAAATCACCTTTTGAAAAATAAGTAAAAATATTCGAAGTGGTTCCTCCGGGAACACAGCCCATAATCAATAGACCAATCGAAGCTTCAGGACTTAGATTCAACGCTATTCCTAAAGTATAGGCAATCAACGGCATCAGCCCAAACTGAGAAATAGCACCTATAAAGAGTCCTTGGGGCTTTTTGAGGGCTCGAAAAAAATCTTTCCAGACAAGACCTGATCCCATTCCGAACATGATGACAATCATCATGATTCCAAGGAGCTTTCTTTCTAATTCAGAAATCATGAATTCCTCCCTGCTTGTGCGAGAACTTCAGCCCGGAGCTCTTTTCTCAAGATTTTACCCACATTGGACTTTGGCAATTCCGTGCGAACTTCAAAATATTTGGGAACTTTGTAAGCTACCAAAAGACTTTTGCAATGAGCTCTGAGGTCTTCAGGCTGTGAAGCCATTCCGTCGCGCATGACGACGAAAGCTTTCACAGCTTCGCCAGCGGCTCCATCTGGAACTCCAATCACTGCAGCTTCTTGAATTGCTGGGTGCTGTGTGAGTGCATCTTCTACTTCGTTGGGATACACATTAAAGCCCGAGACAAGGATCATGTCTTTCTTTCGATCGACGATCTTATAGTACCCCTCAGAGTCACAAATCGCGATATCCCCTGTCGCAAACCAACCCTCTTTCATGACTTTTGCTGTTTCCTGCGGATTCTTCCAATATCCCTGCATCACTTGTGGACCCTTGACCAAAAGCTCTCCGTGCTCACCGGTTTTCACTGGATGGCCCTGATCATTGACCAGCTTAACTTCTGTCTGCGGCACTGCCTTTCCAATGCTGCCAGGCTTTGGGGCCTCAAAAGGATTAAAGGAAACCGCAGGACTTGTTTCCGTGAGTCCATAGCCCTCGATAATATCAAGGCCAGTGATTCGTTTAAATTCTTCAGCCACTTGCGAATGGAGTGACATCCCTCCAGCCACTGCCATCTTGAGTTTGGGTGGAGGAGTGTCTTTAAACCAATCTTCAGAGTTCAAAGCGTTGTACAAAGTGTTCACTCCGGCAAGAACTGAGACTGGGTAATTCTCAAAAGCTCTTTGTAGATTGGAAATGGGCCGAGGATTAGGAATCAAAATATTTCTCGCACCGAGAGCGTAGAAACACATAAAATTCACTGTAAAAGCAAAGATATGATAGAGCGGAAGTGCAGTGAGGATGCACTCCTCTCCGCCCTTCAGTCTTGTTGCTAAAAACACAAAGAGCTGATTCATATTGGAAAGAATATTTCCGTGCGTGAGCACGGCTCCTTTGGAAACACCCGTCGTTCCCCCAGTATATTGAAGAACAGCGATGGAATCAGATCCTAAGTCATTAAAGTAAGATTCCACATGCACTGTCTTTTCAAGGCGGCGGGCTCGCCCTTCTTTCAGGGCCGTCTTCATGGCCACCGAAGGACCACGCGCCGGTGGAATCTGCTTGTTCCAGTACTTAATCACAAGTTCAGAGATTTTCTTTGGAAGAATCGGTAAGTGTTCTACCAGCGAGGTAACCACGACACTTTGAACTTTTGTTTTATCCAGCATAATGGCTGCTTTGTCTCGGTAGAGATCTACAGTGACCAAGACTTGTGCTTCTGAATCATTCAGCTGATGAATCATCTCTGGCACAGTATAAAGCGGATTGACGTTCACCAGAATCAAGCCGGCTTTAAATATTCCCAAAACTGCAATGGGATACGAAAGACAATTGGGCATCTGCACTGCCACCGCAGTTCCTCGTGGCACTTTGAGAACCTCTCTCAAGTAAACTGCAAAGTCATCGGACAGGCTATCGAGCTGCTCATAACTCAAGCTTCCGTTCATCCCATTTGAGAGAACCAAAGTTGCAGCTGGTTTTTTGGAGTATTTCTGCGCAGAAGCTTTCGCCAAATGCGCAAGACTGGGGGCATTTTTAATGTGTGTGATCTCAAGCATGATTGTAGCTTGATCAAATTCAGGAGAATTGTCTAATAGATTTCACCATTCGACTGTTCCGAGTGAATGATCCCGTTTTCCACTCTCTTCATTCTAGTGATTCGAGGCTTGAGCCAGAGGGGGCGATCTTTTTGGCAGATGACAGTATCTTGGATGACTTGAGCTCGATAGGCCTGACCACGTCCAATCACTCGCCATACCCCAGTTATAGTTCCGTCGACATGGCTCGTGCACTAACATGTCTTCTAATTCTTTAACAAACTTCGCCGGATTTCTTTCAAATGGGTGATTCAGTTCGTGAGCCTTCATGATCTCTGCAACTTTAGTTTTCCCAATGAAAACTTTCGATTTCTGCTCCAAATGGTAAGCAATCCTTCGGCAGTGCCACTCGGGATGTTTCTTGGCCAAGGCCACAACTCTTTTCTCCTCGAGTGGAGTGATCTTGTTCTGACCACCCCCGCCACCATGATGGGATTTTAAATTACCTGACACCCAACGGTAGTAGGACCTGGGGTGAAGCTCTAGAGCCTTACAAATAGCCGCCACTGGCTTTTTAGATTTATTGACATCAATAAAAGCTCTGGGAGCCTCGCGCTGCTCCTTGGTCAAATGGCGACCGTAAAGTGGATCTCGATCGAGGTCTCCAGTAACGCCTGTGACAGGCGCTCTGCCTCGGCCCTTAACTCCGCAACGATGGGATCCTCTTTTTGCTTGGGACCCCGTTTGATTTCCTTCAGTCCGCTGATGCCGGCCTGAAGAAATTTCTAGCGCCATCTCGACAACTGCGCCGGGGCGATGCCCTCTCGGCGGCAGACTAAGCTTGCACCGACTCGCTCCGACTCAAGAACTAGCTCTGCCATTTTTTCCGCTGACCGTCTGGTTCGTTTTTTCTTTTATTGGTTCATTTGGACCCC
>JBKCXY010000002.1:0-1546 GCA_046315835.1 Pseudobdellovibrionaceae bacterium | reverse complement strand
AGACCAGTCCGTTGAATCTTGTTAAATAATCCCGATTACAACTTTTTGGCGATATAAAATCCGTAGCTGTAGTAATCATGGAATTTTTCAAATAACTCAATTTCGGCCCGTTCTTTTTTTATCAAATCCTGAGCTGCGATCGAGTTTGAATGTCGACTCAAAAAGGACTTGAATCGAGATTCGAGGGGCTGATAGTAGTTTGCCGTCCATGATGTCGGTTTGAGTGGAAAGTACCCAAGGGTCTCATAACCACTCTGTTCGAGTATTGCGATTTTTTCAGAGGCCAAGGCAATCTCTGGATATTCTTTCTGCCAATAATCTTGAATTTCATAAGGCTCCTCAGCTGAATTTTAAGATTTAAGTTAATGTTTTCAGAGAGGATTTCGTTTCAATCGGCACAAACAAAAAACCACCTTGCGGTGGTTGTGAAAATGGATGGGGTAGCAGGACCTGAACCGAAACGGCAATTTTGTTTGAAGCAATTTTAGAGAACGATGGAAACAAGATTTCTATTCTTCGGAATCAAGTGGAAGTGGCTCGGGGAAACTAGTGGTTGTTGACACCACAGTGGTCGTCGAAGTCGAAGGAGAGGTTTGAAGCCTCTCCTTTCTTTTTTGGATCTTCTCTTTCAAGCAGTCATCGGCCGTCCATGAGGGGCCTGAGGTCAGGCACTGCTCGAGTTGCTGTCTAAAATAATACTGATCTTTGTGATGAATTTTCTGAGATCCCGCTTTGAGCTGAGAGAGATGTTCGGACTCAGATTTTTGTAAGTCCGAGTAACTTTGGGAGAGAGATTTATCTTCACAAAGTTTTTTCTCAAGTCCTGGCATCAGTCGGGAGCAGTCCTGCCCCCAAGCCGCAGCACAGATGAAAGATCCAACGAAAAAAACGATTACTTTTTTTGCCAATTTTGCTCACCCAAGAAATCAGCTTTGCCCAAGTCAACTCCGTTGGCTCGTAAGATCGAGTAAGCGGTGGCCACATGAAAAAAGAAATTGGGGAGCGCATGCTGAATCAGGAAATCATGTCCTTGCAAATACATTCCCGGATTCCATGGGAATTCGATCACTTTTGTTTCATAGCCTTGAAAGGATTCGGGCTTTGCCTGTTTCATAAAATCTAAAGTGCGATCGATGCGAGTGATGAGCTGCTCATAACTAGTTTCATTGTCTTCAAATTTGGGATTCTCAAGCCCCGTCAGTCTGGCAATGCAGCCCTTGGCAATGTCGGTTGAGATCTGAACTTGGCGAACAAAAGCAAATTGGTCCGGAGCGAGCCTTGTTTGCAGAAGCACCGAAAAATCAATTTTCTTCGCTTGAGAAAAATCATGGGCCTTTTTCAATATTCCCTTGAGAGCTTTCAGGGATGTGGTCATTTGTCGAACTGTGATCTCACTAATAGGTATTTGCATACAGCCTCCGATTTGAAAATACGAGTCTAGTTCATTTTGAGAAATTTCGCTAAGCGATTCTTATCTAATGGCACAAAGCATAGGACGATGCTCTCTATTTGTAACGGAATCACAGGCGAATAGTCAGTCAAGGTC
>JBKCXY010000001.1:0-14533 GCA_046315835.1 Pseudobdellovibrionaceae bacterium | reverse complement strand
GGCTTTGGCGGAATGATTACTTTTTATATCAAAGGAGATCTTTCGACGGCCCGTAAGTTTCTTGAAGCTGTTCAGGTGTTTTCCTTGGCTGAAAGCTTAGGAGGAGTTGAATCCCTTATTGAACACCCAGCAATCATGACTCATGCAAGCGTTCCCCCCGAGAATCGCAAGGCCCTTGGCATCGACGATACACTGATTCGCCTCAGTGTCGGCATCGAGGAGCTCGAAGATTTGCTGGCGGATTTGAAGCAGGCTTTTGATCAAGCAAAGTAATGACACGGCCCAACAAGAACTGTGGGGTCCAATCTAATTGACTTAAAGTGTGTCGAAAGGTAACTAAATCCTTCTTTTCAACCGGCCAGGTAGCTCAGTCGGTAGAGCAGCGGACTGAAAATCCGCGTGTCGGCGGTTCGATTCCGTCCCTGGCCACCATTTACAAGACTTTTAGAATTTCCAAGACATTAATGCCACCAATTGTAGGGTTGGAATTCATTTTGTTGAGATAGTCTAAGAACAACTCGTCAACGACCTTCAAAGCGGTTTGGCTCGCATGTCTGAAGTAAACGCCATCCTCTTTGTGAATAATAAATCCTTGGTGGGAGACATTCAGGTTTGTTCCAATTTTTTCCTCAAGCTGCCAATTGGGTCTCACAATATTGACAATACTTCCGTGGGGAAGAAGCTTGATTCTCTCCTTGTTCGCGAGAAGCCATTCTTTCGGTATAAATGGAACCTCTGCTTTTTCTGTTGGCAAATTGATGTTGAGTCCATGATTCACGGCAAACCATCGACTTCTTTGAATGGTGGTGGCGGCAGTGTAAGCGCGGCCATTCATGAGTTGGTGAGTAATGTCTTTCAGTAATCCATTCTTGACGTTATTAGGAATCCAATCTGCATCTGTAAAGTGATTCCTGTGTGAAAACAGAATTCTTGCCTGCTTGTATCGAATTCGATTCATGTTATTCTCGAACTCGCGATCGTCCAATGAAATGGCGAGAGCCATGACTGTTTCCACGAAAGTAGTGCAATCAAATCCATCAAACCGATAGAGTGGATCAGAGTCCTTGCCGCTACCTTCGCCAAGAGGGTCTTTGAGATAAGGCTCACCTAAAAAGTCAGAAGAAAAAAGATCGACTCGCTCTGCAATATCCTGCGAACTTAATTGTGCTCCCGCCATGAAGGGAAAGCTATTGACGATAAATAATAGGCAAAACAGAAATCTATTCATAATGTAACCATGGCCCGTAGGGCTTCAAAGATCATTCCCGCACGAGCTGCGATAGAGTTGAGTTGAGCTGTCAAAAACATTGACGGTGGGCCGCTCAGGGGTGCTTGAGGAAGATGTAAGAACTTTGCCGACCTGAAGATGTTCCATCCCGTCTATAAGAATGAAACTGAAGGTCAGTCTTGGTATCCACAAAGAGAGTCTGGATATTCTCAGGTCTTTCAGTGATTCGAAGGATTTGTTGCTGAAGAATTTGATTGAGATCCACAAAGAACTTTTTACCCGAAGACTTTAGAAACTGATCTCGCTCGATCCATGAAACTGTATTGGTCAATTGAAGAGCAAAACTTTCTTCGATTTCAAAACTGTTCCACTGGATATGTGGCCCAATCACTATTTGTACATTCTTGGTGATCAGGTCCTGAGAGAGAAGGTGGTGAATTGTCTTTACAGTAATCTGGCTAGCAACTCCTCGCCATCCAGCATGAATCGCCGCGATCGTTCTTCTCTGGGGGCAAAAAAGCAAAAGAGGCGCACAATCTGCAGTCAGAATCCTTAATGCGAGGCCCAGCTTTCTAGTCCAGTGTGCATCAGCTACTTCCAGAGGAGCATCAAGCTTGGCTTCCACAAAGATATCAGTGTGCTTCTGATGGATTTTCGCAAGCTGTGCTTGATCTTGATGGCTGGGGAGTATGAGTTCACCGGAGGAATTTTTATTTCCAAGGAAGGCAATTGCCGACCCCAAATCAATCTCTGTACCTTCAAAATGTTCAGTCAGTTGCATTTTGAAACTTCAATTCTTTAAGAAATGGTGAAATGTCTGAAGGCCAGGGCACTTGAAAGTGGAGCCTTTCCTGTGTTCGTGGATGAGTGAACCCTAAGATCGCCGCATGAAGAGCCATCCGAGGAATTTGCTGGAGTCTCTGTTTCAGAGAAACTGACTTGATCCTTGAAAAGCGATCGCCACCGTAAACTGAATCTCCCAAAATAGGACAGCCCATTTCAGAAAGATGAACCCGAATTTGATGTGTTCGACCCGTTCCCAGCTTGAGCTTTATATATGAGATACCTTCAAGGTGATGACTGATCCTCCAGTAACTTGTTTCTGCCCACTTGCCCCCAGACGTCACCGACGCAAATTTCTTTCGATCCCTGGGGTGGCGGCCCAGGTTTGAGGTCATCTTTCCCTCGGTTTTCGGCGGAACTCCTAGAACCATTGCGAAATAGAATCTCTCAATAGATCTATCTTCAAACTGCGAGGCCAGACCCTTGTGGGTGAAGTCATTCTTTGCAACAACAAGAACACCTGATGTGTCCTTGTCCAGACGATGAACGATCCCAGGCCGATCTTCCCCATAGGCCATAGAGAGATCATCTGTGTGATTCAAAAGAGCATTCACGAGAGTATCATTTTCATGCCCAGCTGCTGGATGCATGACTAAATTCGGAGGTTTGTTAATGACAATGAGATCCTCATCTTCAAATAAAATATCTAAATTCAAATCAAGTTTTAAAAGGTGACCAGATTTTGGCTCCGGGAGTAGGACTTCGAGCTTGTCTCCAAGTTTCACTTTGGTCGAAGACTTTGTGCAGATGATGCCATTCACCGAAACCGCTCCCGCTGTAATCAGTTGATCTGCTCGGCTACGGGATTGGACTTCGCTGAAGGAGGCAAGTGCTTTATCGAGCCTCTCTCCAGACTGCTCTTGGCTGACAACGAATTCAAATTTTCTTTGAGGATTAGTTTCCACTCGATTTGAATGACTTCATGTAGGAATCACATACTTTCTTCTCATCAAGGCCTAGAACTTTTGCGATTTGTCCAACATATCCACGAACAAAAACCGAGGCTGGCAGATTCTTCGGATCATTCTTCTCAATGGCATGGATATAGTAAGCGCTGATTTTGGTGATTTCGCTGAGTCTTTCGAGTGGATATTTTTTGTACTCGCGCACTTGTTTCAACATTTCGCCGGTCCAGCTCTGACTTGTTTTTATCAGATTCTCCATTTCGGGATCAGCTTCAAAATCAGGTTTGCTCGGAGCTTTTTTATTCAAATCTGGGACTATCGTTTTGCTGACGGACTTGAGGTTTTCGTAAGTGAGATCTTCGGGCTTCACTTGAACCTGAGAAACTTTTTCATCATAAATAGCTCGAAGAGTTTTGTTCCCTAAAACTTGGTAGGCTTCTTCCACAAGCTTCAGTAACTCACGAG
Source organism: Pseudobdellovibrionaceae bacterium (assembly GCA_046315835.1). GTDB lineage: Bacteria > Bdellovibrionota > Bdellovibrionia > Bdellovibrionales > Bdellovibrionaceae > JAJTIC01. The sequence continues at coordinate 11,092 of JBKCXY010000001.1, read as the reverse complement.
CTTCTTGTTCTGAAAAAATTGTGTAGATGGCAGGATTCTCACCGGCATAGGTGGCTTTCGCTCGTTCATACGCAATTGTTATTTCGTTTTGCTGGCAGTGAGGACTGACCTCTAAGACATCGTAATAATTGTATCGGGTAGTTTCCATGACCTCATTCTATATCACTGCCTTGTACAAATTCGAGTGGAAATTAGCGTGAGTCATTGTTTTTACGATTGTCAAAAATTGGCCTGCGATGGGAGTAAAAGGCTTCTCGATCAAAACAGGTTCACAGTTTTTCACCGCCTGCCACACGGCGTTGTCGAACTCAACGGGGCCCAAGTAGTTCAACGGGAAGTCGTAGTACTTCGTGCAGACTGACTTCATCGAGAAACCTAGATCTTGGTCAAGGCGGCTGCGCGAAGAGTTTACGATCAGATGAATTGGTCTCTCTTCAAACACCTCGGCGTAATTCAAATCACTTCCGATCTGTGTTTTAAGAAAATTGCGGAATGAAAAATATCCTTTGCCGTGATTCCAGCGATAGTCACGCAGAGCTTTTTCAAGAGCCAAGTACTGCTCTTGGGAAACTCGTTCCCTCAAGGTAGAGCACACATATGTTTCAATAAATCGATAAGTCTTCTCTACCGTGGTCGGCTCTGAATTTCCTATCAAAATTCGCTCATCGCTACGCTTAAAGACTTCCAAGTAAGTCGGAGAGGGGCCGGCTCCTAAATCAAAAATGACATAATCAAAGGGGAGCTCTTTAACTTGAGCGAATAATTCAGAGATCTTTTGCTCGTTCAATTCCGAAGGAGTCCAATTATCCCAGAATCCTTGCACATAAGACACCCGAGGTATTCCCGTGAGTGTGATCAATTCTTTGATATTTTTCTCTCCGGAAACAAATTTCCTAAGGTTGTTTTGGGTGAGCGAAAGCCCGAAAGTGGAGTGAAGATTGGCTCCTGAGAGATCAAGATCAATCAAAAGAACATTGTGATTGAGCTTTGAGAGCGTAATTCCCAATGAGGAAACTGCAAAAGTTTTACCGACTCCGCCCTTGCCGGCGCTAACGCTCCAGATCTTCGCTGCCATAACTTCTCCGAATTAAAATCTCTTCAGATTTTCTTCGGCTTCTGACGCCCTAATATAAAGAGGAGAACATGAATTCCAGACCATCGTCTGGCCAAATTTTGGGTCTGAGAGAGCGATCCGAGCGAGGGTCCTTGCGTGAGGATACTGAAACTCGTCTTCTTTGAAGGAAAGGCCTGGATTCATCTGTAGAAGAGGATAAGCCTTCAGCGCATCACCTAAAGCAAGGGCAGACTTATGAGGAAATTTTTCGATCAATTTTGAGACTTCGTCGAATCGTATAGCCATGGGCTCGAAAATCACTTGGTCACCAGAGTAGCCTGCGGCATACACCATATTTTTAAAGGCATTGATTAAACAAATTTTTGGATCCTGGTTCTGTGAGCCCAGTGCGAGAAGCTGACGACTCGTCATTGTGAAAATGGGTCGATGATAGAGATAAGCGAATGTCTTTATAATGTTTCCGGAGACTCTTATTCCTGTAAATGAACCAGGCCCCAAAGTTGTACAAAATAGATCCACCTGTGATAACTGCATCTTAGAATCTTCGAGGACCTCTGCAATTGCTTGATTCAGATACTCGCTGTGAGCTCTTTGCTGCCAGGATTCCCTGAAATACTCATTACCTCGGTTGTCTCTTAAGCAGACCGAGGCAAGAGCTGTGCTTGATTCAACAGCAAGGACAACGGCCATTACTGTCCAAAGAGTCGTGTAAAGTCATTGAAGAGGGCGAAAGCCATCAAGCTCATCAGCATAACAAGTCCAATTTGTTGTGCGATTTCCATTTTGCGCATTGATACGGGAGCTCCTCGCAATGCTTCAATCGAATAAAAGAGCAGATGTCCTCCGTCTAAGACGGGAATGGGCAACAAATTAAGAATAAACAGATTGATCGAAATGAAACCCATAATCGTCAGGAACTGACTGATCCCCATTTTAAAACTTTCACTCGCAACCTGACCAATGGAGATCACTCCACCGATTGTTTTTGGTGAGATCATCCCTTGGATCAGTCGCAAGAAGCTGACGACAGTCATTGCTGTTACTTCACCCGTTCGTTCAACTCCTCGAACAAATGCTGAGCCCAATCCTTCCGACTTAATGGACACAGATTCAGGAAGGGCATTCAAGATCCAAGGCCGAATTCCAATCGTAAACCGCTTTTCTTCACTTCCCTGCGCGGTCAGTTGACTTGTCATTTGGGGGATGAGCTTTAGCTCCACTTCTCCACTCTCTCGCAAGACTCTCACCGAGATTTCACCCTGTCCTGAATAAGACTTCACCTCATTCAGAACATCTTCCCACTGGGTCGGTGTTTTTGAATTCACCTGCACAATTCGGTCACCTGACATCAAACCTGCTTTTGAAGCTGGTGAGTCTTTGACCACATCAGCGAGGAAGAGCTCTGAATTGACAATACCCAAAGCTGCTAAGGATGAGACTTGTGGCTTCTCAAACGAAAGATTGACGACCTCAAAGCTTTCATCTCTAAGATCTTTGAAGCGATGAACTTTGACCTTCATTTCGTTTCCTGCAAATGAGACGATCAAGTTTTCTATATCCCTGAAATACTTCACCGCGACGCCGTTGATCTCAGTTACGAGATCACCCGTTTGAAATCCATACTTCCTGGCAATCGAGTTCGGCAAGACACCGATCACGGATGCGCGAGCTTGAGAAGAAAGACCAGAGATGTCCCCCACAAACGCGTCCAACGAAAGGATATTCGGATTAGGTGTCAGCGTCGGAGTCGCAGAAACAACCTCCAGCTGATCAGAATTCGCCCTGCGGACTTCAATATTCAGTGGCTGACCATGTTTCTGGGAAATCAAATGTTGAAAGTCATCCCAAGTTTTTACGGCGTTGGAATTCACAGAGAGAAGCGTATCGCCCGATCTGAAGCCCGCTTGATAGGCCACCGTCGACTCGGCAATATCTCCCACCTTTGGAGCTTTCGCATCCTCACCAATCAAAGCAATGACGAAAAAAACGAAGATTGCAAAAAAGAAATTCATCAAAGGACCAGCAAGAACGACAGCTATTCTTTGGCCCACTGGCTTGTGGGTAAATGAAACCTTTTTCTCTTCTTCTGAAAGTTGAGCGCCGAGTTCGTCACCGAACATTTTGACGTAACCTCCCAAGGGAATCAGAGAGATGCAATAAACAGTGTCGCCTCGTTTATGAGAAAAAATCTTTTTTCCAAAGCCCAATGAAAACACTTCCACCTTCACTCCGAAGTACTTAGCGACGAGAAAGTGTCCAAGCTCATGGACAAAAATCAACAAACCCAGAAGGATGATGAAGGGAATAATTGCAGAGGCACCACTTGAAAGTAAACTTAAAAAGTAATCCATAGTTTCGACAGTGTACTTCCCTTTAAATGGGTCACCAACTAAATGTCGACTGTGCGAAGCAAAATGAATCACTGCCTAGACAGAAGGACAGTTCAATTTGTCTCAAAACAAAGTTTGTGAGAACAGTGCTCCTGCAAGAAGGATTGGGGCACCAAAAAGCACCCCGTCAATACGATCAAGAATTCCACCGTGGCCGGGCATCAATCGGCCCGAGTCTTTCACATTGGCGACTCTCTTCAGCATGGACTCAAAAAGGTCACCCAGTTGTGCAATGAGGCCAGTGAAAATAGCGAGGCTCACGAAATACCATGGTGGAACATTCGGAAAGTAAGTCCAAAAAGGAATTGTTGCTAAAGCTGATCCAAAAAGTCCACCGACTGAACCAACGATTGTTTTCTTTGGGGAAATATTTGGCAGGATTTTCTTTTTGCCGAAGAGCAAGCCAAAGATGTAAGCGAAGGTATCACCAGCAAAAACCACAGCAAACATCATGAAAAACCACAGCTCTCCCTGGTCAAGATTCAGAATGCGCGCAACCAATGCTGGTAAAAGCCCCACATAAAAAAATCCAAGAATAGACTTGGCCTGAAAAAGCGAGAGATGAGTGAGGTCATCAAACTTTTTCTCGTAAAGAATAGCGATTGAACAAAAAATGATCGAAAGAACCGAAAAACCCAGAGTAGAGTGCTCTGGGATCAAAATTGTGATGCAAAAAATTGCAAATGCAAAAACTGCAAATATAGATTTCAAAAGAAGCGATTCATCCCAAGCAAAGAGAATGCGAATCAGCTCGCGAACACCAAGAGTGCTTCCTAAAAAGCAAAGCCCGATGAGCCCACTCTTATCGAACTTGATGTAAAGAAAAGCAACGAAAAGAGCTGCAACGATGGCAGAGAGTGATCTAACTAAGAGGGATTTCATCACTGAACCTGACTGCACCGAAGCGACGGTTTCTCATTTGATAATCCTGCAAAGCAGCTCGCAAATCTGCAGCCGTAAAGTCTGGCCACAGAACTTCTGAAAAATAAAACTCGGAGTAAGCGATCTGCCACAACAAAAAGTTTGAAATTCGCTGCTCTCCTGAAGTTCGAATCACCAAATCAGGGTCTGGTGCGGGATAAGTGCTCAGAGCTTGAGTCAGCAGTTCCTCAGAGATCTGTGACGGCTCTAGTTCGCCAGAATCCACCTTTTCAGCCAGGCTTTGAACGGCAGAAATGATCTCATGTCGACTTCCGTAGCTAATCGCAAAAGATACAGTGAGGCCAGTGCAAGAGCTTGTCTTCAGTTGAGCGGATTCAACCATAGTGAACACATCTCTTGGCAACTTCTTCAAGTCACCTATGGCTCGAAAGCGGATATTCTTTTTGATGAGATTATCAGTTTCTTTTGTCAGGTACCTTTTCAATAAACGCATGAGAAAAGCAACTTCAGTAGAGGGTCTAGACCAATTCTCTGAACTAAAAGCATACAAGGTCAAATACTCAAGGCCGAGATCGGAAGCTTCGGTGATGATCTTCTTGGCAACTCTAGCGCCTTTAATGTGCCCAAAAGTTCTCGGCTTTCCCCGCAATTGGGCCCATCTGCCGTTTCCATCCATAATAATTGCGAGATGTTTCAAAGAATTCATTCACCATTACTCGAGGTTAGATGGTCATGATGCTTTTTTCTTTTTCGTCAGCCGTGCTGTCGACCTTCTTAATATAATCATCGGTCATTTTTTGGATATCTGCTTCAAGCTTTTTAGCTTCATCTTCAGATGTAGCTTTATCCTTGAGGGCTTTCTTCACTTCTTCATTGGCATCTCGACGAGACATTCGAATAGCGACTCTGGCGTCTTCAACAACTTTCTTTGTTTGCTTCACCAGGTCTTTACGGCGTTCTTCGGTCAGATCAGGTACTTTCAAGCGAATCACTTTTCCGTCATTGATTGGCGCCATGCCGATATCACTTTTTACAATCGCTTGTTCGATTTCTTTGAGAATTGATGGCTCCCAAGGAGCAATCAACAAAGATTTTGCATCCGGCGCAGAAACTGCCGCCACTTGGTTTAAAGGGGACATGTTTCCGTAGTAATTCACACGAACTGAATCCAGCATCGATACTTGGGCTCGGCCAGTTCGGATTTTTTTGAGTTCATTTTGGAGGGCAGTATGTGCCTTCTCCATTTTGTCTTGAGTTCTTTTTTTCAGATCTCCAAGCATTTTAGACCTCCAAGTTAATGTACGAGGGTTCCTAAATTTTCACCAATAACAGCTTTGCGAATATTTCCCTTGGTGCCAAGGTCAAAACTAAGAATAGGCAATTTATTGTCCATACAGAGGCTCACGGCAGTCAAGTCCATCACTTTCAGATTTCTGCTGAGGACTTCGAGATAGCTAATTTTATCAAACTTTACAGCATCACTGTGTTTGACCGGGTCCTTATCATAAATCCCATCGACCTTAGTTGCTTTCATCAGAATTTCAGCATTAATTTCCATGGCCCTGAGAGCGGCCGCAGTGTCTGTTGTGAAATATGGATTTCCGGTCCCCGCTCCGAAAATCACGACACGGCCTTTTTCAAGATGTCTGATAGCACGTCGACGGATATAGGGTTCAGCGATCTCAGCCATTTCGATGGCTGTCTGAACACGAGTAGGAACACCTGCTTTTTCTAGAGCATCTTGAAGAGCTAAAGCATTGATACAGGTTGCAAGCATCCCCATATAGTCAGAGCTCGCGCGATCCATTCCTTCCGCAGAGGCGGCAACACCTCGAAAGATATTGCCCCCACCAATCACGATTCCAATTTGGACTTTTTCTTTGTAGGCATCTGCCACATCCTCAGCGATTTGATGAATCACTTGGGTGTTAATTCCAGTACCCTGCTTCCCAGCGAGTGCCTCACCAGAAAGCTTCAATAGAATTCTTTTGTAAGCAGATTTAGACAAAGTCAGTTCCTTTGTTACTAGTGACCACGAGTTTGCGCAGCAACTTCTTCTGCAAAGTTATTGGTCTTCTTCGCCAAACCTTCACCGAGTTCATAACGCACAAAGCGCTTAATTGCGAAAGCTTCACCAACTTTTTTCCCAGTTTCGGCCAAATAGTCTTTCACTTTTTGATCTGGGTTCTTCACAAAAGCCTGCTCAAGTAAGCAACTTTCAGCCAAGAACTTACGGATTTGACCTTCAACGATTTTTTCAATCATCTCAGGTTTTTTACCCTGCTCAAGATTTTTTGCTTTCAAGATTTCTTTCTCCTTCTCGACAAGTTCTGTTGGAACCTGGTCAGGAGACAAAGAGATGGGGTTCATGGCTGCGACATGCAAGCAAACATCGTTTGCGAAATTTTTAACAGCTTCATCATTTTTAGAAGTTGTCAGCTCAACCAAAACGCCAATCTTGCCATCGCCGTGGATGTAAGAGTGAACAAAGCCTGAAGTTTCAACTTTGTCAAAACGACGAACAACGAGGTTCTCGCCAATTTTCGCAATGTATTCCTTCAAAGTTTCGCCGATCTTGGCACCCTTCATTGTTGAATCCAAAAGTGCTTCAACAGATAAAAGAGATGAAGTTGAAATGTGAGCGGCGAGATCTTTTACGAAAGTTCTAAACAGTTCATTTTTTGCGACGAAGTCAGTTTCAGAGTTCACTTCAATCACGGCACCCTGCTTGCCGCCAGAAACATAAGCAGCAACCATACCCTCTGAAGCTAATCGATCAGCTTTCTTGGCTGCAGAAGCGAGACCTTTCTTACGGAGCCACTCAACAGCAGCCTCAAAATTTCCCTGGGTCTCTTCGAGAGCTTTTTTACAATCAAGCATTCCAGCATTTGTTTTTTCACGCAATTCACGGACTTGTGTTGCCGATACAGACATTTTTTACTCCTCAAATTAAATTTAGGCAGCCGATAGATGTTCTACGGGCTGCCTAGGAATGAAAATCTCAGAATTAGTTTTCTTCTTCAGTTGGTTTTTCTTGGTTCTCAAGTTCAGCTTCGATTTCGATTTTCTCAGCCAAACCAGCCGCAACAAGTTTGCGAGCTTTTTGAACCTTAACAACTGTTGGACCTTCAGCTGATTTCTCTGCAGGTTTTCCACGACCACGTCTTTGAGGTCGTTCTTCTCTTGCAGGAGCTGCTTTTTCTTCTTTTACATCAGAAGCCTTGTCCGTTGAAGAGCGGAGCTTTTGTTCGTAATCTTTAGCGCCTTCAACATAGGATTCAGCAACGAGATTTGCGAAAAGCTTGATCGAGCGGATCGCATCGTCATTTCCTGGAATAGGATATTCGACGGTCTCTGGATCAGAGTTTGTATCCGCGATAGCGATGACGGGAATTCCCAGTCGCTTTGCTTCAGCAACGGCAATGTGCTCCTTTGGAAGGTCAACCACGAACATCGCTGCAGGCTTATCTTTCATATCCTTGATGCCGTTCAAAAATTCAGACAAGCGGAGATATTCTTTTTCCATCTTTGCGCGCTCTTTTTTAGTGAAGAATTCAAATTCACCGTTCTCACGCATTTTATCGATTTTTCTCAGACGATCGATGGAAGCTTTGATCGTTTCAAAGTTTGTGAGCATTCCGCCCAGCCATCTTTTTGTGACGAAAAACTGGCCACATTTTTGTGCAGCTTCAGTCACAGGCTCAACAGCTTGTTTTTTTGTTCCAACAAAAATCAAGCGGCCGCCGTCAGCAGCGATTTGTTTGACGAAATCAGCCGCACGATTTGCACGGACAACTGTTTTCTGCAAATCGATGATGTGAATACCGCCACGAGCAGTATAAACATACGGTTTCATTTTTGGGTTCCAACGCTGGGTTTGGTGTCCGAAATGGACTCCAGCATCAAGCATCTCTTTCATGGTCACTTGTGCCATGTGTTTCTCCTATCTGGTTAAGCCTCCTCTCAGACAGTGACTTGGGGGAGTCCCAAGTAATGGCCCATTTCTCCGGGCACCAGTAATATCCGAGAGTGCGTGTTAATCGTGGGATGGGTTTAGCACCTGCCCTAGGGGCAGGCAAGGCCTTTTTTGGGGCTCAATTAAGGCTCTAACTCAGCTAAAGGCTTACCTTTTTTGGAATCCCCGAAGCGCAGCTGATACCAGCTCAAAAAGTGGGGCTGAAGAACTTCCAGAGAGTATGGAGATGTTTTTCCGAGCACAAGCGCAAGATCCTCTTGGCGAACCTCCAGCCTGAAGGGAACCTTCTCGGTTTTTCCCTGTGTTATCAGATACTTCTCAAATTCGACATGCAGTTGATTTGCAACTTCATCGCGCAGTTGTTTGGAATGTGAAAATGTGAAATAGAGAGAGCCACCCATGGCAAAAGCAGTGATCAAAATGAAAGCGATGATCCACTTGCCTGACTGACGACTTTGAAGGGAAGACATTGGAAACTCCTTAGAAGCACAAAACACGGGTCAATATAAGGAAGAGATGAAACTTAGAGAAGCAGTAATTCAAGATGTTGAGAAATTAGTGGATTTGGTGAATTCGGCCTATCGGGGGGATTTCAGCAAAAAGGGTTGGACGACGGAAGCTGAGCTCCTTGGAGGGCAAAGAACAGATCGCCAGTCATTGATCGATCAGATGAATTTGAAGGACTCAGTCATCCTTGTTTATGAAAAGCAGCCAGCAATCTTGGCGTGCGTTTTTCTTAGCAAAAAAGATTCACGGACAGCTTACCTTGGAATGTTCACCGTGCACCCTGAGCTGCAAGGCCAGGGACTGGGGAAGCACATCTTGTCGACAGCAGAAGATTTTTGTCGCCGGGAGTGGGGCATTCAGGTTGTGGAAATGACTGTGATCCGGCAAAGACCAGAGCTCATTGCTTGGTATGAACGTCGAGGATACGAAAAGACAGGCCGAACTGAGGACTTTCCTTATGGTGATGAGCGCTTTGGGATTCCAAAGCGGGACGACCTAGTAATGGAGGTTCTCACCAAAGTGTTGAGCGCTTTCTAGAGCGAGACAGATTGGTTTTGGACAGAAGCTTCCCTAAACCCAAGAGCAGCGAGCACCATTTCAGCTTGGAGAAGAGCACCTACAATATTTTGCTGAGGATGTACCGAAGGAGAGCCAATCCAAAGGTTCTCAATTGAACCCAAGGTCTGCTGCCCCGTCAGTTTCAAGTCGCCATCGCCAATCAGTGAGGGGACGACCAAAATTCGCTCGAACTTTAGATTCTCCAGAGCTTCAGGGTAAGCGCGCTTGATCTGCTTTTTCATTTTTTTCAAAGCAGCTGCAATGTTCTCAGACTCTTCGGCATCTTGATCATCAATAAAGCTCATCCACTGTGAGTACTGGACGCTCTCTCCATTCAGATTTGCCGCCTCTTGAAAGAGGCCAGCACAGGGTCCTACTTCATCGTGGGTCGTCCCGTTCAGGATATGAATGGCAGTTTCTTGAGTGACTTGTTTTGCGTGCAAAAGATCCAAACACACGGCGGTCCAATACTTGGTCTTCGACATTTTCTGAAGGGCTCGGAAATTCAAAGCACCCTCTGGGAGCAAAGGCTTCAGTGTTTTAATAGGCCCGCAGTAGATAAAATTTGTGCCTTGGACAATTTTTTGTCCATTGACCAGAACTTGCGTCACTCGATCATTCTCTGTCACAAATTTGGTGACATGACTTCTGAGCAGAAACTCACCTTGGTATTGTTGAATGAGCTTTTGGATCCATTCATGGGTATCCAAGTCTGGCTTCAGTGTCTTTGGTGCTGTGAAATAGGAAATTTCGTCATAGAAAGCCGGTGGCTGGTCTCCAAATCCAAGAAATGACTTCACTTGGCCATCCTCATAAGTGAGCGCCGGATTTTCTGTCGTTTCAAACCCAATTTTTTCGCCAATGACAGAACTTAGAAAGTCTATGGCTTTGATGGATAACTCAGTCGCTGGCAAAAATCTCAGTCCATTATTCTGCGGACCGAGGGGAGTTGGAATTGCTCGATTATGTCCGCCAGGAAAATCTGCCCCATCGATTAACAGGATATTTTGAGTTTCCTTTGAAAGAGCCGTCGCAATCGCTAATCCGCTCAATCCAGATCCCACAATAACGTAATCAAAAATATGATTCGATTTTCGAGTAGAAATATTCATACTAAAACTGTCGCAATAACCGAATTCTCAAAGCAAGATAAAACTTAATGACGAGAAGCACGATTCAAGAGATTTGCCAGGCCTTGCAAAATGAGGCGGATCAAGGGTTTCAAACTGCTGCAGATGTTCAAAAATTTAGCAATGGGCGGGCTCACGAAGTAATAGAAATCAACAAAACATCGCCCAAGTATTGTTGACAAAAGAACTTCATCTCTGAACTTGCGTAATGAGAGCACTACGGGATGCTCTTCCGATTCAAAAGCAGCTGTTGCGATGAAACACTTTCCTTTATCCTCGGAGGACATTTTCAGAAACTGCTTCATAATCGCTGGGTTTCTTGCCGTTCTTGAAAAGGACTCTGCCTTTCTCAAAATATCGGGATATATGGGTGTGAATCGTAAGAAAAGTGCCAACTTATTTGCAGCCACTTTCATTCGATCACCGTAACGTTCAGATGTGTCATAAATTCGGAGCAAATCCCAATAAACAGAAGCAACGACAGTGAGCTCCTGTGTTCTTGCAGAATCTTTGAAGTGTTCTGGAGTTAACTCTCCCGCTTTGCAGTCAAATACGACCTCTAACACCTTGAGAT